>NZ_JASPJP010000010.1:0-97663 GCF_030232615.1 Corynebacterium sp. MSK035
GTATTTCGTTCGGCGGGTTTGCTTCACTACTTCTCCTGGTCGAAAGTGGTGATGCATTCACCGCCTGAACCTACCGGGCCGTTTTTGACATAAACGCAGTCAGTAACTCGGAGCGCCAGGCGACCTGCTGGCGCCAGCCAGAAACGCAGCCACTACCAACAGGCACCTAGATAATCAGCAGGCTTACTTCAGCTGCTCCATGCGCTGTGCAATCGACTCGAGCAAGGACTGCCAGGAGTCCACGAACTTCTCCACGCCCTCGCGCTCCAGGACAGCGAAGACGTCATCGAGGTCGATGCCAATCTCGCTGAGCTGAGTCATAACGGCATTGGCTGCTTCCCCCTGGCCGCTGACGGCGTCGCGAACCTCGCCCTCGAAGCCCCCGGCAGCACGCAGCGTCTTCTCCGGCATGGTATTCACAGTCTGCGGTGCAGCCAGCTCAGTGACGTAGAGGGTGTCCGGGTAAGCCGGGTTCTTCACACCGGTCGAAGCCCACAGCAGGCGCTGCGGCTTAGCACCGGCGTTTTCCAGCTGTGCCCAGCGAATATTCTGCGCCGAGAAAGTCTCCTCGAACTTGGCGTAAGCTGCACGGGCATTGGCCAGACCAGCCTTGCCGCGCAGAGCCAGGGCCTCCTCGGAGTCGATCTTGTCCAGGCGAGCATCGATTTCGGTGTCAACGCGGGAAACAAACAGCGACGCAACAGAGTGAACCGAAGCCAGGTCTACGCCGTTGTCCTTCGCACGCTCAATGCCCTCGATGAACGCATCAATGACCTGCAGGTAGCGCTCCACCGAGAAAATCAGGGTGACGTTTACCGAGATTCCCTCGGACAGAGCCTGGGTGACAGCCGGCAGGGAAGCATCGGTCGCCGGAATCTTAATCATCGCGTTCTGCTTGCCGACGCGCTCCCAGAGCTTACGGGCCTGCGCAATCGTGGCCTCGTAGTTGTCGGCGTAGCGAGGATCGACCTCGATGGACACACGGCCATCGACACCGTCGGTTTCTTCGGATACACCAGCGAAAAGGTCACAGGCATCGCGGACGTCGTCGATTGCCATCGCGAACACAGCATCTGCCGGGTTCGCACCCTCTGCAGTGAGCTGCGCCAGCTGAGAGTCGTAATCCTCACCGGCGGTCATCGCCGAAGAGAAGATTGCCGGGTTAGTAGTGACACCGACAACCCGAAGCTCTTCAATAAGATTTTTCAAATCGCCCGAGGTGAGGCGCTGGCGCGAAAGATCGTCGAGCCACGCCGAAGTCCCTACCTTGGCGAGCGCTTCCATCGTGGTGTTTCCCATAGTGTTTAACGCCTTTCTGTCAATACCGCTTCGTTGCCTAAAGACTTCGCTAAAAGTTGTATGTCCTTAAACTACTGTGCGTCACAAACAATACTGGCGCTACCGGAGCGCGGTACGGTTTTCACAAATCCCGTCCCGACAACGGCCGATAGCGCCAGGTTTTAACAAACTTACTTAGCAGCCTCGATGGACTCCTTGGCGGCATCGACAACAGCCTCTGCTGTGATGCCGAACTTCTCGAACAGCTCCTTGTACGGAGCCGATGCACCGAAGTGCTCCAGGGAGATAGCGCGACCAGCATCACCCAGGTGGCGGTACCACGGCATTGCAATACCGGCCTCAACCGAGACACGAGCGCGGACGGACTTCGGCAGAACCTGCTCGCGGTAGGCATCGTCCTGCTGCTCGAACCAGTCAAGACACGGAACGGAGACAACGCGGGCGCTGACGCCTTCCTCAGCCAGCTTGTCAGCAGCTTCGACAGCGAGGTGAACTTCCGAACCGGTAGCCATCAGGATGACGTCCGGGGTCTCCTTGGCGCCGTCGACAAGCACGTACGCACCACGACGGACGCCCTCAGCGGCCTTCTCCTTGGTACCTTCCAAGACCGGAACGTTCTGGCGGGTCAGGGCCAGAGCCTTCGGGCCTGCCTCGCCCTGAAGAACAGCGGCCCAAGCCTGAGCGGTCTCGTTAGCGTCAGCCGGGCGGACAGTGGACACACCCGGGATAGCGCGCAGCGAAGCCAGCTGTTCAACAGGCTGGTGCGTCGGACCGTCTTCGCCCAGACCAATGGAGTCGTGAGTCCAGACGTAAATAGGGGAGATGCCCATCAGCGATGCTAGGCGGACAGCCGGACGCATGTAGTCCGAGAAGATAAGGAAGGTGCCGCCGTACGGACGGGTGCCACCGTGGAGCAGAATGCCGTTGAGGATCGAGCCCATGGCGTGCTCACGGATACCGAAGTGCAGATTGCGGCCGTACGGGTCGGTGGTCCAGGTACCGGTGGTGATGGACTTCGGGCCGAAGGACGGCTCACCCTTCAGGACGGTGTTGTTGGAGCCAGCCAGGTCAGCCGAGCCACCCCACAGCTCCGGCAGGGTCTTGCCCAGTGCCTGCAGCGCGGCCTCAGAGGCCTTGCGGGTAGCAACGCCCTTCTCGTCCGGCTCCCAAGTCGGCAGCTCAGCGTCGAAGCCCTCCGGCAGCTCACCAGCGGTCAGACGGTCCAGCAGAGCCTTGCGCTCCGGGTTAGCCGCAGCCCACTCGTCGAACTTGACCTGCCACTGTGCATGAGCCTCAGCACCGCGCTCAACTAGCTTGCGAGTGTGCTCAATGACCTCGTCAGCGACGTCAAAGCTCTTGTCGGTATCGAAGCCGAGAGCTTCCTTGATGCCGACAATCTCCTCGCCACCAAGAGCAGCACCGTGCGATGCGCCGGTGTTCATCTTCGTCGGAGCCGGGTAAGCGATCACAGTACGAACGCGAATGAAGGTCGGACGCTCCGTATCCTTCTTGGCCTCCTCGACAGCAGCCTCGAGTGCCGCGACGTCCTCGCCGCCGTCAACCTCAATGACCTGCCAGCCATAAGCACGGTAGCGGTCCGCGACATTCTCGGTGAAAGCAATGGTGGTGTCGTCCTCGATGGAGATGCCGTTGTCATCCCAGAAGACAATCAGGTTGCCCAGCTGCTGAGTGCCGGCCAGCGAGCCGGCCTCGGCAGTGACACCCTCCTGAACGTCACCATCAGAAGCGATGACGTACACGTAGTGATCAAACGGAGACTCACCCGGAGCAGCTTCCGGGTCGAACAGCCCACGTTCCCGTCGCGAAGCCATGGCAAAACCGACAGCCGACGCCAGCCCCTGACCCAGCGGGCCAGTGGTGATTTCCACGCCGTCAGTGTGGCCGTACTCCGGGTGACCCGGGGTGAGAGCGTCCCACGTACGCAGCGCCTTCAGGTCATCGAGCTCCAGGCCAAAACCGCCGAGGTACAGCTGGACGTACTGCGTCAGAGAGGTGTGACCACAGGAGAGAATGAAACGGTCACGGCCGATCCACTTCGTATCCTTCGGGTCATGGCGCATAACGCGCTGGTAAAGAGAGTAAGCCAGCGGTGCGAGGCTCATCGCAGTGCCGGGGTGCCCCGAACCTGCCTTTTCAACGGCGTCTGCAGCCAGCACACGGGCCGTATCTACGGCCTTCGTATCCAAGTCAGACCAGTCCGAGGGGTAGTTGCGCACAACCCGTGCTTCATGCTCAGTCGACAGTGTCACGTGAATGACTCCTAGTATCCAAATGGATTAGTAAAATTCTCTTCCATACTAACTAGGATTGCGCGCTCCGGGTTCAAACCGGGCCGAATAGCTGAGAGATAAGTCTCAGAGGGCGCGCCGCACATGCTTTACGACGGTCATTATTGGAACCGTTATGATTACCGGTAAACTGATTGCCTGCCCCTCATTTAATTTTGCGGAAAAACTCGTCGGGAACTTTCCGACCGTTACATCCGACTATCTGTAAACGGGGGGTTTGTTTATGGCGCGTGAAAGGGACATTGCTTTGTTGGAAACAGTCAAGGCGTATATTGCACTGACTAAGCCAAGAATTATCGAGCTCCTGCTCGTCGCGGCCATTCCCGCAATGCTTCAGGCTGATCGCGGTCATGTTCACGTTGGACTGATTCTTCTCACCTTGTTCGGTGGTTGGTTGGGTGCCGCAGCTGCGCACACCTTCAACATGGTCATGGATTACGACATTGACCAGAAGATGCGCCGTACTCGCCGTCGCCCGCTCGCGCGCAACCAGGTTAGCCGTCGAGCGGCAGCGATTTTCGGCACTGTCTTGATGATTGCGTCGTTCCTATGGCTGTGGTTGCTGTGTAACTCGCTGCTGGCCGCCGTTTTCATTCTGATTACGATTGCCTTCTACATCTTCGTCTACACGTTGTGGCTGAAGCGCCGTACTGATCAGAACGTAATTTGGGGTGGCGCTGCGGGTTGTATGCCGGTGATGGTCGGCTGGGCCGTAATCACTGACAACAACCCGGAGATTACGGGGCTCGCTCACTGGTGGCAGGCATTCATCCTGTTCCTGCTTATCTTCTTCTGGACTCCGCCGCACACCTGGGCATTGGGCCTGCGCTACAAGGAGGACTACAAGGCCGCTGGCGTGCCGATGATGCCAGTGGTCAAGCCGGCAATCGTCGTTTCCAAGCGCATTATTTACTACACCGCCGCGACCGTGATTACCACTCTGCTGTTGGTTCCGTACGCGGGTTGGATTTATCTGATTGGCGCCGTTGGCGCTGGTGCCTGGTTCCTGTGGGGCGCCATTGACCTGCACCGCCACGTTAAGACCGGTGGCAAGATCAAGCCGATGAAGCTGTTCTTCATGTCGAACAACTACTTGTCTATCGTCTGTGTGGCGCTTTCTCTCGATGCCGTACTCGGATTGCAGACAATTTCGAGCATGTTCTAGGTCAGCTGCTGAGCTCCTTTGAAGAGGCCCTTTCCGGTTGCGGGAAGGGCCTCTTTTTGTGTGTGGAGATGGGCACGGGCTGCAAATGTGAAACTGTGCGAGTTTATGACACTTTCAGGCCATTTTTCGCGCGATTTCTGTCATAAACATAGTCAGTAACTCGGATCGATAGGTGGGCAGACCGCCCCCTTGCACCGCCCGCGCAGCCCGCACCGCCCGCGCAGCCCGCTAGCCACTGGGAAACGCACATCCGAGCACACGGAGCCGAGCAGACAGCAGAACCGCCTAAACACGCACAACCAAAGCGCGTGTTTAGGCGGTTCAAGCAGGAATCAACAGCCGGTAACCACAGTGGTTAATACAGCCGCTGACCGGCAGCTAGCTACGCGGTAACCTCGACGTTCTTCTCCGAAGCAACAGTGGCGGCAGCCGCATCGCCTTCAAGCGAGCCAGTGACTTCTGCGCTCCCACCGACAGTGCGGTAACCGTGCTGGAAAAGTACTGCAGTCAAAGCGGTGCAGATACCAGATCCGGCAACGTGAACCGGCACCAATGCCTCCGGTACACCGGACCAATACTGAATCATTCCAACTACGCCCTGAGCCAAAATGAACACAACGAGTGCGATGGCAACCTTACGCACAGGTGCAAAGGCTTCCGAGGCCAGCAGACCGAAAATGAGGCCGATAACCAGGCCAAGGTAGAGGTACATAAAACCAGCGTGGATATGCGCCAGGTCAACAATCGGTAGCTGGAGGCGATCCTCCGGGAGCACCGAAGCATCTCCAGCGTGTGGTCCGGCACCGGTGACCATAGTTCCGGTAATCAGCGTCATCGTCAGGGCCAAGCCGGAGGCGGCAGCCAGATAGCGCAGATAGCGCGGGTACATGCGGGTAGCAGTGCCGTCGTCAGGCTCAGAAATCTTGACGAAAAGCATGCCAGCGAGCCAGACCAGAATCATCGAAGGCAGGAAGTGCAGCGCTACGGCGTACCACTTCAGGTCAACCCAAACGGAGATACCGCCGATAACAGCCTGGACGATAACGCCGAGACCGTTGAGGAAGGCCAGCAACTTGATTTCCTGACGGCGACCGACACGCATAACCGAAAGAAAGAGCAGAAGTGTCAGAGCAACCAGCACAAAGGTGAGCAGCCGGTTGCCAAACTCAATAATCTGATGGAGCATTTCTGCTTCCCCCGCGACAGGAACGAAGCTGCCTGGGTGACATTCAGGCCACGAAGCACAACCGAGACCTGAACCAGTAACACGGACGATAGAACCGGTTACCGCAATTGCCGCCTGTGCAATCAAAACCAGCAGGGCATAGAGCTTCTGGCGCCCGATTGGTGTCAGCGGCAAAAACGATAGGGGCAAACTTCGATCTGCAGTATTCACATTAAGAAATTCTACCCATGCTGGCGGAAAATGGTAATAAGCGAAACCCCTGCGTTGGGCTGCGCTTTTCTATGCAGACTCCCCGATAGATTCCTAGTCATTCGGCATATCAAAACGGAACCAGCGAGCCGCCAGTGCAGCGCCAAGGACACCCCACACAATCAGCACCCCGACAGCTGACCAATGGACGGACATGGCCAATGCCGCGGAGATCACGTCGGTAAGCGCGACGGACGGCAAGAGGTGTAGCAGTACAGAGCTGATGTCATCTAACGATGGCGCAACGGCCACATACGTAGTAGCACCAATGAGGATGAACCAGATCAGGTTGGCCAGACCTAGGATTAGCTCGGCTCCCAACGTACCGCCCATGAGCAAGCCCAATGAGGTAAAGACGAACGTTCCCAGAAGCATCCCCACATAAGCCAGCAGCCAGCCGCCAATCGACAGCTCTGCGCCAAGGGCGAGCCCCACGAGACTAAACAGTACGTACTGCAACGTGACGGTGGTGCAGACCGACACAATCTTGCCTGCGATAATGCCCCAGGGTGGCACGCCTGAGGCGCCGATGCGCTTCAGGGCTCCGTAACGGCGGTCAAAGCCCACGGCAATTGCCTGTCCGGTAAACCCTGCAGACATGACGGAAATCGCCAGCACCATGGGGAAGATACGCTCGAGCGGATCATCGAGCTCCAACACCGGCACCATCACCAGGCCGATGAGCATCGCCAACGGGATAATGATGGTGAGGAGCATTTGCTCACCATGTCGCCAGAAGAGCTTCGTTTCCAACCACGCCTGCGACATGACCAACTTCGCCATGTCCGAACGCTGTGGCGCTGGGGCGAAAGTGCCCTTTGCAAAGCGGGAAGCATCGGCCCTCGGTGCGGTAGTCATTAGCTCCTCATCTCCGTTCCAGTGATCTGCAAGAAGACATCTTCAAGCGATTGCGTCGCCCTATTCAACGAGGTGATCAACACCTCTTGCTGCTCGCAACTCTGCGCCAAGACAGTCAAGGCGCGCGGTGAAGCTTCACCAATCAGGGAAAACTCTCCACCGCCAGAACGCTGCAGACGCTGTGGAAGACCGGACTCGCTGAAGTTGCGGTTGACCTCTTCGAAGTCAAGGCTGCCTCGAACGCTGATCTTCATAGCAGTGCTTGACGACGTTCCCTGGAGAGCCGATGCGCCTGCGCTAGTGATCTCCTCGGTGGTACCGGCCACAACTAAATGGCCCCGGTCGATAATCGCAACGTCGTCGGCAAGCGATTCGGCCTCGTCCATGAGGTGCGTTGTCAGGACCACGGTGACCCCATCACGGCGCAGCGACGAGATGAGATCCCAGACGGCTAGACGGGACTGAGCATCGAGGCCTGCTGTCGGCTCGTCGAGGAACACAAGCTCCGGGCGTCCGACCAGGGCACATGCGAGCGACAGTCGCTGCTGCTGACCGCCAGAGAGCCTGCGGTAGTTCGTCTTACGATGGCGTTCTAGGCCAACGACTTCAAGAAGCCAATCAGTGTCCAGCGGGTTTGCGGAGTAACTGGCAACGAGGTTCAGCATTTCGCCAACGCGAACACCGGGGTAGGCGCCTCCGCCCTGGAGCATGATGCCAATGCGACTGCGCAGTGCTGTGGTTTGAGCGACCGGGTCGAGATCGAGAATGCGAATTCGCCCTTCATCCGGCTTGATGAAGCCCTCACACATTTCAACGGTTGTGGTCTTACCAGCACCGTTGGGGCCGAGGAGCGCAAGAACCCTACCTCGATCCAGGGAAAGCGAAAGGTCTGATACAGCCTCAACGTCATCGAATTTCTTCGTTACGTTCTCAAGGCGCAGAGCAGGAGAATTGGCAGCGTTATTCACGGTTAGTCAGTCTAATCTCACAGTTTTAATGAAGGCGAAATACCTTAGATCGCGTCGAGTACGCCAAGATGACGAACATGACTGCGACGAAGAATACCAACGCCAGTAGGTAAATCTGAGCGACGGTGCCCGGAGGCAACCCCAGGCCGCGTGGTAGTACTACAAAACTGAAAATTGCCGAGTACAGAACCACGGCAATGCGAAATTGTACCCGGTTGGCCCAAGCGGACAGGGGCACGATGGCCCATAGCAGGTACCAGGGGTGCACGACGGGGAAGAGGATTACTAGAGCGAACATCGCGAGGCCGTAGCCGCCGAGCGGGTGAATGCGCCCACGGAACGTCGCTAACAGCATGCGCAGGAGCCAGGCAGCCACCAGCACTACGCCAATGCCGCGGGTAAACAGCAAAGCACTGTCGCTGATATCGCCGAGCCCCAGAAGCCTGCCGAAGAAACCAGCGATGATCCCGAGCAGGGTAGTCAACGACATCCAACTGCGCACCGTTGCGGCGCCACCCTGCGCGGTGATCCAACCAAAGCCCAGACCAGTTCCTAAGGAAACAACGACTGCCGTGACGACGGTCATTGCGCCCGTCACTACCGCGGAAAGAGCAACGGCCTTCCAGGTACTGCCAAACTTTCGAGCCAGCCACATGCCGGCGAAGCCGAGCGCCACGAAACCAGTGACTTTGACCATTCCGGCGAGACTGATGAGCACAATACCGCCTGCATACATTGCCCACGATCTACCTCGGCTTTGGTTCTCGTGTCCGATTGGTCCGGGTTCTGGCAGCTCATCGGGCACCATCGATTGCGCAGGGCCGTGGATAGCGCGCAGACACAGTTCGAGACCAACAAGCAGGAGTGCCAGCAGCAGGGCCTCATTGTGGATACCGCCCACCAGGTGCAGCAATACCAGCGGATTGAGCGTGCCCAGCCAGAGGGTGAACTGAGAGCTAACGCCGCAGCGGCGACCAAGCTGCACCAGCGCCCAGGACACCACGAGAAGCGAAACAATGGCGACGAGTCGATGCAGAAAGACGGAAGCGATCACCCCGTCGCTGGTTATCTTGGCGATACCCCATGCCACTGCGAGGGCCGTGGGACCGTATGGGCTCGGAGAGTGCGACCAAATCAATGGCACCGATCGGGCAAGTGGGTCGTTGGCTCCCAATAGGTCAACAGGCCCTGCGAGGTAGGGATCCATACCCCGCTCCACAATTGCAGCCTGCGCCAAATAGGAATAGATATCCTGCGTAAACAGGGGAGCGGTAAACATCAAGGGCAATACCCATGCCGCGTAGGTGCGTATGAGCATCGGAGTAGTCACTGCGGTGACGCGAGTCCGCGCACCGGCCAGAACGAAAGCGCCGACACCCAACCAGGCTGTGACTAACATGCCAATGCCCACGAAGGTGACGATTGTCGTTGCCACCAACATTCGACCGAGGATTAGCCCAAGTGGTGTACCCCAAAACTCATTTCCAACCACCGGTGTCGCGCCTGCGCCGATCCCGGCGACCATAATAAAGACCGCCCCGAGAGCACCCAGCCAACGCAGCCAGGTGAAGCGTCGGAGTTCGCGGTAATTGATGCGGTGTTGGAGCGGCTGTTCTGAGCCCTGGTGGAGGGTTGCCGACCTAGAACCGGCCAGACCAATCTTCGGAATGGCGTCACGCACCCCGAGAGCGTCGTCGAAGGTGGACGAGCGGCGCGGGGTAGGTCGGTTAGTTTTCACAAGGTCACATAGTAGACGATTCGACACGCCGAAAGGGCGTTCTAATCAGCGACGTTGCATTGATATTTAAATGCGTTGGACATTGTGACCCAATTACGACACAATTATGTTGTCTAATACACCAGCGGCGCAAGTGGGATACTTGCCTCGCTGAGCCACCTAGACACCCATTATTATCCAGCAGTCCAATCGCAGGAGGTGACTCACCAGTCATGGCAGATCGGAAGCCGACAGTCAATGATGGTGATACGCGCAAGCGCATTCTCCAATTGCTTCTGGAACACAACCCGGCGTCCGCGACTTTTATCGCAGACACCCTGGGACTATCCGCTGCAGGCGTCCGCCGTCATATTGACATTCTGGTGGACGAAGGTCTTGCCGAAACCGCTCCGGCACCCAGCACCGGCCCCCGGGGCCGAGGCAGGCCAGCAAAGTCCTATCGCCTGACAGATCGGGGCCGCGCTAGATTCGGGCACGCTTACGACGATCTTGCCAGTGCAGCTCTGACCGCACTGCGCAAGGCCGGTGGTGAGCAGGCAGTTGCCCAGTTTGCCCGTCAGCGCATTGATGACATTCTGCTCGGCGTCACGCCAGTGGGGCAGGACGCAGAGAAGGAAGAGGTCGTAGAGGCCGTCGTCGATGCTTTCCGACGGGCCGGGTACGCGGCAACTATCAACCAGAACACTGGCGGCGTGCAAATTTGCCAGCACCATTGCCCAATTAGCCACGTAGCCTCCGAGTTTCCGGAGCTCTGCGCGGCGGAGCATGAAGCCGTTAGTAAATTATTAGGTCAGCACACCCAACCGTTGGCGACTATCGCTGATGGAAACGGTATCTGCACTACGAATATCCCACTCACTCCCGTAACAAAGACACTTACTGAATCGCCACAAGAAAGGAGCGGAGAATGACCCTCGCCCATGAGAACTCCACCGACGTGGCTGAATCCACGAAGGCTGCCACTCCGCAGACTGACGAAGAGATTATCGAGTCCATTGGTGCCTACCAGTTCGGTTGGCACGACCCGGATACCGCTGGCGCTTCCGCGAAGCGTGGCCTGTCTGAAGCGGTCGTTCGCGATATTTCGGCTAAGAAGAACGAGCCGGAGTGGATGCTTGAACGTCGCTTGAAGGCTTTGGAAATCTTCGACCGCAAGCCGCTGCCCACCTGGGGCGCGGATTTGTCGGGCATCGACTTCGACAACATTAAGTACTTCGTTCGCTCCACCGAGAAGCAGGCCCAGACCTGGGAAGACCTGCCGGAGGATATTAAGAACACCTACGACAAGCTCGGCATTCCGGAGGCTGAGAAGCAGCGCCTGGTCGCAGGTGTCGCCGCTCAGTACGAGTCTGAGGTTGTCTACCACCAGATTCGCGAGGATCTGGAGGCCCAGGGCGTTATCTTCCTGGACACCGACACCGCTCTCAAGGAGCACCCGGAGCTGTTTAAGGAGTACTTCGGCACCGTCATTCCGTCCGGTGACAACAAGTTCTCCGCTCTTAACACCGCAGTCTGGTCCGGCGGCTCCTTCATTTACGTGCCGAAGGGCGTCCACGTGGACATCCCACTGCAGGCATACTTCCGTATCAACACGGAAAACATGGGACAGTTCGAGCGCACGCTCATTATTGTCGACGAAGATGCCTACGTGCACTACGTCGAGGGCTGTACCGCTCCGATTTACAAGTCCGACTCGCTGCACTCGGCTGTTGTGGAGATCATCGTGAAGAAGGGTGGCCGCTGCCGCTACACCACGATCCAGAACTGGTCGAACAACGTCTACAACCTGGTTACCAAGCGCACCAAGTGCGAAGAGGGCGCAACCATGGAGTGGATTGACGGCAACATCGGTTCCAAGGTCACCATGAAGTACCCGGCAGTGTGGATGACCGGTCCGCATGCCAAGGGCGAGGTGCTGTCCGTGGCTATGGCTGGCGAGGGCCAGTTCCAGGACACCGGCGCCAAGATGGTGCACATGGCTCCGCACACGAGCTCCAACATCGTGTCCAAGTCCGTGGCCCGCAACGGTGGACGCGCTGCCTACCGCGGTCTGGTGCAGGTCAACAAGGGTGCCAAGCACTCGCACTCCAACGTCGAGTGTGACGCACTCCTGGTGGACACGATTTCACGTTCGGACACGTACCCATACGTGGATGTCCGCGAGGACGACGTCACCCTCGGCCACGAGGCAACGGTTTCCAAGGTCTCTGACGATCAGCTTTTCTACCTGATGAGCCGCGGCATCGAGGAAGAAGATGCAATGGCCATGGTCGTGCGCGGCTTTGTCGAGCCCATCGCCAAGGAGCTCCCGATGGAATACGCCCTCGAGCTCAACCGCCTCATTGAACTGCAGATGGAAGGTTCGGTCGGTTAATACCAATGACTACGACGATTAACAACGAAAACCAGGCTGCTCATAGCCGCCGCGTGCTGGCGAACAAGGGCGACGTTTTCTCATCCTTCAACGTGGAGGACTTCGCCGTGCCACATGGCAAGGATGAAGAGTGGAAGTTCACGCCGCTGCGTAAGCTCCGCGGTCTCCACAACGGCACCGCAGCAGAGCCGGTTGCAGCCTCAATTTCGGTCGAGACTGCTGGTCAGGATGGCGTCGCTGTGGACGTCGTCAAGCGTGACGACGAGCGCCTTGGTCGCGCCGGCGCCCCAACGGACCGCGTGGCAGCACAGGCGTACTCCAACTTCGACGATGCGCACATCGTGACCTTCGCGAAGAACTCGGTGTCCAAGGAGCCTGTCGTCATCGACATCGACGGTCCGGGCGAGGACAACGTGTCCTACGGCCATATCGTCATTGACGTGCAGTCTCACGCCGAGGCCGTCTGCGTCATTAACTACCGAGGCGGTGGCACGTTCGCGGACAACATCGAGTTCGTAATCGGCGACGGCGCCAAGCTGGGCGTCGTGACCATGGTGAACTGGAACGAAGATGCCGTTCATGGTTCGGCGCACCATGTTCGTGTCGGCCGGGATGCTACGCTGCGCCACACTGTCGCAACGTTTGGCGGCGAGGTTGTCCGTATCGTTCCGCGCGTTGCTTTCACGGCACCCGGCGGCGACGTCGATCTGCTGGGCGTGTACTTCGCCGATGCCGGTCAGTACTTTGAAAACCGCATGCTGGTCGACCACGCTGTGCCGAACTGCCGCTCCAACGTGATGTACAAGGGCGCGCTGCAGGGCGAGCCGAATGTCGCTCATCGTGAGGCCCGCACCGCGTGGGTGGGAGACGTGCTCATTCGTGCAGAAGCTACGGGCACCGACACCTACGAGCTCAACCGCAACCTGCTGCTCACCGAGGGCGCGCGTGCCGACGCAGTTCCGAACCTGGAAATTGAAACCGGCGAAATCGCTGGTGCTGGGCACGCTGCCACCGTTGGCCGCTTCGACGAGGAACAGCTCTTCTACCTGCTCTCGCGTGGTATTCCGGAGCTGGCAGCTCGCCGTCTGGTGGTTCGCGGCTTCTTCAGCGAGGTCATCAACCTGATTCCGGTCGAGTCCGTTCGCGAGAAGCTTGAAAAGCTCGTTGACGAAGAGCTCAACACCGCTGGCTTCTAACCGCTTATCTTCTTTCTCACCCTTTCCGTCCTGTCACCCCGGAAGTGCCGGGGGACAGGCCACTTACACCGATTAAAGGAAAAGATTTCACTATGAGCACTTTGGAAATCCGTAACCTCCACGCGCAGGTGCTGCCGACCGACGAGTCCGCCGAGCCCAAGGAGATTTTGAAGGGCGTCAACCTGACGATCAACTCCGGCGAAACCCACGCTGTGATGGGGCCGAACGGCTCTGGTAAATCCACCCTGAGCTACACCATCGCAGGTCACCCGCGTTACGAAGTCACCGAGGGCGAGATTCTCCTCGACGGCGAAAACGTGCTGGAGATGAGCGTCGACGAGCGCGCTCGCGCTGGCCTCTTCCTGGCAATGCAGTACCCGGTCGAGGTCACCGGCGTGTCCATGTCCAACTTCCTGCGCTCTGCAGCAACCGCTGTCCGCGGCGAGGCTCCGAAGCTGCGCCACTGGGTCAAGGAGGTCCGTGAGGCAATGGCTGACCTGGAGATCGATTCGTCGTTCTCCGAGCGCTCCGTCAACGAGGGCTTCTCCGGTGGCGAGAAGAAGCGTCACGAGATTCTGCAGCTCGACCTGCTGAAGCCGAAGTTCGCCATCCTGGACGAGACCGACTCCGGCCTGGACGTCGACGCTCTGCGCGTTGTCTCTGACGGCATTAACCGCTACCAGGACGAAAACGACGGCGGCATTCTGATCATTACTCACTACCAGCGCATCCTGAACTACGTGAAGCCGGACTTCGTCCACGTCTTCCACGATGGTCGCTTCATCACCTCCGGTGGCCCGGAGCTTGCAGACGAGCTGGAAGAGCACGGCTACGAGAAGTACATCAATGCCTAACGCCGAACTACTCAGCCCATCACTCCGCGAGGACTTTCCGATTCTGTCGCGCACTGTCCGTGACGGAAAGCGGCTGGTCTACCTGGACTCCGGAGCGACCTCGCAGCGCCCCAAGCAAGTCATCGATGCTGAGGTGGAGTTCCTAACCCACCACAATGCACCGGTGCACCGCGGTGCCTACGAGATTGCTGAGGAGGCCACGGACGCCTACGAAGATGCCCGCGAAGCCATTGCAGGCTTCATCGGCGCCGACTATGACGAGCTGGTCTTCACCAAGAACGCCACCGAAGCGTTGAACACAGTGGCATTCGTGCTTGGCGACGACCGCGCAGGTCAGTACCAGGTCGGCGAGGGTGACGAGATTGTCGTCACTGAGCTGGAGCATCACGCGAACTTGGTGCCGTGGCAGGAGCTGGCTCGCCGCACTGGTGCGACACTGCGTTGGTATGGCGTGACTGAAGACGGCCGCATTGATATGGACTCGCTGGAGCTCAGCGAGAAGACCAAAGTTGTGGCCTTTACCCATCAGTCAAACGTCACCGGTGCAGTAACCGATGTGAAGGAAATGGTGCGCCGTGCTCGCGAGGTCGGAGCGCTGGTAGTCCTCGATGCCTGCCAGTCGGTGCCGCATATGCCTGTCGACGTCAAGGAGCTCGATGTGGACTTCCTGGCGTTCTCCGGCCACAAGATGCTCGGCCCCAACGGGGTCGGCGCGCTCTACGGTCGCCGGGAACTGCTCGAGGCACTGCCGCCGTTCCTCACTGGTGGCTCGATGATTGAGGTCGTCACCATGGAGAAGACCACCTTCGCGGCGCCTCCGCAGCGCTTCGAGGCGGGTACCATGATGACCTCCCAGGTCGTCGGCCTGGGGGCTGCGGTGAAGTACCTGGATGCCATCGGTATGGATAAGGTAGCTGCTCATGAGCACCACCTGACCGCGCTCGCACTGGAGAAGCTGCAGGAAATTGATGGCGTGACCATCATCGGTCCGACTACTCCAGAACAGCGTGGCTCTGCAGTCTCCTTCAAGGTCGAGGGCATTCACCCGCACGATCTTGGCCAGGTTTTAGACGACCAAGGCGTGTGCATCCGCGTCGGTCACCATTGCGCGTGGCCAATTCACCAAATCCTCAACGCCCAGTCGACCGCCCGGGCATCCTTCTACATCTACAACACGGAAGAGGACGTTCAGGCGCTTGCCGACGCAGTGCGCCATGCACAGAAGTTCTTCGGTGTCACCCCGTAACTTTAAGAAAGGAGAAGGACATGAAGCTCGAGCAGATGTACCAGGAAGTTATCCTGGATCACTACAAGCATCCGCAGCATGCGGGTTTGCGGGAGCCTTTCAATACGGAAGTTCATCACGTCAACCCGTCGTGTGGCGATGAACTCACGCTTCGCGTCACTCTGAACGACGACCTCACTGTCGTCAATGACGTCTCCTATGACGCCGTGGGCTGTTCTATCTCGCAAGCCTCTACCTCAGTTATGGCTGAGGAGATTGTCGGCAAGACTGTCGACGAGGCCATGGCCAAGCTTGCCGAGTTCGAGAAGATGGTAACGTCCCGAGGCAAGATTGAGGGCGATGAGGACCTTATCGGCGATGGGATTGCCTTCGCTGGTGTTTCTAAGTACCCCGCCCGCGTGAAGTGCGCTCTTCTCGGTTGGAAGGCTTTCCAGGCCGCGACCGCTGAGGCTCTGGCCAACGCCGCTGAAGGCAACGGCGTTGGTACCGCGACTGTAACCGTTACCGATGACGAGGAAGGCCATCGCCATGACTGAACCAATCGCTAATGACGCCACCTCGCCCGCACAGCCTGATGCTGTCGACGAGGACACCATGACCACTGGTGCTCCGACTGATGAGGGGGATGCGTACGAGTCCATCACCGTCCCGCCGGCACCGGAGCAGACCGAAGCCGATAACAAGCTGGCCATCCAGGTTGAAGAGGCAATGTACGAGGTTGTTGACCCGGAACTCGGAGTCAACGTCGTGGACCTGGGCCTGGTATATGACATCTGGATTGAAGAAGGCGACATTGCCGCTATCTTCATGACACTCACGTCCCCGGCCTGCCCGCTGACTGATATGCTCACCGACCAGACTGCCTCCGAGGTTATGAAGGTCGAGGGTATCCGCGACTTCCGCCTCAACTGGGTCTGGTCCCCGGCATGGGGCCCTCACATGATCACTGAGGACGGCCGCGAGCAGATGCGCGCTCTCGGTTTCTCGGTCTAGATGATCAGTGACAGCGGTGATTAGGGAACCGCTACGTTAAAAGTGCTTGGCGACGAGCTCCTGGCTCGTTCAGCTAGGCACTTTTTCGTTTGTTTTTGAGTTGCTGACTGCGTTTATGGCCGGGATCGGTAGGGCGATGCGAGTTACTGACTGCATTTATGTCAAAAATGGCTCAAAAAATGGCCTGAAAGCGTCATAAACTTGCACAGTTTCACATCTGCAGCCCGTATTCACACGAGCATCCCCGCAATTTTTTCAAGCTGTCCGACTCGGAGTTAAAAACGACCCCACCTGGCACTGAAAAGTGCCAAGCGGGGTCGCTATTGTCTTCGACTGCTAATCCAAGTTGTGAGAGTTAGATGCGAGATGCATAGCTACTCGCATCTATTCACAGCTCTTCGCAGCTATTCGCGAGTCATGTCTGCGGTGGCCGGGTCAACGAGCTTGGAGCCCGTGACCTTCTTATGGATAAACCACAGCAGGACGAAGACCGGGATACCCAGGTACGGAGTGAGGATAGCGAAGATATTCTCGCCAGTGCGAATCGGATCAAGTGCCTGTCCGGCCACCACAAAGAAGCACATAATCAGTGCCAGCACAGCACCGGCGGGGAAAAAGTTCGCCTTGTAGGGAAGCGAATCCAACGGGATATTCTGGGCCTTCAGACACTTGCGGAAGCGGTAGTGGCTGAAAGAGATACCAAACCAGGTGATAAAGCCCGCGAGCGCAGACAGCGTCAGCAAGAAGGTGTACGCCACACCATCGCCTACCAATGAGGTAATGAAGCCAGCCATACCGATGACAGCGGTGGCAATCAGAGCGCGCAGCGGAACGCCATGCCCAGAAAGCTTGCCAAAGTAACGCGGAGCGTGTCCCTGACGGGCCAGGGAAAACAGCATACGAGTGGACACATACATACCGGAGTTACCCGCGGACAACACCGAAGTCAGAATAACGGCGTTCATCAGGCCAGCGGCAATCGCGATACCTGCGCGTTCAAAGACCAGGGTGAACGGTGAAATGGAAATATTGTCCTCGGCGGCATTCAGAAGATTCGGGTCCGTGTACGCAATAAGGAAACCAATAACAGCGATGGCACCGATGTAGAACAGCAGGATACGCCAGAAGATAGTGCGAATCGCGCGGGGAATCGTACGCTCAGGATCTTCAGCCTCACCTGCTGCTACGCCAACCATCTCGGTGCCCTGGAAGGAGTATCCAGCTACAACGAAGACAGCCAACAGTCCCATTCCGCCATTGACGAATGGGGCGTCGCCCGTGGTCCAGTTTTCGAAGCCGGGGGAGGAGCCGCCCAAGATACCGAAAATCATGCCGACACCAAGAACGAGGAAGACGATGACGGTAATGACCTTGATGGTCGCAAACCAGAACTCACCCTCGCCGAATGCACGTGCGGACAGGGCGTTCAGCCCGAATAGAATCGCGAGGAAGAGCGCGGACCAGATGATTGAAGGCACATCCGGGAACCAATAGCGCATCACCAGCGCAGCAGCGACGAGCTCTGCGGCCACAGTAATCGCCCAGTTAAACCAGTAGTTCCAGCCCATGGCAAAGCCGAAGGATTCTGAGACGTATCGGCGACCGTACTCCTGGAAGGAACCGGGCACCGGCAGGTAAGCGGCCATCTCGCCGAGAGACTGCATAACCAGCCACACCATGATGCCGATAAGAGCGTAAGCGATAAGCGCACCGCCTGGACCGGCCTGCGAAATGGTCGCACCGGAGGCAACAAACAGGCCCGTACCAATGGCACCACCAATGGCAATCATGTTCAGGTGGCGAGCTCTCAGCCTGCGCTGAAGCTTATGGTTTTGTGAGGAAGTCTCCTCAGATTGCGTCGAAGTCATTCATTTATCATAAGCGTTTGTACTCCGGTGAATGCAAAAACCACACCGCTTTAATTGTTGGTATCACCCCACAAATCGGCTGATGTATATGCTCCCGGTCAACGAGATCTCCATCTCCCAGGTCCCCACACAAACCCTGCGATGAGCTTTCCGCACGTACGCGGACTCATTTTCAGCAAAGGCACGGCCACTTTCGCCATAGCGCGAAGCGTCGTCAGTGGGGATGTCCCTATCAAATAGGCAAACACGTCCTTTTCCGGCAACGAAAAGAACGCCCGAAAAAACGCACCCGTCTGTCGTGCATCGAACCCCAGCAACGCCGCGAGCCCACGTTCGCGTAGCCATCGCTGCAATCGCATGCTTAACGACGTCCCCAGCGTCCGGCTTCCCTTCTTTTCCATATCGGCCAAGAAGCGGTCGACATCTTCGATAACCGAACCCACCGAGTAACCAGTGGCAGGATGCATCCAACCACCAGCAAAGCCGAAGAGGGTGCCCATGGATGGTCCACTGTGCCAGAAGTTACCGCGGCGAGAGGGAAAGTTTGCCAGTAGGGGAAAGGACACCACTTCTTCATCGATGGCCAGATCTTCCGAAAGCCCCAGGGACTTCAACCGTGCACTTTGGCGTCTACGCAACAGCGCTAAAAGTGCGGAGTCATCGGCCTCACCGCCGATCCGGACTGCAGCACCGGCTTCGCCACGATACCCGTCAACCATAGGAGTCGGAGTAGCGAGAATGGTCTCTTCAATGAGGAAGGTCCTGTCATCCAAGAAAATGCGATAGGAGAAACTAGCCGGCTCTGCCGCTGGGTCAACCGGTTCGGCCGGAGTGAAGTCCATGAGGACTGCGCGGCGGTGGGCGCTGGGGACGTCGTCAAGCGAAAAGATGTGCCCGATGGCGAGCTGCCGTACCTGCCCACCTCGCCCGACTGCGGCGTGCGTGCGCCCGGTGGTGACAATTGTGATGTCAGTACCCGTGGTTTCGGAATCGGTGAGTGCGCGGCGTTCGATGTGGAAACCGCCAAGTTCTTGCAGGCAGTCCTTGTTAACAACGCCGTAGTTGCGGGCAAGCTGACGTTCGGTGCCGTCGGCAAGAATGACGCTGGGTTGAAAAGTGGCGGCGAGGAAGTCGCTGGGCAACCAGTCGGGGAGTTGGTCGCACCAGAGACCAATCGTCGAGGGCAGTGTGCCACCGGCTGGGTCATAAGCGGTGACATCCCAGCCGCGAGCGGATGCACGGTGGGCGGCGATTCTTCCGGCGGGCCCGAGGCCGACGACGGAGGCGGTCACGGGAAATGAAGTCATAACTGGTAGGCTACTCGTTCGTGATTGTGACCCATGACCTTGAAGTCCGAGTCGGCGCCCGTACCCTGCTCACTGCTCCGGGTGAGCAGCTGCGCGTCCAGCCGGGAGACCGGATTGGACTCGTCGGGCGAAATGGTGCTGGCAAAACGACGACTATGCGTATTCTCTCCGGTGAAACTGAACCCTATGGCGGTTCAGTAGTGCGCTCTGGCTCGATTGGTTACCTGCCACAGGACTCGCGCGAGGGCAACATCGACATCTCCGCCCGCGACCGTGTGCTGTCGGCGCGAGGTCTTGACCAAATCCGCCGCAGCATGGATCGCCAACAGGAGATCATGGAGACCGCGACCACTGACACGAAACGCGATGCGGCGATTCGGAAGTTTTCGCGTCTCGAGGAGCGCTACCACGACCTCGGCGGCTACGAGGCGAACGCCGAGGCAGCCCGCATTTGCGACGCGCTGGGGTTGCCGGAGCGCGTACTCGACCAGCCGCTGAAGACGCTTTCGGGTGGTCAGCGCCGCCGCGTCGAGCTTGCTCAGATTCTCTTCGCCGCTACCGAAGGCTCGGGCAAGTCCGCCACGACGCTGCTTCTCGACGAGCCGACGAACCACCTCGATGCGGATTCGATTACCTGGCTGCGCGAATTCCTCAGTAAGCATGAGGGCGGCTTGATTATGATTTCGCACGATGTCGAGCTGCTCGAGGCCGTGTGTAACAAAGTCTGGTTCCTCGATGCGGTGCGCGCCGAAGCTGATGTGTACAACATGGGCTGGAAGAACTACCTGTCGGCACGCGCGACCGATGAGGCTCGACGTCGCCGTGAGTTCGCCAACGCGGAGAAGAAGGCCAGCGCACTGCGCAAGCAGGCCGAGAAGCTAGGCGCGAAGGCGACGAAGGCCCGTGCGGCCAAGCAGATGGTGGCTCGTGCTGAGCGCATGATGGACAGTCTCGACGAGGTCCGTGTCGAGGATAAGGTCGCTCATATTTCCTTCCCAGAACCGGCGCCCTGTGGCAAGACTCCGCTCAACGCCACGGGACTGACCAAGATGTATGGTTCGTTGGAAGTCTTCGCCGGTGTGGATCTTGCGATTGACAAGGGGTCCCGCGTGGTTGTCCTCGGCTTCAATGGCGCTGGTAAGACGACGCTGCTGAAGCTACTCGCCGGTGTGGAGCGCACCGATGGCGAAGGCGGCATTGTCTCCGGCCACGGCCTGCGCATCGGCTACTTCGCCCAGGAGCATGACACGATTGACCCGGACAAGACTGTCTGGGAAAACACGGTCTACGCCTGCCCTGACGTCAACGAGCCGGAACTGCGGAGCCTGCTCGGTGCCTTTATGTTCTCCGGCGACAAGCTGCAGCAGCCAGCGGGAACCCTCTCCGGTGGTGAGAAGACACGTCTGGCGCTGGCGACGCTGGTTAGCTCCCGCGCAAACGTCCTGCTTCTCGACGAGCCCACTAACAACCTCGACCCGCAGTCCCGCGAACAGGTTCTCGATGCACTTCGCACTTACACCGGGGCCGTCGTTCTGGTTACCCACGATCCAGGTGCGGTCAAGGCGCTAGAGCCCGAGCGCGTCATCGTGCTTCCCGACGGCACCGAAGACCTCTGGAGCGACGACTACATGGAAATCGTCGAGCTGGCTTAAGACGGATCCATTGGCCCTGGCAGGTAACCGTCCTGCTGAGCGAGCCTATACATCTCCGACTTGTTAAGGCTGTTCTCGGCCCGGCCAGCTGCCGCATACTTGGCTCGAATACGACCCAAGTAGTCCAACACGGTGTTCGGTGTCAGCCCTGTCATCGACGCGACTCGCTTCGTCGACTCACCGGAGGCGTAAAGCTCCAGTACCTCACGCTGGCGTTCTGACAAATCGACAGAGTCGAGCAGGGGATCAGAGTCAACTACCGATGCCCATTCTGTAGTCAGCGCACCCTTGCCAAGTGCCGCCAGCCGTACTGCAGACACGATTGTCTCCGGGGTTTCCGATTTTTGCACAACCCCCATCACTCCGGTACGCACTGCCTTTCGGACAAGGTATGGGCTTTCAGCTGACGAGAGGATGAGCACGTGATCGGTAACCAATTCCAGCGACAGAACGTTCTGCGCTGGATCTGAATTATCCGCCAGCCGTAGATCCAGCACGACCACATCCAGGCGGTCATCGGTGCCCACATCGGCCAGTAGCTCCGGCACAGTTTGATAACAGCCGACGAGCTCAAAGTCTGGCTCTGCAGAAAGCAGGGTTTCGAGCCCCTGCAGAGTCAAGGCATGATCATCAATCGCAGCAACGCGAAGCAAACGATCCGACTGCACGCTGTAATCTCCGATGTTGTCGGAGTCAATTGCAGCCGAGACGTCGATGGAAGCATTGCTCATTCCCGCAATATTCTCCCTAGTCACGTGACATCACTATCCTCTCACCGGCTTCATCAAACCTTTGCACTCCATTGTCATCAGAAATAGATGCAAATGCACGTCTGCCCGGGGGCAATAGGCGAATTGTTACCGATCCTTCTTCGGCGTTATCGATTGCTTCGAGGAAGTTCGGCATCAACTTGGCCACCGCGGAATCGTCGTCGACAAGCGGAATACGGCGCACATCGGTGCTATCGGAAACGGCCTGCGTGTGATTGCGGTCATCGAGGAGCCGGACATGAACACCTCTTGCGCGGGCATCCCAAACAGCTTGGTGAAGGGACCCAACATTTAGATGCGGCGAACGTAGGACGTCTCGGAGAAGCTGCTCTGTAAGCCGCGCACGCAACTGCAGTCGCGGGGTCGGTTCTTCCAAAACTGCAGCGGCGCTAAAAATGGGGCCGACCCGGCGCTGCAGCCATTCGTAGTTACTCTGGCTGCTAATTTCGTACTCTTTTGCGGCCCCGGCAGCGTACAGCGCACGATTATAATCCTGAATAGACTGCGGAACGGTGCGCATAAAAAAGCGGACCATGATGGACGTCAAAATTCCCGCGACCAACATCACGGAGCGAACTAACAGGTCAACTCCAGAGATACTGATGTGGGTCGTATCCGAGGGGGCAAAGGGGAAGAACTTGAGAAGCTCCACCATGATCGCGCCACCGAGCACTGAATTCAGCGCAACCCAGGGGCGGCCGCGGATGGCGAGCAATGCAGATGCAAAAGAAATTAAGCTAAAGTGCCAGAAATACGACCATTCCAAATTATTTGGAATGGGCTGGTAGAGCCCCACCACAGCTAATACAACGATCGCGACACCAGTTACGATTGCACGGGCTAACGGCAATTGTGAATGGCGGCCATACATAATCAGCCCGAGAAGGCCGATCGCTAATGCCAGACTGATTTGCCCGGCCGCGGTAAATAATTGTCCATTACTGACTAGAACCATGAACAACACGCCGACGATCGCGCCGTAGAACTGCCAGGAAAAAACAATTGACATTCCCATGAGGTCATACAGCGATGTCGTGTGAGCGGAGGAATCGACTACATCTTCCTCTTCCACAGGAGAGGTATTACCGTGCCATTTGAGAATAACCTGAGTACCTTTCCCAGGCTTTGAGTTAACGAGAGCATCTCCACCGCGAAGGGCCTCCATTCGCCCTTTAACGCTCAACCGGATACCTGCACGATGCGGGTCAATTCCCTCGGGGTCGAACCCGGTGCCATCGTCACGAAAATCAATGGACACCTCTCCCGAGGCAACACGAATGTGGCATTTCTTTTCCGCTGCGGCACCTGCGTGACGCTTGGCATTATTTGCCACCTCGGTTGCGGCTAATAGGAACGTGTTAGCAACTTCTCCTGGCAGCCGAACTGGACCGCCTTCTTCGCTGGTGTCTAGCGTTACCGAAATGTCGGGGCTCACCGACATCAATTGCGCCCGTACAGCCTCAGCAAAAGTTCTACCGCTTACTGTTTGCCGAGGCGAGAAAAACAGCCCAGTCTGCTCGTCTAGCGAGAAGTCAATCTTAGAGCCCTTACCGATTGCAGACAGTGCGGCCAATACATAGTCATGGACATAGGCGTTGAAGCTGCTCATCGCCTCGCCGCGGACACGCATACGCTCCGCTCTCTCATTGACCTTCCGAGAGTTCTCGTAGGTGAAGTCAATAAGCCTTGCGACGGGTTGTGCAGAGCCTGCAATAATCACAAATGGAAAAGTGTTGATGAGATTGAAACCAACATCCGACAACATGTCGAGCCAAAAAGTGTGTCCCAGCAACCACGAATTAATGACCGCAATAAGTCCGGGAACAAATACCATCACGGACAAACTGATGTGGAGTGGCACTGTCAGAGCAAATGCAGCGAGGGCTAAACCTGAAAATGGGCTATACCAGAGCGCATTTCCAACGAGGTTATGAGGGAGATCCCAATAGGTTGAAACCAACATCAGGAAAACCAACATGATGTACATCGGCACACGCAGTGCGGTAATAAGGCCTCGCCGCGTATTATTAATCACAGCCCAAATCAGCAACATATCGCTGAGAATGAATATGAGCAGTGATGCAAAAGGGAACCAGTGGCTCAGAAAGTTTTCAAAGGGGACAGAACGAACAGCCGATTCAACCTGCCACAAAAAGCCGGTGACGGCAATAATAATCGCGCCGGATCGCAGCACAGACATTTCAATTGATGGTGACTGTCCGGCAAGTGCCGAATCGGGATTCCACCTCTCCATGCGACAATCACATTCCTTTTGCTTATTGCCACTAGATAAAACTAATTAGTCTCTACATGCGGTATGGAGCCGAGCGAAATTCTGAAGAATACGCCCACTTCGAGCAACATCCAACTGTCGCGCGGCCGACACCGCTTTAAGATCTGTTCCTGGTAAATAGTAGCCCTCATTTGCGTAAATCTGGAGACGCTGGGCAAATGTGTTGGCATCTAATTCCGGGTGAAACTGCGTCGCATATGCATTGCGGCCCAACCGAAACATCTGTACGGGGCAGTCCTTACCAGTTGCCAACAACGTAGCGTCGCCAGGCAGTTCTTCGATGGCCTCCTTGTGGCCGACGATGGCGTGAAAGTGGGCCGGTAAACCATCAAGAATTGGATCTGATTCGCCATCTGGAGTTGCAGCTACTTCGATTACAGCTGCCTGCTCCCCGTGCTTGCGGGAGACACGGCCATGGCCAGCAGTACCGAGCAGGCCGACGCCATAACAAGCTCCGAAGAAGGGGAAGTCTCGTTCGAGCACTTCTGCCAACAAATCCTCGAACCAGGTCTCGACTTCCTTCTGTAGATAGCTCTTATCGTCATCAGAGGCGTTAAAGGGTCCTCCGCCAACGATTACGCCCGAGTAGTTATCTAGATTCAGATTCCCCGGACGAGACTGTTCCAGGCGAATTTGATGCAACTTTGCCGGCGCCAATGCACACCTCCTGGCAAATGAGAGATGTTCAGCGTGAGCTGCGGCATCTTCGCCGCGTGTGGAAAGCAAGAGGAAGGGCTTGGCGGAGGTAGACATTTGCGGGAACAAATTTCGTGAAAAAGGGAGCTAGAGGGGGACGGAGACTACTGCACCACTAGCAGGCTCGGATTGGCTGCATGCGTACATACGTGCATAAATCGGGGGATGATTGACGAGACGGCCTGGAGGTCCACATCAGATACCTTTAGTCGAATCGCGTCGACTTCCAACGGGTCAAAGTAACCGACGTCGGTGTAGAAAGACATTCTGCGGAGCAGTCCGTTAGCATTCATCTCCGGATGAAATTGGGTAACCCAGTTATTCGATCCGATCGAGTACATCTGCACCGGACAGGTTGGACCTGTGGCAAGCAAAGTTGCGTGATTGGGAAGTTCCGCAACGGATTCCTTGTGGCCAGTCAACGCATAAAAAACCGGAGGCAACACCGAAGCTATTGGATCTTGAGTGGCGGCTTCGGTGAGCTCTACCCGGGTAGAACCCGCTACTTCGCCGTGGCGCAGGTTAACCAAACCACCCGAAGTAAAGGCTGTGTAGCTAGCGCCGTAGCAGATAAGCAGTGCGGGGACAGGACTCCTAAGTACGTCGTAAAGCACATCGTGCGAATACTTCTGCAAACCCGAATGCTCAAGGTCGGTGATGTTAAATGGGCTGCCTCCGACAAATACGCCGTCATAGGAGGTCAGGTCGGGCAACTTAGCGCCGACAGCGTCGATGGTAAACAGATCCAACTGGCTGGGCTCAAGCCCGGTGGAATCCAGAAAGTCCTGGTACTCGGCTTGCCCCGCACCATCTGCGGGGCGGAGCGCCACCAACAAAAACTTACCCACACTCATAAATAGACAGCTTAGTCCATATTGAGTGAAATCTATGCATCTTCACCGGTCAAACGGGGTAAATGCACGGCAGAAAGCCGAAACCCGCTCCCGTATTAGGGGAGCGGGTGGTACGTAACGCTATCAGGCCTAGCCTGAGTGGCTAGTCCTTGCGCCGTAAGCTGTCTTCAACTAAATCAAGCACGGAATCCAATTCGTCGACAGTGCGACCAGATGCCAGACGAACGATGATGCCATCGAGCATCAGCTCGAGAAAAAGCTGCATCGTGCGAACCGAATAATCCGACCGTAGGGAGCCGGATGAGGATGTCTGGGTCAATCGGTGGGCAACAGCGTCATCCAATTGATCCTGATGGCCCAACCATTGGCCCTTAAACTCCGGATCGCTGCGAAGGCGACGGGCAATCTCAAGGCGAGTTCCCAGCCAGCCATGCTTGTCTGGGTTCGCCACGATGTCACGCATTACTTCCACTAAGCCGGAAGCCTCCGCGACTTCCGCCATATTTGCGGCATCTTCTTCGGCCAATGCTAAGAACAGACCTTCTTTGGATCCGAAGTGATGGAAAATAGCACCGCGAGACTTACCGGTAGCGGACTCCAGACGAGAGACCGTTGCGCCGTCGTAGCCGAATTCTGCAAAGCACTGCCGAGCGCCGTCGAGAATTTCGTGCCGCCGTTGAGCTAAATCCTGGTTACTCACTTTTGGCATAAGGAAACTCTTTTCTTGCCGGCGACGCCCAGGGACATGTTTCACTGCATGACGTGGCAGCGCCATTCCTATACTTCCCAAGCCTCATTTTGGTTGGGGTAGAGAAACCCGAGGCCGGCAGGGCGCTAGCCCGTGGGGTATGAATCCGCGGGCTAGCGCTACCTACCGGCCTCTAGAAGCGCTGCTTGTAACAAGCCCTAGCGCGCACGAGTCAAAGGGAAACTAGTTGCCCTTGATCATGTTGCGCAGGACGTACTGCAGAATACCGCCGTGGCGGTAGTAGTCAGCCTCACCAGGGGTATCGATGCGGACCACAGCGTCGAAGTCGAAGGACTCGCCGTTTTCCTTGGTAACCGTAACCTTGACGGTCTTCGGGATGGAGCCGTTGTTCAGCTCCTCCAGACCAGCGATGTCGAAGGTCTCAGTGCCATCGATGCCCAGGGACTTCCAGGACTCACCCTCCGGGAACTGCAGCGGAACAACGCCCATGCCGATGAGGTTCGAGCGGTGGATACGCTCGAAGGACTCAGCGATAACAGCCTTGACGCCCAGCAGCAGGGTGCCCTTAGCTGCCCAGTCACGGGAGGAACCGGTGCCGTATTCCTTACCACCAACGACGACCAGCGGAGTGCCAGCCTCCTTGTAGTTCATGGCAGCGTCGTAGATGAAGGCCTGCGGGCCACCCTCCTGGGTGAAGTCGCGGGTGTAGCCACCGGTAACACCGTCAAGCAGCTGGTTCTGCAGGCGGATGTTAGCGAAGGTGCCGCGCACCATGACCTCGTGGTTACCACGACGGGAACCCAGGGAGTTGTAGTCCTTGCGCTCAACGCCCATGGAGTCGAGGTACTGAGCAGCCGGGGTGCCCGGCTTAATGGAGGAAGCCGGGGAGATGTGGTCGGTGGTCACCGAGTCACCCAGGGCAGCAAGGACGCGAGCGCCCTTGATGTCGGAAACCGGTGCCGGCTCCATTTCCATCTCGTCGAAGTACGGTGCCTTGCGGATGTAGGAGGACTTGTCGTCCCAAGCGAAGGTCTTGCCCTCCGGGGTCGGCAGGTTCTGCCAGCGCTCGTCACCAGCGAAGACATCCTTGTAGTCCTCGTCGTACAGCTCGGAGGAGATGGAGGCCTCGATGGTTGCTTCGATCTCTTCGGTGGACGGCCAAATGTCGCGTAGGAAGACATCGTTGCCCTCTGCGTCCTGACCCAGGGCGTCAGTTTCGAAGTCGAAGTCCATGGTACCGGCGATAGAGTAAGCGATAACCAGGATCGGGGAGGCCAAGTAGTTCATCTTCACGTCAGGGGAGATGCGGCCTTCGAAGTTACGGTTACCGGACAGAACCGCGGTAGCAGCCAGGTCGGCCTCGTTGATGGCGGAGGAAATCTCAGCCGGCAGCGGACCGGAGTTACCGATACAGGTTGCACAACCGAAGCCGGACAGGTAGAAGCCCAGAGCCTCGAGGTCCTTCCACAGGTCAGCACGCTTGAAGTAGCCGTTAACAACCTGGGAGCCCGGAGCACAAATGGTCTTGACCCACGGCTTAGCCTGCAGACCCTTCTCGACTGCCTTGCGTGCCAACAGACCAGCACCAATCATGACCGACGGGTTGGAGGTGTTGGTACAAGAGGTGATGGAAGCGATAGCGACCATACCGTGGTCGAGCGTGTACTCGCCGCCCTTCGGGGAAGTGACGGTAATCGGGGAGCTCGGGCGACCTTCAGCGCCGTTAGCGGCGGACTCGCCGTGGCCCTCGCGGGACTCGTTGTAGTCTGCAGCCAGCTCGGAGGTCGGTGCGGAAGCCTTGACAGCGCCCTTGATCTCGCCGTCGGAGTAGTTGTGCAGGTCCTTGCGGAACTGCTCCTTGGCGGAAGCCAACTCGATGCGGTCCTGCGGGCGCTTCGGGCCAGCGATGGACGGAACGACGGTGGACAAGTCCAGCTCGAGGTACTCGGAGTACTCAGCCTCCGGAGTGTTCTCGTCCAACCACATGCCCTGAGCCTTGGCGTAAGCCTCGACGCGCTCCAGGGTCTCCTTGTCACGGCCGGTCAGGGCCAGGTACTTGACGGTCTCATCGTCGATCGGGAAGATTGCGGCGGTGGAACCGAACTCCGGCGACATGTTACCGATGGTTGCACGGTTAGCCAGCGGCAGCTTGGAAACGCCAGCGCCGTAGAACTCTACGAACTTGCCGACGACGCCGTGCTGGCGCAGCATATCGGTGACGGTGAGCACAACGTCGGTTGCGGTAACGCCCGGCTGAATGTCGCCAGTCAGCTTGAAGCCAACGACGCGCGGAATGAGCATGGAGATCGGCTGGCCAAGCATTGCGGCCTCAGCCTCAATACCACCGACACCCCAGCCCAGGATGCCCAGGCCGTTCTGCATGGTCGTGTGGGAGTCAGTACCAACACAGGTGTCCGGGTATGCCAGGCCGTTGTTCTCGAAGACAACGCGAGCCAGGTACTCGATGTTGACCTGGTGGACAATACCGGTTCCCGGAGGAACAACGCGGAAGTTGGAGAATGCGCCAGTACCCCAACGGAGGAACTTGTAGCGCTCATCATTGCGCTGGTACTCAATCTCGACGTTCTTAGCCAGAGCGTCTTCGCTACCGAAGGCCTCGATGATGACCGAGTGGTCGATGACCATCTCTGCCGGGTTCAGCGGGTTAACCTGATCCGGGTCGCCGCCGAGAGTCTTAACAGCCTCACGCATGGTAGCCAGGTCAACAACACAGGCGACGCCGGTGAAGTCCTGCATAATAACGCGAGCAGGGGTGAACTGAATCTCGATCGACGGATCAGCCGAAGGAACCCAGTTGGCGACAGCCTTGATGTGCTCCTCAGTGATGTTGGCGCCATCTTCGTTGCGCAGCAGGTTCTCACCGAGAACCTTCAACGAGTAAGGCAGCTTCTCCATACCCGGCACGGCGTCAAGAGCGAAGTAGTCATAAGACTTGTCTCCGACCTCAAGCTTGCGCAGGGCGTTGAAAGAGTTCTTGCTTTCAGCCACAGTCAGCTCCATTTCTATTCGGGTGAATTGTCGCCTTAACTGAAGAGTCCGGCACTCGAATTTCGGCTCTCCACAAGGCATAGGTGCGATCACGCCGCCCCTTATCAACCAATTAAAGCAATAATCACGACGCGGGGCACACGAGCCCACACACACGTTTTTAAGGAAGCGTTACCGTCCTTGCATCAACAATAACAGTACGAACGTTCTGTATGTAGATTGCTCGCGGCGCGCCGAGTCACGCTACCCCCGTTCACATCCAGAGCAGGCCATTATAGATAGGACAAACGAAGCAGCATCTCCGCCAAATTGGGGCGCGTGGAAACCATTCTCACGCAAAACAGGAGCACGATACGGAAGGCAATTAATGCATACGCCAGCAGATTCACAGGCAGCGAAAGAAACCGTCGAGAAGGTGGTCGCTCAGCTACGCACCGACAACATCGTGACAAATAACCCACAGCTCCGAGAAGCGGTCCAGCCAATTGTCGACGATGCAGCAAATCGGGGGGTGCCCAATTTCAATATCATCTACCTAGATAGCGAGAAGATTTACCCCGTCGCCGAACAAAAGAACACCGACATCTTTTCCTTTGCCCGCCAAGTAGCGGACCAAGTCGGCGGCACCACTGTCGTGCGCACACCGGGCAATGTGGCCACCGCATCTGCCGATTTCCCCCGCGCAGCCATTGAACGCGCCGACCACGCAATGATGGAGACTCCACGAGACTATCCGGCGGGCCTCGATGCCTATTTGCACGAGCTCACTAACTACGTCGTTCCGTGGACTCTTTACAGCCTCATCGCAGGCGTCGTTATCGTCGCACTCTTCGTCGGACTGACGTTCTACTGGCTACGCACACGCCCAACCGCTTAAGAGTTCGCTTTACGACGGACGCTGAAGCTAACGGTCTCACTGAATACATTCACCGTCCCCGGTTTTCCACCCCCAGGCGAAAGACAGGGCAAATGCCCCAAAAACTGGTAGCAGTGGAGAAATCAGCCACTATCTGAATTGGATAACACTGTTGCAGCCACCGTAACCGTGTCAACGATTTTCACAAAGGTCAAGCATTAAAGCTTGACCTTTTCTTATGTCCGGTACCCCAGGTAAAGGCCCACGACACTCCGGCACGCCGATAAGTCATCTAATAGTGACATAATTCACATAGAAACCTAGGGCTCACCATAACCGCAGGCCACGACATATAACGAAACGGTCACAAAGTGGGGGACAGTTGGTAATTTTGTTACTTATGTTTTTTTAGAGCTTTTTGACCCGTAAAGTGCTTCGTGATGCCAATAGTGGACTCAAGGGTCCAGTATTGACCAATGAAAAACTCGCGGGAGCGCCGCTGTTGCTTTTGGTTCTGGTTTCGGTTCGACGTTTTTCGAAGTTCCACTCAAGACCTGGAGGCAACAACAGGAAGATATCCAACGATGGGGAAGTCGCTGGTGTCGATTCTGAGGCGTGAACGCACCCATAGGAGAAATGTAGGAGTAACGCGGTGCCGAGTAATCGCAAAGTCCGTGCATCATATTGGACTCGTCCAATTGCCGGTATTATCACGGCGGGTCTTCTGGCGACGAACACTCAGGTCGCAGCTGCACAACCACTAAATCCGAGCGACGCCCAGATCCGTCAAGCGCGCGAGGCGGCCTCTAACGCCGAGTCGTACTTGCAGTCCCTGGTCGCCGAGGTAACTTCCAGCGAGCGCCGGGTATCTGACCTCGAGCTACGCATGGGCACTCTCCGCGAGGATGTCAACAAGGCCATGGTAGACCTTGAGAACGCTCGAGATGCCGCTAACCGTGCGCGCGAGGCGGTCGACGAGGCACGGATCCAACTCGACCGTTCCCGCGCTGAGCTCGCTAGTGCCCAGAAGCAGTTCGACGAGCTAGCACGCACCATCATGCGCCAGGGACGTTCCAGCGGCTCGATTCTCGAAGGTGCGCGAGATGCATCCGAGGCTATTAACCGCCTGTCCGCTTTGCGTCGCGAAGCTGATCGTCAAGAGCAGACCGTTGACTCCCTGGATAAGAATCGAACCGAGGCTGCTAACCAGGAGTCCACGCTTCGCAAGAAGAGTGACGAGGCTCAGCAGGCGGAAGCCACCGCAAACCAGCGAAACACCGATGCTCAGAACGCGTACTCCGAGGCAAACGAGGAGCTTCAAAAGGAGCAAGCTGATTACCAGCAGGCTCAGGTCGATCGCGATGCCGCAAAGGCATCTTTGGATGCAGCCCGAAACGCGGTCAACGAGCTGAACTCCCAGCGCCAGAATTACGAGAACGAGCAGGCCCGCAAGGAAGCGGAAGACGCCGCTGCCAAGAAGGCCGCTGAGGAAGCCGCAGCTAAGACTCGCGCCGAGGCGCAGTCGAACCAGACTGATGAGGATTCCTCTTCTGAGTCCACAGATGAAAGCTCTAGCACCACTGGTTCTACGGGCTCGACTGGTTCCACTAGCTCAACTGACTCGACTGGTTCCACTGACTCTACCGACTCGACTGGTTCTACGGGCTCCACTGGCTCGACTGGTTCTAGCAGCTCGACCGACTCCACTGGCTCCACCAGTTCCTCTGAGACGACCGAATCTTCGGACTCCTCTGAGTCCACCGAGACCTCGGAATCTTCTAGCACCGACAGCTCGTCGTCAAGCGGCACCCCGGCGCAGACTGTGGCGCCGACGAATCCAGAGACTGGTCAGAGCACCTCGGGTTCTTCCAGCCAGAAGGTCGAGACTGTCATCGCACGCGCGATGGGGCAGCTCGGTGTCCCATACGCATGGGGCGGCGGCAACGCCAACGGCCCGACCAAGGGCATCCGTGACGGCGGAGTAGCTGACTCCCACGGCGACTACAACAAGATTGGTTTCGACTGCTCGGGCCTGACTCTGTACGCCTACGCCGCTGTCGGCATTGACCTGCCTCACTACACCGGCTACCAGTACCAGCGCGGAAAGCACTACCCGGCATCTCAGATGAAGCGTGGTGACCTGCTGTTCTGGGGCCCGAATGGTCATGGCCACGTCGCTATCTACCTGGGCGATGGCAAGATGATTGAGGCACCGCAGTCCGGTTCTGTGGTTAAGATTTCGCCAGTCCGTTATAACGGAATGACACCGAACGTTGTCCGCCTCGTCTAGTTTCTAACGACGTGTTCTACAGGTCGGGCAACCGACCTAAAGAAGGGTTTCTCTGTGACCTACCCAACGCCCACTGACCACACGGACCTCGAGCGCGCATACGCGGAGCTGGGGAAGGTTGTGGTTGGCCAGGAGCACCTGATTAAGCAGCTCTTCATCGCGATGCTCGCAGGAGGTCATGTCCTGCTCGAAGGTGTTCCGGGTGTTGCGAAAACTCTGGCAGTGTCTACTTTTGCCACAGTGATGGGTGGGTCCTACTCCCGTATCCAGTTCACTCCGGATTTGGTGCCATCAGATATTGTCGGCACCCGGATTTTCCGCCAGGACACCTCGGAGTTCATTGTCGAGCCCGGCCCGGTCATGTCAAATATCGTGCTCGCTGATGAAATCAACCGCGCACCGGCGAAGGTGCAGTCGGCTCTGCTGGAAGTCATGGCAGAGCACCAGGTGTCCATCGCAGGGGAGTCCACGCCAGTACCGGAGCCGTTTTTGGTTCTGGCCACGCAAAACCCAATCGAAAACCAGGGTGTCTACCCACTGCCGGAGGCCCAGCGGGACCGTTTCCTATTTAAGGTCCTCGTGGGTTACCCCACTCCGGCGGAAGAGCGGGAGATTGTCTACCGCATGGGAGCCACCCCTCCAGTCGCGCAGCAGATTCTCACCCCAGAGAGTGTTCGGGAACTGCAGCGCGCTACCCGCGAAGTCTTTGTCCACCACACACTGATTGACTACATCGTGGCCGTCATCGAACTCACCCGCAATCCGATGCGGGCGGAGTTGAAGGATGTCGACCGCTGGCTTTCCTATGGCGCATCACCGCGTGCAACTCTTGGTGCTGTCGCGGCTGCCCGCGCCCACGCGCTGTTTTCCGGTCGCGACTATGTCGTGCCGGACGATGTGGTTTCCGTGCTTCCCGACGTGCTGCGTCATCGCTTGGTCCTGTCCTATGAGGGCCTGGCCGATGGCGTTACTCCCGAACGGATTATTGACATCGTGTTGTCTCACGTGCGCCTTCCCCAAGGCGCGAGCACTGGCTCCGATGAGGGCACTGCCTCCTAATGTCAGCTCGTGAAGACGATCTTGCACGCGTCCTGGCGTACTTAGAGCTAACTGTTACGCGTAAGCTCAACGGACTTTTGCGCGGCAGCTTTCTCTCCACCGCTACTGGAGATGGCTCTGAGCCGGTTGGCTCCCGCGAATATGTCATCGGCGATGATGTTCGCCAGATGAACTGGGCAGTGACAGCCCGTACTGGAGTGCCGCATGTTCGCACCTCCGAGGCCGAGCGTGAGCTGGAGTGCTGGATTGTCGCCGAACCCGCCGCACGTCTGTCCACGGGATTGGCCGATACCACCAAACGACATCTGCTCACCGCCGCTGCCGGCGCTGTGACTATGCTTAACGACGCCCCGGGGTCCCGAACTGGATTAATCGCCGGTGGCACTCCAGTGCCCGCGGGCCAGGGCCGTGCCCACAGCTTGATGCTGCTCAAGCAGTTGGCTGACGCGACTGCTGAGCATAACCTCGCAGCGGATATTGACACAGTAATGACTCAGGCTCCGCGCGCTGGGCTGTTGGTTGTCATCTCGGATTTCCTTGGATCACTCGATTGGGCGCGCCCGCTGCGCGTTGCCTCGGCCTCGACAGAGATTATGGCGATTCGCCTGGTAGATCCAGCCGATGAAGCCTTACCCGGCGAAGGCCCGGTGGTCATGGCGGATTCAGCTACCGGCGAGACCATTGAACTCAACATCAACGACAAGACCCGCGCCGAGTATGCAGCTCAGGCTCGTGCCCACCACGAGCGTGTAATCAATGAACTGCGCAAATGCCGTGCTCGCGTTATTACCTTGCGTACGGATTCCGATTGGGTACTGGATTTTGCTCGACAAATTGGCCAACATTAGCGTCTGAGTAACCGCTTGTTAGTGCTATCTTTTTTGGGCCACCGACTAACCGGCTATAGCCACTGGTTTATACGCGACTGTTTAGGCGACTGGATGTGAGGAAACTGATACCGCGATGACGTTCCTAAACTCAACTTTTGCGCACCCAGGGTGGCTGCTCGCACTCGCTCTGCCTCTCGTGGCAGCCGTGGCCTATTGGATCAGCACTAAGCAGCGAAAGCAACGTGCCATTGCCTTTGGCAACTTCACCATCGTTGGGTCACTGGGGAATAAGTCGTCGGCACGCCTGCGCCATGTCGTAGCTATCAGTGCGCTGTTGTCACTTGTTCTGGTCATCATTTCATTGGCTGGTCCGATTTCGGAGACCAAAGTCGCCCGCAACCGAGCGACGGTTATGCTGGTGGTCGACGTTTCGCTGTCCATGTCGGCCACAGATGTTGCGCCAGACCGCATCACTGCAGCTAAAGAAGCCGGCCAAGAGTTCGTGGAGAACCTTCCCGACGACCTCAATATCGGCCTGGTGACGTTCTCTGGTCGTGCTCGCACTGCTGTCAGCCCGACTACCAACCATGACACCGTGAATCGAGCGCTCCAGGCTGCTGAGTTAGATCAGGCGACTGCGACCGGTGATGCTATCGCTGCCGCGCTGGATGCCATCAATCAGTTCAGCGACTCAGTTCAGGGCGGGGGAGAAGGCGCCCCACCAGCTACAATCGTGCTGCTTTCCGACGGCAAACAGACCGTCCCACAAGAACTCGACGATCCCCGCGGCGCATATACCGCCGCCGCCGAAGCCGCCAAGGCCGGGGTGCCTGTCAACACGATTTCGTTCGGTACCGCGCAAGGCGCAATCACGGTTCAGGGCGAATTGATTCCAGTGCCTAACGACGACGATTCGCTGCGAGAGATCGCCCGTCGAACAAAAGGTGAGTTCTTCAGCGCTGGTTCCCTCGAGCAGCTCCGCGATGCCTATGGCTCACTGGAAGATGACATCGGTTACGAACTCAAGCGGGCCGAGAATCCGAGGCCCTATCTGATCGCAGCCTTCGCGATGCTGCTAGTGACCGTGGGCTCACTGCTTGTGACCAATCGTCGAATTCCGCAGTAGGGCTGGGTTAGGGTGCCGTCGTAAAGCGATTTGTATGGAACCCGATTGGCAGGAGACGCCGGGGGCATTGAGCAGTCGTCTTATGGAGTCCTCAGACTGCGCTACTAACATGATTAGCTATGTCTTCTGATAATTTTGACGCTATTTTGCTGTTGTCTTTCGGCGGTCCCGAAAAGATGGCCGATGTGCGTCCCTTCCTGGAGAATGTCACCCGCGGCCGCGGAATTCCGCCGGAGAGGTTGGACGAAGTCGGTGCACACTACGCGCACTTTGGCGGTAAGTCCCCGCTCAACGATTTAAACCGCGAAATTGTCTCCAACCTTAAGGCTGAGCTCACTCGCCGTGGCTATGACTTGCCTGTTTATTTCGGCAATCGCAATTGGCATCCGATGGCTGAAGACACCGCGGCAAAGATGGCTGATGACGGTGTTAAGCGAGCGCTCGTTTTCGCCACTAGCGCCTGGGGCGGCTACTCCGGCTGCCGCCAGTATCACGAAGACATTGCTCGGATGCGCGAATCTCTGGGCGACCGTGCTTTTGACATGGAGAAAATCCGGAGCTTCTACGATCATCCGCTCTTTATAAAAGCCTATGCAGACGCAGTGCGTGAGGCGTTTGCCAAGCTACCGGATGACCGCCGTGAGGACACCCGGCTTATTTTCACCGCTCACTCTATTCCGGTCTCTGCGGACAAGGCATCCGGTCCGGTAGAGCTCGGCGGAAATCTTTACTCCCGCCAGGTCAACGAAGCAGCACGGCTCGTCGCCGACGCAGTGGGTATCACCGACTTTGACGTCGTCTGGCAGTCCCGCTCTGGCCCGGAGCACGTGCCGTGGTTGGAGCCTGACATCGTCGACCACGTTGAAGCGAAGGTCGCCAACGGCCTCCGATCCGCAATAGTGTGCCCGATTGGCTTCATCTCGGATCATGTTGAGGTCGCCTGGGATTTGGATGCTGAGCTTCAGGATGAAATGGCTCATCACGACATCGTCATCGAGCGGGTCGCAACGCCTGGTCCGACGGCTACTTTCACTGACATGCTCGTGGAGCTCATCGAAGAGCGCATCGCAGATGTCAAGCCCCGCCATCTGGGAAGTGAACCGCTACTCGGCTCGGCCTGCAACGGCGCCCCCTGCGCCGCATCCTGTTGTACCCCGGCAAAGCGCCGCCCACACTGATTCCTTTGGTTTCAATCGGGCCTCGGGGCAGGGCAAATCTCTAGCGGGTCCACTCCTGAATCGCGTATTCCACCGCGCTCATCCGCGCCTGCCGGATCTTTCGCCACAGCGGGATGAGCTGCGCGTCAAACGCGGCGCTGCCGTGCCCGGACTCGCTGCCCTGTGCCACCGCCAGAATCGACGACACCCGATCAGCTCTGGCGAGCACTCCCAGTGCACGGCGCGGCACATCATCCGGCACAAAGGCCATGTCCAGGTGGTCATCGAGCATGCCGACCATCAGCCGGGGATCCACTTTCGGGGCACCACTGCTTGACGACGTCAGCGGTGAACGCGGCATCGCCGCAATCGTGGCAGCCGCAACCCGCGCCGCATCTGCCAGCTGTAAATCCGCCTCGCCAGGGGAGAGATAGGCCGGCTCGGGAATGTGGCCTTCCAGTGTGTACCAATGCCACTGCGGTAGGCCTGGCACCGGCGTTGTCACTGGTATGAGCACATGGTTCCAGCCCGGCTCCGCATCCGCAATCACAATGGCCGAGCCTGCTGCGCGTGCAGCTTCAGCGGCGTCGGTTCCCGCAGGCAGTGCAGGTGCATCACCGGGCCCGGAGAGAATGAGGCGGACGAGGGGACGGTGGTCACTGTGCCAATCTCCCGCTTCAGTAACCGCTCGAAGAAGGCGGAGCATGTCGCTTCGATCGAGATCAGCGTCGCAATCGATGACATTCGGAACCGTGGCGTCGGCAAGCACGAACGTCCCCGGAACTGACGTGGGTCCGCCGAGCGAGTCTAGCGCGTCGAGGAGATGATCGTAGTTTTCCAAACCCGACAACCACGCGCCCAGCCAAAGGGCGATGTGCTGAGTTGGACTCCAGACCTGGTCGAGAACACTGCGCTGCATAGTGCAGCTCATCCTAGTGCAGCGTGTCGTTGGTCCCGTAACCGATGCTGTTAATCTCAGTACCCATGAGCTTTCAAGACCCGTACCGCAATCAGGACGTGTTCGCTGGCGCACGTGGCCACCGCCGTCGTATCCCACAGCCGGCACGCGAGGTGACAGCAGAAAATGGTGTTGTCGTCGAGGCGTCCTATGACGGATTCGTCGGTGCGATTATCGGGTTGGAGAAAACTTTCGACGGCTGGTGCGTCCGGCTGGAGGACCGCCACGGCAAGTCGCGGCTATTTCCCATGCACGAGCGCGGATTTCTCATCGACGGCAAACCTGTGACTCTGGTGCGTCCGAAGGCACAACCCAAAAAGCCCTCACAGGATCTATCGGCATCGGGCTCGCGCAAGGTTCACAACGTCAAGGCGAAAGTTGCTCTCCCCAGCCGTATTTGGGTCGAGGGTATTCATGACGCGGCAATTGTCGAGAAGGTATGGGGCCACGATTTGCGTGTCGAAGGCGTAGTCGTGGAGTATCTGGAGGGCTTGGACAACCTTCCAGAACGCTTGGCCGAATTTGGTCCGGGTCCGAAGCGCCGCGTCGGAGTCCTGGCAGACCACTTGGTGGAGGGCAGTAAGGAAAGCCGCATGACTCAGCAGCTCGGCCCGCACGTGATGGTCACAGGCCACCCGTTTATCGATGTCTGGCAAGCGGTCAAACCCTCGTCGGTAGGCATCGAGGCATGGCCGGAAGTTCCCTACGGGGAGGACTGGAAGACAGGAATCTGCCGTCGCTTGGGCTGGGGAGACGACCCCAAGGAGGGCTGGCGACGTGTCTACGCAGGTGTACACACCTACCGTGATCTGGAGTCAGATTTGATTGGCGCAGTTGAGCGCCTGGTCGACTTCGTCACTGAGCCACATATGCAGTACTGACCCCGGAATACTGGCTCCACTCGCCCCACATTTGTTCTGCAAAGTAGGTAGGGTGAGGGCGTGATTCCTCTCCTTTGGCTCGGAGCAAGCCTCCTACTGGTTCTCGGTGAACTCGCAGTCGGAGATTTAGCACTGTTAATGCTCGGAGGTGGTGCACTGGCAGCGTCCGGTGCGAGCCAGCTTGGAGCGCCGCTTTGGCTGTCAGTGGTTATCTTCGCCGTTGTGTCCGCCGCACTTGTGCTGACAGTTCGCCCTGTGTTGCGCAAAAAGATGGCAAAACCGGACAAGTCCGCAGAACTGGAGTCGCGTCCGGAACTGCTAGCGGGCCGTCATGCTGAGGTCATCGAGCCAGTTTCCTCGTCAGCGGGTCTGATTAAGGTCAATGGCGAGTTGTGGAGCGCGCGCAGTCTTCTGACTGCGCAGACCTTCGATGCGAAGGAAAGAGTCACGATTGTAGAGATTTCGGGCAATACCGCAGTAGTGGACAAGCTGCTCTGAGCAGCCGACTCACTTAAAGGGCGCTCGGAGCACTCTTAGTTACTGACCATTAAATAACTGACCACACAGTTTCTAGCTACGAGGGAATCCCATGGAAGGCTTTATCATCCTCGTCGTTTTCATTCTCGTGGTTGTTACCTTGGTTCTCAAAGCGATTGTCCTGGTTCCTCAGGGTGAAGCGGCAATCGTAGAGCGACTGGGACGATACACGCAGACACTGAACAGCGGCCTGAACTTCATCATCCCGATCATTGACCGAGTGCGCGAGAAGGTCGATACCCGTGAGCGTATGGTTACCTTCCCGCCACAGGCAGTGATCACCGAAGACAACCTGACTGTGGCTATCGATACCGTCGTGACCTTCCAGGTCAATGAACCGGATCGGGCAATTTACGGTATCGATGACTACATCTTCGGCGTCGAACAGATCACCACCGCAACGCTTCGCGACGTCGTGGGTGGCCTGACACTGGAAGAGACACTGACTTCCCGTGACTACATCAACCGCCGTCTGCGCGGCGAGCTGGACGAGGCCACTGCCAAGTGGGGTCTTCGTATCGCTCGTGTGGAGCTGAAGGCCATTGAGCCGCCACCGTCGATTCAGCAGTCGATGGAAAAGCAGATGAAGGCCGATCGCGAGAAGCGCGCCATGATTCTGACTGCGGAAGGTACCCGCGAAGCCGATATTAAAACTGCTGAGGGCCGTAAGCAGGCACAGATTCTGGCCGCCGAAGGTAACAAGCACGCAGCAATTCTGGCTGCTGAAGCTGAGCGTCAGGCAACCATTCTGCGCGCTGAGGGTACTCGCGCCGCTACCTACCTTGAGGCACAGGGTAATGCTCGCGCTATCCAGAAGGTCAACGCAGCTGTTAAGGCTTCACAGTTGACACCTGAGATTCTTGCCTGGCAGTACCTGGAGAAGTTGCCTGAGCTGGCAAATAAGGACGGCAATACTGTTTGGATGATTCCGTCGCAGTTCGGCGACAGTCTCGAGAGCTTCGCTAGGGCTTTCGGCAAGAAGGATGCCGACGGTGTCTTCCGCTACGAGCCTCCGGCCGTGAGCCGAGAGACCAAGGAAGAGGCTGAGCAGGGCCGCGACGAGAACTGGTTCGACATGTCGACTAACCCGGAGTTGGCTCGTGCAGTTGCCGCGGCGAACGAGGTCGCTAACCGCCCGGTTGATGATCCGGTGGCTGCAGCAGCTGGTAATACCCCTGAGAGGAAGAAGAATCGCCGCGCTGATTCGGCTCAGCCCGCTCAGCCTGAACAGTTGGGTGGCCAGAACGGCCCGGCAGCGGTTGAACCTGCGACACCGGCTGCGCCCGCTGCGCCGGCCACACCGGCTGCGCCGTCGGTTCCTTCCGGCAAACGTGACCTGCCCTCGGCTCCTGGCGCCGGCAATACCAATGCAGGCGGCGGTGCGCGCTCCGCCGAGCGTCCAGATTTTTCAGGATGGTCACGTGACCCTTACGCCCCAGAAAATGGGCAGTAAGCTTTTATAACTCATCAGCTCGCTGAAGCAGGTGGACGGCCAGGTTCCATCCGGCCAGCTCCGCCTGCCAGCCAGCTGCTGCGAGGCGCTGATTGACGGCCTGCTTTGAAACTCCCAATTCTTCCGCGGCCTCTACCTGTGAAAAACCAGCGCGAACCAAACCAGTTGCCTCGCGGCCTTCGGGGGACCTGCGAGAGATAACGTGGTGCAGCAATGTGAATGCTGCACCAATATCCTCCGAGTAATCCTTACCACGCGGATTGTTAGTCCGAATGCGGGTTTTTACCGTGCCGGCCCTGCCTCCCTTACCGATGACTGAGCTCGATGCCAGATGCGCTTGCTCAATGTCGTCCTGAGGACAAACACCGATACCTATCGCCCAGTCACCTGCCGCCAATAGCGCCAGCACAAGCGTGGTGACTCCCACAGCATTTTCAGGAGCTGCGTGAAGCTCTTCGATACCTGCAACCTCAACAGTTCCTACGCCTTCCAGGCCGGAAAGTGCCTGCGCAGAGGCCTGAACGTGATCTGCCCTGCGAGTAGATCGACCGCGATACCTGGCAAAGACTGAGTACATACGCTCTAGTCTAGCCCCACCCCTTGACAGTTGGGCTAAGACACGTTCCTTCCCTCCGCACACTCACGGGCGCCCAACACCAGCTCGCCGAAAAATCACGCCTAGCTCAAGAGCGCCGAACGGTGTTTTAACGTTTCGATGAACCGGTTACGACAGGGAACTTGGCGTCCGCAAGAAGTCCCAGCAAGCCAAGCACGAGCAGAATTCCCGTGGCCACCGCAAAGCGCACGTCGAAGCCGACCAACAGCGCGTCGCCAAGCAGAACGACGGCGAGTGTGTTCGGCGCCGAACCTAGGGCAGTGGCGATGATATACGGCACGATGCGTATCGACGACAGCCCACAGGCATAGTTGAGAAACGAAAATGGCACGCCAGCAATCATGCGCAAGCTGAGCACTGTGAGCCAGCCGCGTTGCTCCAACCGATGGTCGAGACTGAGAAGACGGCGGTTGGTCAGGTGCGTGCGAAACCAATCGCGTCCCAAAAACCGCACAATACAGAGGGAGAGAAGGGCAGACACCGTTGTCGCAGTAATTGCCAGCAGGAAACCGAGCACTGGCCCGAAGAGGATTCCCGAAGCCAAAGTGAATACGGTGCGGGGGATTGGGAACTGAGTCAGTGCAACGTATGCGAGAAAGTAGAGGAGCGGGAACCAGTCACCGGCATCGATGGACCACTGCCGGATGGTAGCGACGGTGGGAACATCGACGTACAGCGTGACGACGACCCCCGCACCTACGGCTAGCACCAGCAGAACCTTTTTGAGTGTAGGGGTAATTCGCACATCGGATACGTTCACCCATTTGAGGTTACCGGGGATTGCGGGGAAGCGTGTGACCTGCGAGTTGGAGGCTCTGCGAAGAGGGGCAGTCAGCGGCTAAAGGCGTTTGCCCTTTATTTCACTAGGATGGGAACCAAGGTCACTATGCCTTTGGCTCGAGCACTTGACGTGCCCGTCAGCACAAAACCGAACGTAAGGGTATTGCACAAATAGCTGAAAAGTTCAGTGCATGGACACTCGGGTGAGTCTTAGCGTCTGACTAGTGGCTCTTATTGACTATTGGAGGAAGCCAACGCCTTTAGATCCCTTTCCGTCGCGGAGAATTCGGAAATTGTCGCAGCCGAATTTCCTCGGTCATGGATTGATAGAGGCGTTGCTTAGAACATGTAAGGGAGAAGGTCTGTCGTGACTGACCGAACGACCCCCGAATCACCTTCCACGCTGCCACCAAACTTCGAGGAATTGCAGAATTCCTGGTATCAGGGCGTGGCCAAGGTATTCGCGCGGGTGCACAAGCAAGACGTTGCAGATGTACCGCTCGATATTTGGAAACGACTGATTCAGACCACCTATGACGGTGTCGATGTTCGCCCGCTCTACACCCGCGCGGACGAGCTCGCGGAAAGCCCAGCTCCGGGCCAGTTCCCATTCGTCCGTGGCGCAAAGGTCACTTCGGACAACACCAACGGTTGGGGCGTTCGGGAAACCTTCGGTCGCCAGTACCCAGGTGAGGATGCACTTGACCCAAAGGCCGTCAACGAGACTCTGCTGACTGCCCTGGAAAACGGCACCACGGACATCCGCCTGGACTTCACCGGCTCCCTCGAAGCCGCTGATGTGCCGGCTCTGCTCAACAACGTCTACGTCGACCTTGCTCCGATTGCCGTGCATGCCGGTAAGAAGACTGCGCAGGTTGCGGAAGCACTGACGTCCTACATCGAGCAGGCAAACCCGACTAATCCGGACGCCGTCGCAGTCGAGCTTTCCGCGGCTCCGCTGACCTCCGCTTTTGCCGGTATTGACGATGTTTCTCTCGACGAGGCCACGCAGCTGGCCGTCAAGGCGGCTAAGCAGCCGGGCGACGTCCGTGCCCTGCTTGTCGACGGCGTTGTTTTCTCCAACCTGGGTGCAAACAACATCCAGGAGATTGGCTACAGTCTCGCCGTTGGTGTCGCCTACTTGCGTGCGCTGACCGACGCGGGCTTGAGCGCTGAAGAAGCCCTCGGCCAGATCGCTTTCCGCTTTGCCGCTACCGACGACCAGTTCGACACCATTGCGAAGTTCCGCGCCGCTCGCGTTCTCTGGGCCCGCGTTGCTGAGGTTATCGGCGCCCCTGAAGCTGGCCGCGCTCCGATGCACGCCGTGACAGCCCCGGTCATGTTCAGCCAGCGCGATCCGTGGGTCAACATGCTGCGTGTGACTGTCGCCTCCTTCGCCGCAGGTGTCGGCGGTGCCTCCTCAGTTGAGGTTCTGCCGTTTGATTACGCAGTTGTCGGCGGCATGCCGAACGTCTCCAAGACTTTCAAGGCTCGCATCGCTCGCAACACCAACCTGTTGCTGCTGGAAGAGTCTCACCTTGGTTACGTCGCCGACCCAGCAGGTGGCTCCTACTTCGTCGAAGACCTGACCGAAGAAATGGCCGACAAGGCATGGGAGATTTTTACCGCCACTGAGGCCGGCGGCGGTTTCGCCTCCGCGGAGGCCGATATTCGCGCCGCCCTGGACGCTACCTGGGAAAAGCGCCGCGCCGACATCGCACACCGCCGCACCAAGGTCACCGCTATCAACGAGTTCCCGAACCTGGCTGAAGCCCCACTGGCTCCTGAGGCCCGCCCGGAGGGCGACCCGATTCGCCGTTGGGCCAGCGACTTCGAGGCGCTGCGCAACCGCTCCGATGACTTCCTGGCTGAAAAGGGCAACCGTCCGCTGATTGCCATGCTGCCGCTGGGTCCGCTGGCCAAGCACAACATCCGCACTGGTTTTACCTCCAACCTGCTGGCTTCCGGCGGTATCGCCGTCGCCAACCCCGGCCAGGTTGTGCCGGGCGAGGCCGGTTTCGAAGAGGCAGTGAAGGCCTCTCCGATTGTCGTGCTGTGCGCAGCCGACAGCGAGTACGAGACCTCGGGCCAGGACGCTGTCAAGGCCGCCCGCGCCGCCGGCGCTAAGGAGGTCTTGGTGGCCGGCTCCGAGAAGAGCTTCGCTAATGCCGCTGAGGACGCTCGTCCCGACGGATACCTGAACATGACCATCGATGCTGTCGCGGAGCTGTCCCGACTGCTGAACGAACTGGGAGCGTGAAGGAAGTAATGACCACCATCCCAAATTTCGCTGACATCTCCCGCAACACCGACGACGCAGCCGCTGCCACTAACAAGGCAGCTGCCGCGGAAGCTGGTGAAGTGTGGACCATTCCAGAGGGCATCGATGTCAAGCGCGTCTACGATCGCGCTGACCGCGACGCCGCTGCTGCCGAGGGCCACCCGGTAGATTCTTTCCCGGGTATCGCCCCATTCATGCGCGGGCCGTACCCGACCATGTACACCAACCAGCCGTGGACTATTCGCCAGTACGCTGGCTTCTCCACCGCAGCTGAGTCCAATGCCTTCTACCGCCGCAACCTCGCGGCCGGCCAGAAGGGCCTTTCGGTCGCTTTCGACCTGGCTACCCACCGTGGCTACGACTCGGACAACCCGCGTGTGTCCGGCGACGTCGGTATGGCCGGCGTGGCAATTGACTCGATTTACGACATGCGTGAGCTCTTCCAGGGCATTGACCTGGGCGGCGTCTCGGTGTCTATGACCATGAACGGCGCTGTGCTGCCGATTCTGGCCTTCTACATTGTCACCGCTGAAGAGCAGGGCGTTTCGACCGAGCAGCTGCGCGGTACGATCCAGAACGACATTCTCAAGGAGTTCATGGTTCGTAACACGTACATCTACCCGCCGAAGCCTTCGATGCGAATCATCTCCTCAATCTTCGAGTACACCTCGGCAAAGATGCCGAAGTTCAACTCGATTTCGATTTCCGGCTACCACATTCAGGAAGCCGGCGCGACGGCCGACCTTGAGCTCGCTTACACGCTTGCCGACGGCATCGAGTACCTGCGGGCCGGTATTGACGCTGGCCTTGAAGTTGATAAGTTCGCTCCGCGTCTGTCCTTCTTCTGGGGCATCTCGATGAACACCTTCACCGAGATCGCCAAGCTGCGTGCAGGCCGTATCCTCTGGTCTGAGCTAGTTGGCAAGTTTGGCCCGAAGAACCCGAAGTCGCAGTCCCTGCGTACTCACTCGCAGACCTCCGGTTGGTCGCTGACCGCTCAGGATGTCTACAACAACGTCGCGCGTACTGCTGTTGAGGCTATGGCCGCAACACAGGGCCACACCCAGTCGCTGCACACCAACGCACTGGACGAGGCCCTGGCACTGCCGACTGACTTCTCAGCCCGTATTGCTCGTAACACTCAGCTGCTGCTTCAGCAGGAGTCCAACACCACGCGTCCGGTTGATCCGTGGGCTGGTTCCTACTACATCGAGTGGCTGACTAATGAGCTGGTCAAGCGTGCACGCCAGCACATCGACGAGGTCGAAGAGGCCGGCGGTATGGCACAGGCCACCATCGAAGGCATTCCGAAGCTGCGTATTGAAGAGGCCGCAGCTCGTACGCAGGCCCGTATTGACTCGGGTCGTCAGGCTCTCATCGGCGTGAATAAGTACCAGGTCGAAGAGGACGAGGCCATCGAGGTTCTCAAGGTTGAGAACTCCCGCGTACGCCAAGAGCAGATTGACAAGCTGGCTCGCCTGCGCGCCGAGCGCGACGAGGAAGAGGTTCAGAAGGCACTGGCCGCTCTGACCGACGCTTGCCGTAACCCGGGTGAACCGGGGGACCTGGACAAGAACCTGTTGAAGCTCGCTGTCGACTGTGCTCGCGCCATGGCCTCCATCGGTGAAATCTCCGACGCCATGGAAGAGGTCTTTGGCCGCCACCAGGCCGAGATCCGTACTCTCTCCGGCGTCTACAAGGACGAAGTTGGCAAGGAGGGAGCCGTGTCCAACGTCTCCAAGGCCATCGCCATGGCCGATAAGTTCGAAGAGCAGGAAGGTCGCCGTCCCCGTATCTTCCTGGCCAAGATGGGCCAGGATGGTCACGACCGTGGCCAGAAGGTCATCGCGTCCGCCTACGCGGACCTCGGCATGGACGTTGACGTGGGACCGCTGTTCCAGACTCCGGAGGAGGCCGCCAAATCGGCAGTCGACTCGGATGTCCACGTCGTCGGTGTTTCTTCACTAGCCGCCGGACACCTGACGCTCGTTCCTGCCCTGCGCGATGAGCTGGCAAAGCTGGGGCGCGAGGACATCATGATTGTTGTCGGTGGTGTTATCCCACCGGGCGACTTCCAGGAGCTCTACGATGCCGGCGCCGCGGCTATTTACCCGCCGGGCACTGTCATCGCTGATTCGGCAATCGACATGATGACCAAGCTCTCTAACGAGCTGGGCCTCGACCTTGCCGTTGACGAAGAGTCCTAAATAACTACCGCATCCGCGCTGGGCTGACTGTTCAGCTCAGCGCGTTGTCGGAATTGAGAAGTAGCGATGAACGAGTATCTTGAAGAAAACCTGGGCACCCTCGTCACTACCGCTGGCACGGTCGTTGAGGGAAAGACCGCTGTAGCCCCCGAAGTCGTCCGTCGTGCGCGACGACGGATAGATGTCGACGACCTCTTTGAGGGCGTGCGGGCTGGAAACCGCACTAAGTTGGCTCGGGCAATCACGCTGCTGGAGTCGACTGCTCCGGCGCATAAGGTGCTGGCTCAAGAGCTACTGGTGAAGTTGCTGCCATTTTCCGGCAAGGCCATGCGCGTCGGACTTACCGGCGTCCCCGGCGTCGGTAAATCAACCACGATTGAAACCCTCGGGCTAAAGCTGATCGAGGAAGGCCACCGCGTTGCGGTGCTGGCCATCGACCCGTCGTCGACGAAGTCCGGTGGCTCGATTCTGGGCGACAAGACCCGTATGTCCCGGCTCTCGGCCGCGGATGAGGCCTTCATCCGTCCGTCGCCCTCTGCGGGCACGCTCGGTGGTGTCGCCAAGGCAACGCGTGAGGCCATGGTGGTGCTCGAGGCCGCAGGCTACGACATTGTCATCGTCGAAACTGTCGGCGTCGGTCAGTCCGAGGTCGCGGTGGCCCAGATGGTGGATACGTTTGCGTTTCTGGCACTCGCCGGCGCTGGTGACCAACTCCAGGGCATCAAGAAGGGTGTGCTGGAGATGGCCGACGTGATTTCTATCAACAAGGCGGATGGTAAGAACTTGCGCCCGGCAAAGCGCGCTGCGCGTGATCTGATGACGGCCATGAAGATGGTTCGCTCCTCAGACCAAGTCTGGACGCCACCGGTACTGACTATGTCGGCACTGGAAGACGACGGCATCGACAAGTTCTGGCAGGCCATCGAAGACCATGTCGAGGCTATGCATGAGAATCATCTCTTTGATGAAAACCGCGCTAACCAGCAGATTAAGTGGATGTGGTCCATGGTGCACGAGACGCTTTTGCAGCGACTCAACACCAACGAGGCTGTGCAGACAGAGAGCACCCTGGTGGAAAAACAACTCCGCTCGGGGCAGCTGACACCGACGCTCGCCGCCCAGCGCATCATGGAGGCATTTGACCAGGGAAGGGCATCGAACGCCGGGCTCGCCAACTAGGTTCCGAAGGGTGCGGGATTTTCGTCGTAAAGCGAGTAAAGCGAGTAAAGCGAGCGTATCCGTGTGCGCCTACTGACCGCGGTGATGGGGCGGATCGCTGTAGAGCGTGTGTTCGGCGAAGTGGAGAGCGTTGACCACGAGGTTGGTGAGGTGCTCGTCGGGCTGAGAGTAGAAGCTAGACGTGCCCTCCTTGCGAGTCTGCACCATATTGGCCATGCGCAACTTCGCCAGGTGCTGAGAAATCGCGGGGACGGGGCGATCGAGCGTACTAGCGATCGCGGTGACGGTCATCTCCCCGTCACGAAGGAGCGACAGGATGGAGAGACGCGTCTTGTCTGCCATCAACTTCAGTACGCTAGTGGCAACGTCGAGCTCGGTGCTCGTAGGAGCCTTCTCAGTCATTTGGAGGGGTTAGTCCTTTCGAAGTCGACATGCCAAACGCTTACTATGTTCAATAAGTTGAACATTACTACGTATTGATACCAGTATTCAATTTCAGATGTCACAATAGGCTGTCACGAAAAGGGGAAGAGTGCACCTAAGGGGCAGCGACCAAAAGTACTGAAAATTCCTTCAGTAATATCATCTGCATGGATTGGTTGATGGGCACCTTCCCGTGGCTGGTGGAGGACTTAACGTGGTGGCAAGTACTATTTTTCGCACTCGACTACACGATTAAGTTCATCGCGATTGGGTGGGTGCCGGAAAACCGAAGCCCATCGGCTTCGACGGCGTGGCTGCTACTGATTCTGCTGATTCCATTTATCGGCCTACCTCTGTTCCTCTTCCTGGGCTCGCAGCAAATCACGGGCCGTAGGCACGAGGTACAGGCACTGGCGCAGGAGCTCATTGCGGAACGTACCGAGCATCTTCCCGACGTACCGGATGATGCCGAGATAGAAGATGATGTTGTCAACGTATTCAAGCTCTCGCGTCAGCTCACGGGAATGCCGGCAATTGCCAGCGCAGAAAAGGGACTTTTCACCGAATTCAATGCCTCCATTGACCGCATGATTGAGACCATCGATGCGGCTCAGAAATCTATCCACGTGCAGTCCTACATCTTTGCACTGGATGACAGCACGGAGCCTTTCATACAGGCTCTCGAGCGCGCGCAAGACAGGGGACTAGAGGTCAAGGTACTGGTCGATCCAATTGGTTCGTGGAAGTACCCCGGCTACTACAAGTTGAAAAAGCGCCTGGACCAGTCCCAAATCTCCTGGCACCCAATGCTGCCCGTGAGCTTGCTGAAGCTCACCTGGCGCCGCCTGGATCTGCGTAATCACCGCAAGCTCGTAGTTATTGATGGCGACATTGTATTCATGGGTTCGCAGAATTTGATTGAGCCCGAATATCAGAAGAAAAAGAACCATAAGATCGGCCGCCGATGGGTGGACACCTGGATTGAACTCGAGGGCGATATTGCGCTGGCCTTCGACGCAATTTTCGCGGTTGATTGGACCAGCGAGCTATACAAGACCCCAGACGCCACCAGGGACTATTCACTCCACAACACCGAAGTCAACGACAACTACAACGTTGTCCAGGTGCTGCCGTCGGGTCCGGGCTTCAGCACGGAGCCGAACCTGCGCGTCTTCAATAACATGATTTACCAGGCACACGAGCGGATTATCGCCGTCAGCCCGTACTTCGTCCCCGACGAATCCATGCTCATGGCGCTGACCTCTGCCGCATATGGAGGCATCGACGTCCAGCTCTACGTCAACGAAGAGTCCGATCAGTTCATGGTCGGCCACGCGCAGCAGTCCTACTACCAGGCACTGCTAACCGCTGGTGTGAAGATTTACCGCTATCCGGCGCCTGCGGTCCTGCACTCCAAGTTCATGGTTATCGACGACCGCATGGCCATGTTCGGCTCCTCCAATCTGGATATGCGCTCGTTCGGCCTCAATTACGAGATCACGCTTCTTTCCGCCGCCGGTTCCATCGTGGACAAACTGATCACGCTTGCCGACGAGTACCGTGACAAATCTTTCCTGCTCACCCAGGAGGAATGGAATGACAGGCCCCTTCGCCAGCGCTACCTGGACTCTGTTTTCCGCTTGACCTCGGCGCTGCAATAGGGCAGTCCCATTGGTCCGACAGACAAAGCAAAAATCCCGAGAGCTGCACTAATTGCAGTTTCTCGGGATTTATCTTGTGTCCGGAGGGGGACTTGAACCCCCACGCCCGTTAATAGGGCACTAGCACCTCAAGCTAGCGCGTCTGCCATTCCGCCACCCGGACCGGGTAGGAAGCACTTCCGTGCTGACCTGTGATACTGTATCCCGACTACATAATGAAACACAAATTGGCAGGTCAGCAGGGTATTAGCGCGCCAAACCTGGGTGTAATTACATCAGCGGTGTTAGCCCCGCATCCGCCTTGGATTCGCACTGAGAATCAGGCCCTGCAGATAGGGAGTCTTGTGAAGTCCCTGCAGCGCGCTCATAAAGTAGGCACACTGGTAGTTATGACTACGAATTCCAACGACACCGCAAATGCTCCGGTTTTCCCGGGACCAGATCCGTACGCACCGCTGAAGGATTTGCCAACCTTCGAGCTGTCCTCGCCAGATATCAAGGACGGCGAGAAGATTGCGGATGAATTCCGCGCTCCGTCGAATGTTTCCCCACAACTGGATTGGGCAAATCTGCCGGAGGGCACTAAGTCCATTGCCGTGACCTGCTTCGATCCGGATGCTCCGACCGCTTCGGGCTTCTGGCACTGGGCTGTCTTCAACATTCCAGCGACCGAAAAGGGTCTGCCACAGGGAGCTGGCTCCGAAGACGGCTCTAAGCTGCCAGAAGGCGCTATCCAGCTTGTCGGCGACTCGGGCATGCGTGGTCACTACGGAGCTAACCCACCGGCGCAGCATGCCCCACACCGTTACATGTATGCGGTGCACGCGGTCGACGTGGAGAAGCTTGAAGTTCCGGGAGATGCGACGCCGACCGTGCTTGGCTTCAATCTGTACTTCCACTCGATTGCGCGTGCCATCATCACGCCGTGGTGGGAGAACGTCGGGGAGTAAGGATACGACGCCCACACGGGCAACTACCGACCGGGCGCGCTACTCATACAGAAAACCCGGGGCCAGCGCCTTCATGGCAGCTGGCCCCGGGGTCACGTGTTTATTGGGTTAGGAAGCCTCAACGGCTTTCAGCAGTTAACCACGCCACGGCAGACCACAGCCGACTGCCTCCGAAATGGAGTAGAATCCCTGAGCTCGAATCTGGCGAGCCAACCCTTGGTGAATGTCACGAATCCAGTCCGGACCGCCATAAATCAACGGTGTGTAGCCCTGCAGTAGGGAAGCGCCGTTGGCAATCCGCTCCCACGCCTGCTCAGCAGTTTCAATGCCGCCGACGCTGATGAGAACTAGTTTGTCTCCGACGCGCTCGTGCAGCAGCTTCAGCACCTCTAGTGACCGAGCTGCCACAGGAGCACCCGAGACTCCACCGGCCCCCATCTCCGCGACCTCATCCGCGGGCGTACGCAGGCCCTCGCGAGAAATGGTGGTGTTGGTAGCCACAATGCCTGCCAGCCCAAGGTCAACCGCCAAGTCAGCAACTGCGATGACATCATCGTCGGAGAGATCAGGAGCAATCTTGACCAGCACCGGCGAGTCGGTCTCCTCAGTCACCGCTGCCAGAATCGGGCGCAGTGACTCCACTGCCTGAAGGTCGCGCAGACGCGGCGTGTTCGGTGAGGAGACGTTAACAACAACGTAGTCCGCCAAGCCGCCGAGCTGGCTAGCCGATTCTCGATAGTCATCGACGGCCTCTTCCAGCGGAGTCACCTTTGTCTTACCAATGTTGATACCGATGACGTCGTCACTGCGACGCGCCCGCAAGTTCTCCGCTACAGCAGCGGCGCCGGGGTTGTTGAAACCCATGCGGTTCAAAATGGCGCGGTCTTCCTTCAGACGGAACAGACGCGGGCGATCGTTGCCCGGCTGCGGCTTGGCAGTCACGGTTCCCAGTTCCGCGTAGCCAAAACCAATTGGCCCCCAGCAATCCGGGGCAATAGCAGCCTTGTCGAAGCCCGCGGCGAGCCCCAGCGGACGCGGGAAGTCCACACCGAACACGGTTTGACGCAGCACAGCATCGTCAACAACGAGTAGCTTGCTCACCGCCCGCTGTAGACTCTCCGACTTCTGCAGCCCCTTCAGGGTCTTCGAGATGGCCTCGTGAATCTGCTCCGGTGGAACCTGGAACATTGCCTTTAGCGCGAGTTGATAAGACTTGGCGCGAAGTTTCGAAGGCATCTACTTAGTCTCTCCCTCGGAGTCGTCTGCTCCCTTGGTGTCACCTGCACCGGTCGGTAGTTTATCGGCTGGTTCCCGAACCGACATCTCCTCACGGATCTTCTCTGCATCCTGCTTGAAATCAGCAATTGCCTTATCGACGTCCGCGGAGTCAAAAATCTGGGCCCCGTCACCGGTAGCCGAGAAGACGCCAATCTGGCCATCCTCGGTGGCAACAATCGACTGTGGATCTGCAACCGTGTTGATGTCCGCGACCTTGACTGGGGTACCCGAGCTGATGTCGTAGCCAGTCAGCTTGTTCACCTTCGTCGAAGTCACCCAGACAATTCCGCGCGATTCATCGACCGCTACCGCCCACGGAGCCTCCGGGGCCGGAGCTGCCTGGTGGAGGCGAATGACGTCAGTGGCAGTGTAAATAAGAAGCTGGTTGCCCTTGGTGTCTGCGGCAGCAATGACATGATCACCGGAAGCTACCTTGCCGACGCCGATGCCCGCACGCAGCGCAGAGCCAGCGCGGGACTCATCGAGCTTGAGCTCATGCACCGAAGTCTCCGGACGGTTGACCTCTAACAGCTTGACGTCCGCGTCATTGTCCGCTTTGGGAATCTCAACGAGCTGCGACCCGTTATTGGCAGCCTTGAAGTCACTGGCCAACTCGCCATCAGCGCCGAACACATCGACGACATTGCTATCCGCATGGGCACCGATGATGCGGCCGCCTTCCAGGCCAACTGCGGCGGAGTAGTTGGTGCCACGGCCGACAACGGCCGTTTCCGTAGCCTGGTCAGTAATGACGTGGATGCCATCTTCACACGGCAGCAGAGCGTTAGGGCCGCCCGGCGCGAGCTCACCACACTTCGCGTCCAGCTTCATTGATCGCTCAATTGGGTTATTCAGCGGACCGGCAAAGATCTTGTCCCCGGCCTTCAGGACAACTCGGTCGCCGACCAACACGGCATCGGTAACGTCCTCATCAATCTTCTTGGCTCTACCGATAGCAGTATCGGGAGCAGCGGGTGAAGCGGCCGGCACTGGCGTGGCGTTGCCCATTCCGGCATCGATGTCTCCTTCCACATCGGAGGAGCACCCTGCCAGGACCACTGCGCTAGCGGAAAGCCCCGCTAGAAGGGAGGTTATGACACGTCGACGACTGTTTTCACTCACGCTATAGAAACTACCACCCCGGCCTGATTACTTTGTGGACGCCTCCAGCCGTGGGAGGTTCTCGCATTCGTTGTGCCTTATAAGTCTTTAGAAGACTGCCGTTACTGATTACAGCGTGACGTCGTCAAGCGCGTTGCAAATCTGCGGTGGCAGCGTGAGTTGTTCGGAGGTGAGGTTTTCGCGTAGCTGAGCGCGGTCTCGAGCGCCAACGAGAATCGAGGTGACGCCCGGCCGATCGCGTGCCCAGGAAATCGCTGCGACGGCAGCACTGACGCCGAGCCCCTTGGCTGCGGTGGTCAGCGCGCCTGCAACCGTGACGCCGCGTGTGTCGAGATAGTCCTGTACCTCTGCGTCGGCGTGTTCGGAAGCAGCGCGGGAGTCTTCGGGGATGATGTGCTGGTATTTGGCGGTCAAAACACCTTGGGCCAGTGGGGCGCCACCGATAAAGCCGAGCCCCAAATGCTCACAGGCGGGCAGCAGTTCTGCCTCAGGGCTTCGCTGGAGCAGCGAGTACTCATGCTGTGCGAACACCGGAGCGATTCGATCCGCGGCGGCATGCGTCACCGCTGCCTGCCAACCGCTGTATCCACGCACTCCGGCGTAACGTACTTTCCCCGTGCGCACAGCCCATTCCAGGGTATCGGCGACCTCTTCCGGTGGGGTCAGCCCATCCCAGTAGCCGGGCGACCACAGGTCAATGTGTTCGACGCCGAGGCGTCCGAGCGTTTCGTCGAGGTCCTTTTGCAGTGTCTTACGCGAGCAGTCCACGCGCCTGCCGACGGGCCGCTCGGGGTGTATGCCAGATGCGACCGAGAGCACCAATTCGTCGGCAACGCCGCGCTTTGCGATGACCGCACCCAGCATGTCGGCAACAGTGTCGCCGCCGTGGAGTGGGGAAGCGTCGACAAGGTTGCCTCCGGCGTCGAGGAAGTCCGTCAGGATGCGTCCGGCCTCGTCTTGCCTGGTACCCGCACCCCAGGTGGCCGTACCCAGCCCCAAGGCGGAGACGCGTAAACCGCTGTTGCCCAGAATTCGTTGTTGCACGATTTTTACTTTAGGACACCCGTGTGCGGTCGCGGGAAAAGTTCCGCGGGAGAGGTCTCGCTATCGCCGCACCGAAACCTCGCTATAGCCACAACACAAACCGGACGAGTAGCCTATACAGCCGTGACTATCATGACGACACTAAGCGCCTCAGCGGATACCGCTGCCGATACCGCCGGCACCGGTATGACCTGGGCCCAGACGATCATCCTGTCCGTAGTGCAAGGTCTGACGGAATTTCTCCCGGTGAGTTCCTCGGGGCACCTTCGGATTGTCTCCGAGCTGCTGTGGGGCCAGGACGCCGGTGCATCCTTCACCGCTGTGGTGCAGCTTGGCACCGAATTGGCTGTGTTGGTGTTCTTCGCCAAGGACATCTGGCAGATCCTCACTGGCTGGTTTGCCGGTCTGTTCAATAAGGAAGCCCGCGGTTTCAACTACCGCATGGGTTGGATGGTGATTGTCGGTACGCTGCCGATTGCCATCATCGGTGTGCTGGGGAAGGACCTCATCCGCGATAACCTGCGCAATCTCTGGATTACAGCCGCTGTGTTGGTGCTTTTCTCCTTTGTCTTTATCGCCGCAGAGAAGTTCGGCCGTCGTGAGCGCAACTATGAAGAGCTGACCATGCGAGATGCCATCGTCATGGGTTTCGCGCAGTGCCTGGCGCTCATTCCGGGTGTGTCGCGCTCGGGCGGTACGGTGTCTGCCGGCCTGTTCTTGCACTTGGACCGAGAGGTTGCAACGCGCTTTTCCTTCCTGCTGGCTATCCCCGCTGTTTTCGCTGCTGGAATTTTTTCGCTTCCAGACGCGTTTGACCCTGCGGCGGGACAGGCCGCTAGTGGTGCGCAATTGGCCATCGGTACGCTGATTGCCTTCGTCGTCGGCTATGCGTCTATTGCATGGCTGCTGAAGTTCGTGTCGAACCACTCCTTCGCTTGGTTCGCCGCGTACCGCATCCCGGTCGGTTTGATTGTTATGGTGTTGCTCGGCTTCGGCACGATCAACGCTGTTTAGTGAGGTAGTGAGTATTTAATGCATTCGTGGCCCCAACCACAGGTTCCCAGTCTCGGCGATGCGCGTTTCGATGTGTTCAACCGCGCCAGCAATACAGGTAAGGCGCATTCGCTTGACGACGAAAGCTCAACATCGGTACCCCTACGCCTCTACGACACCGCGGATCAGAAGGTCTCCCAGGTGGAAGCGGGACCGGAGGCGACCATGTACGTGTGTGGCATCACACCCTATGACGCCACGCACCTGGGGCACGCAGCAACCTACCTCACCTTTGATCTGATTTACCGTCAGCTGCTGGATAATGGACACTCGGTGCATTACGTGCAGAACATCACCGATGTCGATGACCCGTTGTTCGAACGTGCGGAGCGCGATGGGGTGGACTGGCGCGAGCTGGGCACCTCGCAGATTGATTTGTTTCGCTCGGATATGGAAAACCTGTCGGTGATTCCACCGCGCGACTACATCGGCGCCATTGAGTCCGTGGGCGAGGTCGTGGAAATGGTCGAGAAGCTGCTGGAGAATGGCTCGGCCTACCAGCTCACCGATGACGAGTACCCGGATGTGTACTTCCGCAAGAGTGCCACTGAGAACTTTGGTTACGAGTCCAATTACTCGGCAGAGCAGATGGCGGAGTTCTTTGCGGAGCGCGGTGGCGACCCGGATCGCCCGGGCAAGGAGGACCCACTGGACGCGCTGGTGTGGCGTGCCGCTCGCCCCGGGGAGCCAAGCTGGGAGGCTCCTTTTGGTGCGGGCCGGCCGGGTTGGCACATTGAGTGCTCGGCGATTGCCACCAACCGCCTGGGTAAGAGCTTCGACATTCAGGGCGGTGGCTCGGATCTCGCGTTCCCGCACCACGAGTTCTCGGCGGCTCACGCTGAAGCCGCTACTGGCTGTGCACGTATGGCGCGCCATTATGTTCACGCTGGCATGATTGCGCTCGACGGCGTGAAGATGTCCAAGTCGCTGGGCAACCTGGTGTTTGTCTCCAAGCTGGTGGCCGCCGGCGTCGACCCGAGTGCTATTCGCATTGGCGTCTTCGCCAGCCATTACCGCTCTGATCGCGATTGGTCGGACGAGGTGCTGGAGGCGGCCAAGGCACGTCACGAGGCCTGGCGTGCGGCTTGCGCAACTACAAAGACTGCCACCGATGAGAAGGCTGTGAGCGCAGCAGCGGCACTGGTTGCCGATGTGCGCGCAAGCCTGGCCAATGACCTGGATACGCCGGCTGCTCTGGCCGCTATCGATGCCTGGGCTGCGGAGTGGTCCTCGGATACCAGCAACAAGGCAGATGCTGGCACAGTAACCGGCGCAGCGGGTGCCGGAGAATTCGTTGCCGCCGCGCTGGACGCGCTGCTTGGCGTTAAAATTTGAGCATGAGCAACTCAGATCTGTCTGCTGTCGAAGTAACGCAAGAGAACATCGATAAGCTAGTTGCCGATTTGCGCATGTTTGCCACCGGCAGCTACCTGCAGCCCGAGGAACGCGAGTTCTGGGAGCCACTTTTTGACGAATCGGTAGCCGACCAGGTCGGGGAAGCCCTCCGTGAGGCCGCCGCTGGTATTGATCAGGCGGCGGAACTGGCCGTCGATAAGCGAGAAGAAGCCGCAACGCAGGCGGTAGAGAACTGCCTACAGCGCGTGGCTGCGATTGAGCATGAGCACGGTGGCTCGATTTTTGATGAGGAGCTCGACGAGATTCTCGCGATTATCAATTCCGCAACGAAGGCTGTCGGTTTGGACCTGCCTGCGGTGAAGGCGGAAAGCTACTTTGAGATGGAATAACCAGCCCGATTAACGGCGCGGTTATGAAAGTAGACTAAGGTGTCTATTCATGACTGATCGCCACTCTTCCGAGTTCCTCACCGCACTGCACAGCCGTGTACTCATTGGCGATGGCGCCATGGGTACCCAGCTGCAGTCTTTTGACCTCGACGTTGACGCGGACTTCCTCGGCTACGAGGGCTGTAATGAGATTCTCAATGACACTCGTCCCGACATCATCGAGACGATTCACCGGCGTTATTTCGAGGCCGGCGCCGACCTGGTGGAAACCAATACCTTCGGCTGCAACTTCCCGAACCTCGCGGATTACGACATTGAAGACCGTATCCAGGAGCTAGCGCACAAGGGCACCGCAATCGCCCGCAAGGTCGCTGACGAAATGGGGCCGGGGCGCGAGGGTATGCGACGCTTTGTCCTCGGTTCGCTGGGCCCGGGCACGAAGCTGCCGTCTTTGGGGCACGCTCCGTACGCTCAGCTTCGCGACGCTTACACGGAGGCCGGACTCGGCATGATTTCCGGTGGCGCGGATGCGTTTTTGATTGAGACCTGTCAAGACTTGCTGCAGGTCAAGGCAGCAGTCAATGGCGTCAAGGCCGCCATGCGACAGGCTGACAAAAAGATTCCGATTGTCGTCCACGTGACTGTCGAGACCACAGGCACCATGCTGATGGGCTCGGAGATTGGTGCAGCCCTGGCAGCGCTGCAGCCGCTGGGTATCGACATGATTGGCCTAAACTGTGCGACCGGCCCGGACGAGATGAGCGAGCACCTACGCTACCTGTCCAACTTCGCCTCCATTCCGGTATCGGTAATGCCGAATGCGGGTCTGCCAGTGCTGGGTAAGAACGGTGCGACCTACCCGCTGACCGCCCCAGAGCTGGCCACAGCGCTGCGCGGCTTTGTTGAAGAGTTTGGCCTGGCGATGGTCGGTGGCTGCTGTGGTACCACACCGGAGCATGTTTCCGCTGTTCGCGATGCTATTACCGGTGCAGGCGCTTACGCTGAGCAGGGCCCTGCTGTTCAGGCAGCACGCCCATCGACGGATCCGGATGCAAAGCCAATCGATGAGGTCGCTTCTCTGTACTCGGCAGCCCCGCTGACGCAGACAACCGGCATCACCATGATTGGTGAGCGCACCAACGCCAACGGTTCCAAGGCTTTCCGCGAGGCTATGCTGGCCGGCGATTGGGAGAAGTGCCTTAACACCGCCCGCGGTCAGGTCACCGATGGCGCACACATGATTGACCTGTGTGTGGACTACGTGGGGCGCGACGGTCGCGATGACATGGCAACCCTGGCATCGCAGATCGCCACCTCGGTGACGTTGCCGGTCATGCTGGACTCCACGGAACCGGAGGTTTTGAAGACTGGCCTGGAGCACCTCGGTGGTCGCTGCGCGGTCAACTCTGTGAACTTTGAAGACGGCGATGGCCCGGACTCGCGTTACCAGCGCATTATGCGCCAGGTTGTTGAGCACGGTGCTGCCGTGGTCGCTTTGACTATCGACGAAGAAGGTCAGGCGCGTACAAAGGACAAGAAGATTGAGATCGCCGAGCGTCTCATCGCCGACATCACCGGCACGTGGGGACTGCGCGAGCAGGACATTATTGTCGACTGTCTGACTTTCCCGATTTCCACTGGCCAGGAGGAAACTCGCCGCGACGGCATCGAAACCATCGAAGCCATCCGCGAACTTAAGCGTCGCCACCCGAACGTGCACACCACGCTCGGTCTGTCCAACATTTCCTTCGGTCTGAACCCGGCGGCTCGCCAGGTACTCAACTCGGTGTTCCTCAACGAGTGCATCGAGGCCGGCCTGGACTCCGCCATTGCCCACAGCTCCAAGATCTTGCCGATGAACAAGATTGACAACAAGCAGCGCGAAGTCGCTCTCGATATGGTGTACGACCGCCGTCGTGAAGCGGGACACCCCGACGGGGAGTACGACCCACTGCAGGTATTCATGGAGCTCTTTGAAGGAGTCTCCGCCGCTGACGCGAAGGACGCCCGGGCCGAAAAGCTTGCCGCCATGCCGCTGTTCGACCGCCTGGCGCAGCGCATCATCGACGGTGAGCGCACGGGTATCGAGGCTGACCTCGATGAGGGCATGAAGGAAAAGGAACCGCTGGCGATTGTTAACGAGGACCTGCTGCGTGGCATGCAGACCGTTGGTGACCTGTTCGGTTCCGGCCAGATGCAGCTGCCATTCGTGCTGCAGTCGGCCGAGACGATGAAGGCCGCGGTGGGCTACCTCGAGGGCTTTATGGATGCCGAGGATGCCACGGGCTCCAAGGGTTCGATTGTGCTGGCCACGGTGAAGGGCGATGTCCACGACATCGGCAAGAACCTGGTGGAGATTATTCTCTCCAACAACGGCTACACCGTGCATAACCTGGGCATTAAGCAGCCGATCGCTACGATTCTGTCCGCCGCCAAGGAACTGGATGTCGACGCCATCGGCATGTCCGGCCTGCTGGTGAAGTCCACTGTGGTGATGAAGGACAACCTGCTGGAGATCAACTCCGCCGGCGATGCCACCCGCTTCCCAGTACTGCTCGGCGGCGCCGCGCTGACGCGTAGCTACGTGGAAGACGACCTGTCCGAGCTCTACCACGGCGATGTCTACTACGGCAGGGATGCCTTCGAAGGACTGCGCATCATGGACGAGCTGATGGCAGCTAAGAAGGGCCTCGGCCCAGACGAGAATTCGCCAGAGGCCATTGCTGCCCGCGAGAAGAAGGAAGCTCGCCGCGCCCGCCGTGAGCGCTCCAAGCGCATCGCCGCGCAGCGCGCCGCCAAGGCTGCTGCTGAAGCCCCCGAGGTGCCGGAGCGTTCCGATGTCGCCGCTGATGTCCCCGTTGCGACACCGCCGTTCTGGGGAACCCGCATTGTCAAGGGCCTGCCCCTCGACGACTACCTGACCACCCTCGACGAACGCGCTCTGTTCATGGGGCAGTGGGGTCTGCGCGGCACCCGCGGCGACGAGGGACCGAGTTACGAGGAACTGGTCGAATCCGATGGTCGTCCACGCCTGCGCGCATGGCTGCAGCGCCTGCGCGCCGAGAACATCCTCCAGCATGCGGCTGTCGTCTATGGCTACTTCCCAGCAGTTTCTGAGGGCGATACCGTACACGTACTGCCGCTACCTGCGGAAGGGGAGCAGCCCGACCCCGCGGCAGAGCCAGTGGTGTCCTGGACCTTCCCGCGCCAGCAGCGTGGTCGCTTCCTATGCATTGCTGACTTCATTCGCTCGCGCGAAGATGCCATCGCCGCAGGACAGTCCGACGTCATGCCGTTCCAGCTGGTGACCATGGGACAGCCCATCGCTGACTTCGCCAACGATATTTACGCCAAGAACGAATACCGCGACTACCTGGAGGTTCACGGTATCGGCGTGCAGCTCACCGAGGCGCTGGCCGAGTACTGGCACCAGCGCATTCGCTCCGAGCTCGCGTTCTCCGACGGCACAAGTGTTGGCGCGGAAGACTCCGACGATACCCAGGACTTCTTTGACCTGAAGTACCGTGGCGCTCGTTACTCCTTCGGCTATGGTTCCTGCCCGGATCTGACCTTCCGTCAGGGCATGATTGACCTGCTGCAGCCGGAGCGCATCGGCGTGGAGCTCTCTGAGGAGCTCCAGCTGCACCCAGAGCAGTCCACCGATGCGTTCGTGCTCTACCACCCGGAAGCGAAGTACTTTAACGTGTAGCTTCGCGTTATCCCTGCGGTCGCACCAGCAAGGTCTGCATGCTGCGGCCGATGGGGCCGTGCACATCGTAGAGCTCGCCCGCGGTCATGCCGATTCCGTCCGGCCCAATGGAACCGCGGGCGGCGATGCCCACCCAGCCGCCGTCTTCCGACTGCAACTCCGATTCCGCCGACTTCTCCGAGGCGCCGAGCTGGGGGAGTCGGTGCAGGTGAACCACTAAGTCGGTATTCATAAACGCCCACTGGTGCGGGCTCAGCGTGGCCCCGATACCGTTGGCGGTATCAGCTACCTGCATGACTCGCTCCACCGCAGTCGGCTCCTCCCCGAGCACGATTGGGTACTGCGCGCGAACCCAGTGAATTTGCGTCTCGGCCAGCTCTTCCGTCGCGCCGGCGCGGGCTTCAATTGATTCGATGTAGCCGCCACTCCAATCGTCGGTAAGCGGAATGTACTCGGCGCTGCATTCCTCGGGCCCGGGCACCTGCTTGTCGAATGCACGCTCAATATCCCGCGTATCCGCAGTGGCCATCATCCATGCGGACGCCGTGGCAACTGGCCGCCAGGCACCCTTGACGTCGGCAAGCAATTCGGCTTCGACCTTGGCGATTTGCCGCCCCGGGCGCGAGACCCATGAGCGCGCGCGGAGCTCCGTGTACGGTACAGCCGACAACAGATCCACGGCGATGCGAGTAATACGCATCCCCTCGCTTTCCAGACGGCGGCGCTCCAACATGCGCGTCAGCAGCGCCGACGGCGGCGCACCGTGCTGAAACGGCCCCCACGCCCCATAAGTGAAGCTAGTGGGCATGAAGCGCTCGTAGCTGAGCTCGCCTTCGGTGACCGTCCCTAGCGGAATGAAGTATGCCTCGGGTTGGTCGATAGCCTGGGCGAGCGAATCTTCAGTGGTTGTCATAGCGAGTCGATGCCTTTCATTCACGCGGAACACGTTCATGCGGTGGTTTCATGCAGCACCGCAACATACTTTCCTTCCTGAAACTCTAAACCTTCATCCGACGGTTTTGCTGACATAATCGCTAAATGCTTGATTGCCTGGCATAGTCGCATGGTGTGAAAGCAATTTTGTGGGACATGGACGGCAGCCTCATCAACACGGAACCTCTGTGGGAGATTGCCACGTACGACCTCTCGGAATTCGTAGGCCGTCGCCTGACTCCGGAGTTGCGCATGCAGTGCGTCGGCAACACGCTCTGGGACACGCTGTCGATTTGTGCTGATCATGCGGGACGCACGCTTGACGACGAGCTGTTTGCCTCGGGCTCCCAATTCGTCGAAGGTCGCTTCACAGAATTGGTTCTAGAACATGGGGTGGAGTGGCGCCCGGGTGTGCCGGAGATTTTGGACCAGGCCCGAGCTGGTGACATTCCGGTGGTGTTGGTGACCAATACCCGTCGGCACGTGGCGCAACCCTGCATTGATGTCATGGGGGAGCAGCACTTCGCCGCAACAGTGTGTAGCGATGAGGTGGCCAATGGCAAACCGGCACCGGATCCGTACTTGCGTGGCGCAGAGCTAGCCGGATTTGCGCCAGAGGACTGCCTGGCTATCGAAGATTCCTCAACGGGGGTGCGCTCTGCACTCGCTGCGGGATGCACGGTGGTGTGGAATCCAATGCCGGATGTGAGCGTTTCGCAGGCTGATGTGGGGACGTTAGTACCCCCGGCGCGCTTCATTTCGGGCAATTTGGATACCTCGAATTTGGGCTTATTGCGGGCTGCTTTCGCGGGCGAGTAGACGACATGGAACAATAGACCGGGTGAAGAACTTTGATGACCTGTTTGCAGAGCTGAAGGAAAAAGCACAGTCGCGCCCCGAGGGATCGGGCACAGTCAAGGCGCTGGACGCTGGTGTGCATTTCCAGGGCAAGAAAATTGTCGAAGAGGCCGGTGAGGTCTGGCTTGCAGCTGAGCACGAATCTGACGAAGCCCTCGCAGAGGAGATTTCGCAGCTGTTGTACTGGCTGCAGGTGGTCATGGTCGGTCGCGGGCTGAGCCCCGAGGATGTTTACAAGTACCTGTAGGAGAAATCAACACCATGCTGCGTATTGCCGTGCCCAACAAGGGATCGCTGTCCGAGGCGGCAGTCGAAATCCTGAAGGAAGCTGGCTACCCGGGTCGAGGCGACTCCAAGAGCCTGACCATCCACGACGAAGCCAACGACATTGAGTTTTTCTTCCTCCGCCCGAAGGATATTCCTATCTACGTTGGCAACGGCCATCTGGATTTGGGCATCACCGGCCGCGACCTGGCCGCTGACTCGCTGGCTCCGGTCGATGAGGTTCTGAATCTGGGCTTCGGCGCCTCGACCTTCCGCTACGCCGCTCCGGCCGATGAGGAGTGGACCGTAGAAGCTCTGGAGGGCAAGCGCATTGCCACCTCGTACCCGAATCTGGTGCGCGAGGATCTGAAGGCTCGTGGCATTAACGCCACCGTCATTCGCCTTGATGGTGCAGTGGAGATTTCCATCCGCTTGGGAGTTGCCGACGTTATCGCCGATGTTGTCTCCACCGGTCGCACCCTGCGCAAGCAGGGATTGAAGCCATTCGGCGATGTTTTGGTCAGCTCTGAGGCAGTTGTTGTCGGACGCAAGGGTGTAGAGGTCACCGAGGAGCAGCAGGTGTTCCTGCGTCGCATGACCGGCATTCTGCATGCCAAGACGTACTTGATGATTGACTACAACATCCGTGCGTCCGCGCTGGAAGAGGCATCCAAGCTCACCCCGGGGCTGTCCGGCCCGACCGTGTCGCCGCTGGCTAACGAGGATTGGGTAGCAGTTCGCGCGCTAGTTCCGAAGGCAGAGGCCAACCCGCTCATGGACGCACTGGCAAAGATTGGTGCCGAGGCGATCTTGGCTTCGAATATCCGTATCGCGCGTATTTAAGTCACGCGAACCTTACACGCTATCCAGTGGGAGCTTCCTAGCTGAATCCACCCTTTACCTACGCTAGCGTAGGTAGTAATATTGACACTAAGAGTGCGCACGGCGTTAGCCGGACCGAAGCAGTAACTTTATGCCTGTACATGCGGCACATACGCCAGCACTGTAGTTTTGGCGGTGTAACCAATCATCGCCACTAAATGTGGCCCACAAGGCTGCGTCTACTAGGTCTGCTAAAAGGCTAGAAGGGATTGCTTCCACATGTCCGCAACACGTACCGAGGTCGACCTGCTTGGCTCTATGGAGGTCCCGGCAGAGGCTTACTACGGCATCCACACCCTGCGCGCAATCGACAACTACCAAATCTCAGCCAAGACCATCAACGACGTGCCCGAATTCATTCGTGGCATGGTGATGGTGAAGAAGGCCACGGCCATTGCCAACCAGCGCGTCCACACGCTGCCCAGCGATGTTGCAGACATCATCGTCGCCGCATGTGATGAAATCCTGGAAAAGGGACGCTGCATGGATCAGTTTCCAATCGATGTCTTCCAGGGTGGAGCTGGCACCAGTCTCAACATGAACACCAACGAGGTCATCGCTAACCTCGCTCTAGAACTGCTCGGCCTGGAAAAGGGCCGATACGACGTCATTCACCCCAACGATGATGTCAACCAGTGCCAGTCAACCAACGATGCCTACCCAACAGGTTTCCGTCTTGCCATCCACATGTCGCTGCTGAGCCTGCAGAAGCACTTCGACTCCCTGGTTGAGGCTCTACACGCCAAGGGTGATGAATTCAACGACATCATCACAATGGGGCGCACGCAGCTGCAGGATGCCGTTCCAATGACCCTGGGACAGGCTTTCCACGCATTTGCCCACAACCTTGAGGAAGAGCAGGAGTCCATCGCAACTGCGTCGGCACGCCTGCTGCAAATCAACCTGGGAGCAACCGCTATCGGTACCGGTGTAAATGCGCCGGCAGGCTACCGCGAGGCCGTGACCCAGGCGCTGCGTGAGGTCAGTGGCTTTAAGGTGACCTCTGCGAAGGACCTAATCGAAGCCACCAGCGATACCGGCGCCTACGTCAGCGTGCATGCATCCCTGAAGCGCGCGGCCATGAAGATTTCCAAGATGTGCAACGACCTGCGCCTGCTGGCATCGGGTCCACGAGCCGGACTGAATGAAATCAACCTGCCGGAGCGCGCCGCTGGGTCTTCGATTATGCCGGCAAAGGTTAACCCGGTAATCCCAGAGGTCGCGAACCAGGCCTGCTTCAAGGTCTTCGGCAACGACGTGACCCTGACCTGGGCAGCCGAGGCTGGCCAGTTGCAGCTAAACGTGATGGAGCCTGTCATCGGCGCATGCCTCTTCGAGTCGATTGAACTGCTGCGCAGTGCTACCGACACTCTGCGCGACAAGTGCATTACCGGCATCACCGCTAACCCGGAAGTTTGCCGCGGCTATGTGGAAAACTCCATCGGTATCGTGACCTACCTGAATCCGGTCATTGGCCACCACGAGGGCGATATGATTGGCAAGGAAGCCGCTCGCACTGGCCGCTCCGTCCGGGACATTGTCCTCGAACGCGGGCTGATGGACGAGAAGGAGCTCAACCAGGTCCTGAGCACCGAGAACCTCATGCACCCGGAATACCGGGGGAAGCGCTACGTGGCAGGGGAGTCTCGCCTCGACGATTTGTCCTAAGCGGCAACAAGTCTAACGAGTGACTTTTCGGAGATACACATGTTAGTTGCCGTCCAAATCTCTATCGTTCTAACAGCGATCCTCCTTGGCGCGCGTCTTGGTTCAATTGCTATCGGGTTCGCCGGTGGGCTGGGCGTTTTGGCGCTGGGCATCACCGGGGTTCCGGTCACCAAAGACGACATTCCGTTCGATGTCATCGGCATCATTATGTCGGTAATCGCGGCAATTGCCGCTATGCAGAAGGCCGGAGGCATGGACTATCTCGTCCACATTGCCGAACGGTTGCTGCGCAAGAATCCGCGACACATCACCTACTGGGCCCCGGTTGTCACCTACCTGATGACACTGCTCGCCGGCACCGGCCACACCGCATTTTCCACCCTCCCAGTTATCGCCGAAGTATCCAAGGAGGGAGGCGTTCGCCCGTCCCGCCCGCTGTCCGTGGCGGTCATCGCATCTCAGTTGGCGATTACGGCATCACCCATTTCAGCGGCTGTGGTGCTGATGGCTTCGCTCATGGAACCCCGCGGCGTTGGTTATCTCACACTCCTGGCGATTGTCATTCCTTCGACGTTCCTCGCCATCCTTCCGACCGCCTTTGTCACGAATCACCTAGGCAAAGAGCTTGACGACGATCCGGAGTATCAAAGCCGCTTGGAAAAGGGGTTAGTCTCCAAGCCACGTGGCCAGATGAGCGAATACGTGCCAACCAAGTCGGCCAAGTGGTCCGTGGCGATTTTCCTACTCTCGATTCTCGCGGTGATGGTCTACGCGACCATCAGCACCGAACAGGTCGGCCTCATCGCTGACCCCACGCTCCCACGAAACGAGGCGATCATGTCAATCATGTTGACCGCCGCCACTGTTATCGTGCTGGCCTGCAAGTTGGACGCGGCAACCATTTTGAACACACCGGTGTTCAAATCGGGCATGTCCGCCAGCGTCTGCGTTCTCGGTGTGGCGTGGCTGGGAACCACAATTATCAACCACTACATCGACGACATTAAGGCCGCGTCCGGCAGCCTACTGACCACAATGCCGTGGATGCTGGCAATCGTGCTATTCTTTGCGGCCGCATTGCTGTACTCGCAGGCGGCCACGGCAAAGGCCATCATGCCCGCTGCACTCGCGGTGGGAGTTTCTCCCATCACTGCGATTGCTTCCTTCGCAGCGACTTCCGCGCTATTCGTACTGCCTACTTACCCGACGCTCCTTGCCGCGGTGGAGATGGACGACACTGGCACAACCCGAATTGGCAAATACGTGTTTAACCACTCGTTCATCATCCCAGGCACCTTATGTATTGCCCTGTCCGTCGCGTTCGGTTTCGCCTTCGGCAGCGCACTGCTGTAGTGGGGGGCTACCTAGAACACCGCATAGAGAAACTGACTAGGTTTATGACAAAATCGAAGCGGTTAAGTCCATTCACCTGTCATAAACCTAGTCAGTAACTTTTACTGGCACCGTTACCGCCGACGGCGGCACCCCGCGAAAGCTAACATCGCCGCGAGAGCCACCGCCATCCGCAGCTTTTACTCAGCGCCACCATCGCCGACAGCACCCGGCCAACCGGGGTACTCCGGGGTGACCCCGCCATAGGCAGGGCACAGCTCCTGGAAAGAACACCATCCGCAGAGTTTGGACTTCTTCGGCACAAAGTCACCGTTTTCACCGTCGCGCACGATCGCCGACCACAAGTCGGCAATCTCCGCTTGGAAGGCCTCTAATTCCGCCGAGGTGGGGCTGAGCACCAGGTCATCGGCAACCTTCAGGTACATCAACCGCAGCTGTTCCGGGATACGACCGGTGAGTCGCCACCACACCAGCGCGTAAAACCGCATCTGGAAGAGCGCCTCATCCTGGAAGCGAGGAGAGGGCTTCTTGCCCGTCTTGTAGTCGACAATCCGGACCTCACCGGTCGGGGCAATATCGACGCGGTCGATAAAACCACGAAGTGGCACCGACAACGGCACAGTCTGATCTGCATCCGGATCGATAACCAGCTGAACGAACTTTTCCATCTCGGCAGCATCGAAGCCCATGGGGTTTTCCATCATGAAATATCCCTTGAGCAGGCCGCGGCATTCGACCAGGAAGTCGTAGTAATCATCCTCCGGAACTAGCTCAATCAGTTCCTCGTCCTTTGCACGCATGTCCTCCCAGGTCGGCTTCAGACGCTTCACCGCCGCTGGGTAAGTGCGTTCTTCACGGGGCCAGGCATGCATCTGTTCGAGCACAGCATGCACCAACGTGCCCTTGACCTGCGCGACAGTCGATGGCTCCGGAATCTTGTCAATCGCACGGAACCGGTACTTCAGCGGGCACTGGCGGTAGTCATTAGCTCTCGACGGCGACAGCGCCAACTTAGAGCGGCGGGAAGGCTGAACTGCTGACTTAGAACTTTGGGCATTGTCGGGCATACTAGCCAGGTTAGAGTACCGCCCGGATTTGGCTGCACCCGACATGACCCGACCCAACCAAACCCCAAAAGGAGCCCACACACCTATGGCATTGAGCGGACCATTCCAGGTCGGCGACCGAGTCCAGCTGACTGACTCGAAGAATCGCCACTTCACCGTCATCCTCGAGGAGGGTGGCAAGTTCTTCACTCACCGCGGCACCATCCTCCACGACGACCTCATCGGCGCCAAGGAAGGCACCACCGTCACCTCCAGCGAAGGCACCGTCTACCTGGCCATGCGTCACTTGCTGGTCGATTACGTCCTGTCCATGCCGCGCGGTGCTGCGGTGATTTACCCGAAGGATGCTGCACAGATCATCGTCGAGGGCGACATCTTCCCAGGTGCGCGCGTGTTGGAGGCCGGCGCTGGCTCCGGCGCGCTCAGCCTCAACCTGCTCCGCGCCATCGGCGCTGACGGGCAGCTTATTTCCTACGAGGTCCGCGAGGACCACATCGAGCACGCGGAACGCAACGTTGTCGACTTCATGGGTCACAAGCCCGACAACTGGGACTTGCGCCTGGGCGATCTCAACGAGGCCTCCGTCGAGTCGCTCGGCGGCCCGGTCGACCGAGTCATTCTGGACATGCTCGCTCCATGGGAATGCCTGGACACCGTTTCGAAGGTGCTTCAGCCTGGCGGCGTGCTCATGGTCTATGTCGCCACTGTTCCGCAGCTAATGAAAGTCATGGAGGGCATCCGCGCGCAGAAGTGCTTCACCGAACCACGCGCCTGGGAATCCCTGGTCCGCGACTGGAATGTTCAGGATCTCTCCGTCCGCCCGGCGCACCGTATGCAGGCACATACCGCATTCCTGGTGTGGGCACGCAGGCTTGCCGACGGCACGGTGCCTCCGCGCCCACAGCGACGAAATCAAAAGAAGCTCTAGACCCGCCGCTTCGCGCTGGGAGGTGTAGCCGTCGTAAAGCGTGATGCGACACACGGTCTAAATCGACCAAGCAACAACGGCATCTGGCCCTATGGGTAATCTGGGATACATGACAACGCCGTCTGACAAAATCCGTGATCTTGAGCAGAAGAACTACAACCTCGGCATTCGTAATAATCGCCTGGTTGAGCTGTTGCGGGACTCCCGTAACAAGCTAGAGCTACTGCGCCAAGACATGGAGGATATGCTGGAGCCGCCTAGCACGTACGGTATTTTCCTTAAGCCGGGGCCGGAGAAAGGCACCGCAGAGGTTTTTACCGGAAATCGACGGATGCGCCTGCGGGTGCAGCCGGAGATTAATGAGCGGGCGCTTCGGCCGGGTGCGCAGGTGCGTCTGAATGAGGGCTCGATAATCGTGGAGGACTGCGGTTATCCGGAAAGCGGCGACATCGCCAATGTTCGTGAGGTGCTGCCGGATCGGGAGCGCATTTTGGCCTCGGATACTCACGGTGAGGAATTCGTGGTGTCTCTGGCGGGGGATTTGTCGCCGAAGCCGGGGGACTCGGTGATGATTGACCGCAAGTCGGGCTATGCGTTTGAGGTCATTCCGAAGTCCGAGGTGGAAAACCTGGTGCTGGAAGAGGTACCGGATGTCACCTACACGGATATCGGTGGTTTGGACAGCCAGATTGAGCAGATTCACGATGCCGTGGAGATGCCGTTCCTGCAGCCAGAACTGTTTGAGCAGTACAACCTGCGTCCACCGAAGGGTGTGCTGCTCTACGGCCCTCCCGGCAATGGTAAGACGCTGATTGCCAAGGCTGTGGCTAATTCGTTGGCACGCAAGATTGCGCTATCCCGAGGCAAGAGCGAGGCGGAGGCGCAGCGGGCGCAATCGTACTTCTTGAATGTCAAGGGCCCGGAGCTGCTGAACAAGTTCGTGGGTGAGACCGAGCGTCAGATTCGCCTGATTTTTGACCGCGCTCGCGACATTGCCGAGGATGGCAAGCCGGTTATTGTCTTCTTCGATGAGATGGACTCGATTTTCCGCACTCGTGGTTCGGGTATCTCCTCGGATATGGAAAACACAGTGGTCCCGCAGCTGCTCAGTGAACTTGACGGTGTGGAGGGGCTGGAAAACGTCATCGTGATTGGTGCCACCAACCGCGAGGAGATGATTGACCCGGCAATTCTGCGCCCAGGACGCTTGGATGTGAAAATCCGCATTGAGCGCCCGAATGAGGCTGCGGCGAAGGATATCTTCCGCAAGTACTTGACTCCAGAGCTGCCGTATAACGCAGCCGAGGTGGAGGCACACGGTGGGGTGGAACAGAATGTCGCACACCTCATTGACCAGGTTGTTGAGCGGATGTACGCCAAGACGGAAGAAAACGAGTACGTGCGGATTCGCTATGCCGATGGCACCAGCGAGGTTATGTACTACCGCGATTTCAACTCCGGCGCGATGATTTCCAACATCGTCGACCGTGCGAAGAAGTCCGCCATCAAGTCGGTTATCGCTGGCGGCGAGGCTGGTATTAGCTTGGATCACCTGCTGTCTGCAGTGGCGGAGGAGTTCGCGCAGAACGAGGACCTGCCAAACACCTCGAACCCGGATGAGTGGGCTCGCATCTCCGGTCGTCCAGCGGCGCGCGTTGCCTCGGTCGAGGTGATTCGCCATGGCTAAATCCGCCGCCAGTTCTGCACAGTCGAACCGCTTCTTCGGCACGGAGATTGAGTACGGCATTTCCAGCCCGGACAACCCGGATGTCAGCCCAATTCTCACCTCCACGCAGGCCGTGCTCGCTTTCGCGCATGAGCAGGAGGAGGGCCTGTCGGGGCGCATCCGCTGGGATTACGCACCAGAGTCGCCACTGCGCGACAGCCGTGGTTTCGACCTGCGCCGTTACCACCAGCCACCGATTGTTGACCCGAATGCCGTCGGCGCTGCAAACCTGCTGGTGCAAAATGGTGCCCGTTTCTACGTCGATCACGCGCACCCGGAGTACTCCTCACCGGAGACGGCAACCGCCCGCGAGGCGGTTATCGCTGACCGCGCAGGTGACAAGATTATGCTGCGCGCAGCTCAGCTTGCCGCCGAAGCCACCGATGCTGAGGGCAATCCAGGTCCGATGCTGAAGCTCTACCGCAACAATGTCGATGGCAAGGGCGCCTCGTATGGTGCCCACGAGAACTACCTTTTCTCCCGAGAAACCGAGTTCGATGACATCGTCGCCGGTCTGACGCCGTTTTTCGTCACCCGCCAGGTGTTCACGGGCGCTGGTCGCGTGGGTCTGGGGCAGACGGGGCAGGAGTCGGGTTTCCAGATTTCGCAGCGCGCGGACTACATCGAGACTGAGGTCTCGCTGGAGACCACTTTGAACCGCGGCATCATCAACACCCGCGATGAACCACACGCAGACTCCGATCGCTTCCGCCGCCTGCACGTCATCATCGGTGATGCCAACATGAGCGAGGTCGCCACCTTCCTCAAGCTGGGCACCACAGGTTTGGTCATCGACGCCATCGAGGACGGCGTGCGTTTCGACGACCTGCAGCTCCGCAACCCCGTCGAGGCCGTCCATAAGGTCTCCCGAGACTTGACTTGCACCGAGAAGCTGCAGCTGGCAGACCATGTCACGTGGATGTCCGCAGTGGAAATGCAGTACGAGTACCTGCGTCGCGTGGAGAGCTACGACCAGCAGGGCGACGTCGTCAAGCTCTGGCGTGAAGTGCTCGACGTGCTTTCCGACGACCCCCGCAAGGCAGCCCATCTGCTGGATTGGGTGGCGAAATACAACCTCATGGAGGGCCTGCGTACCCGCCTGGGCGCGGGCTGGGACCACCCGAAGTTGGCGTTGATTGATATTCAGTACTCGGATATTGACCCTGCTCGTGGGCTGTACCATGCGCTGGTGCGCCGCGGTTCGATGCGCACACTCGTGACCGAGGAAGAAGTCGACCGAGCGGTTGAATACGCACCGGAGTCTACGCGTGCGTATGTACGCGGTGGCATTCTGCGCCGCTTTGGCAAGGATGTCGTCGCGGGCAGTTGGACCAGCTTGGTGGTGGACACCGCGGGGGTGTATCGGAGCACTCGTGACGTGGAGTCGCCTGGAATTACGCTGGCCTACATTACGCTGGATGAAGTTGACCGTTTCACTGCCGCAGAATGCGGTGACGTGTTGGAGTCTGCGGAGACAGTGGCCAAGGTGGTTGAGCATCTGCGTACTCTCGGGGCTATCCGCGAACAATAGGCACACATAGTGCAGTAATAGAGCAGTAATACTCAAAAGTTCATTTTTAAGGAGCAATATCATGGCTGGTAACACTCAGGTTTTCGGCGGCGGTTCCGGCGGAGGCGACGAGGAAGAGTTCGGCGAGGTCGCTGGCGGCGGTCAGGCTCAGGAGCACGTTGCAGCTGCTGACGACCTGCTGGATGAAATTGATGGTCTGCTGGAGAACAACGCCGAGGAGTTCGTGCGTTCGTATGTCCAGAAGGGTGGCCAGTAAAAAGTGACTGACCAGCAGGTAGGGCAGCAGGAGCCGGAAGCAACGCCGACACCGGTACCGGCACAGGCGTTGACCCGACGCATCACCGGTATTGAGACCGAGTTCGGCATCACTCTGACGCTGGATGGCTCGCGCCGTCTGGGACCGGATGAGATTGCCCGCTACATGTTCCGCCCGGTGATCGCTAAGTACGGGGCAACCAACATTTTCACCCCCAATGCTGGTCGTATGTACCTCGATGTCGGAAGCCACCCGGAGTACGCTACCGCTGAGTGCGATTCGGTCTCGCAGCTGGTAGCGTACGACCGCTCGGGCGAGGTCATCTTGAATGAACTCGCTGAAAAGGCTGAAGCAGAGCTTGCCGACGAGGGCATCGGTGGCAAGGTCTACCTGCTGAAGAACAACGTTGATACCGTCGGTAACTCCTACGGTTGTCACGAAAACTACCTGGTTGGACGTGAACTGGGACTGAAGTCCCTGTCCAAGCTGCTGCTACCTTTCTTGGTTACGCGACAGCTCATCTGTGGCGCGGGGAAGATTTTCCTGCCGTACCCAACCTCGCCGTATCACAACGATCCGATTCAGTACTGCTTCTCGCAGCGCGCGGATCATGTGTGGGAGGGCGTCTCCAGTGCAACGACGCGCTCCCGGCCGATTATTAACACTCGCGATGAGCCACACGCGGACTCCAACCGATTCCGCCGCTTGCACGTCATCGTGGGCGACTCCAACATGAGTGAGACGACGACTGCGCTCAAAATTGGCTCCACTCAGCTGGTACTGGAGATGATTGAAGCCGGCGTGAAGTTGCCGGACTTCGAAGTCGCCAACGAAATCAAGTCCATCCGTGCGGTGAGCCGCGATATGACCGGCAAGGCCGAGATTCCACTGCGAAGTGGCGAAACTGCCACCGCACTGCAGATTCAACGCGAGTTCCTGGACGCTGCGACGGAGTGGCTGAAGGTCCGCGAAGAAAACATGGTCAACGAGGACAAGGGCATTGCCGGTGCCGGCACGTCCAACGAAGAAATGAGCCGCATTGTCGAGCTGTGGGGTCGCGCGCTCGATGCCGTGGAAACCGGTGACTGGTCCCTCATTGAACACGACATCGACTGGGCCATTAAGTACTCGCTAATGAAGCGCTACCTGGACCGCGGTCTAACGCTGGAGGATCCCAAGCTTCATCAAATCGACTTGGCCTACCACGACATCCGTCCCGGCCGCGGCATCTTCCGTGCGCTGGAAGCCCGTGGCATTGCCTCGCGGTGGATTACCGATGAGCAGGTCGCTGAGGCGGTCCGCATCGCACCGCCAACTACTCGTGCGAAGCTGCGCGGTGATTTCCTCGTTGCAGCTGAAGACTCCAGTTTGAAAACCGTCGTGGACTGGACACACCTGAAGATCTCCGGCGACGATTCCATCTCCACTATGCTCGGCGACCCCTTTGCCACGGAAAACAATGAGGTCAATGAGATGATCGAGATTCTGACGGCCGCGAAGAAGACCTCGGATACGGATCCGGAAAACTAGTTCCGTCCCAGGAAACTGCCCCAGGAAAAGGAGCCCCACAGTCGTGTCTGTCCCACCGGTATCGGAAAGCCCCGGATCCGCTGCGATCAGTGAGACCCAACGCCAGGTTCAGCTGCTGTTGGCGCTTGCCGACGACACCGGGTGGGTCAGCGAGTCGTGGATCTCCAAACATGTCGAGGGTTACTCCCGTGTTTCCGAGGATTCCCGGGCTCGTTATTTACGTGCGGACACCGCGGCGCTCCTGGCAGCCGGGGTCCCGGTGGAGGTTTCGTCGTCAAGCGCGGGCGATAAGGTCAAGCGTCTGCGCCTGAACAGACTACGGTGGACCCAGCACGACCCCGAGTTCACTGAAGCGGAGGCTTCGGTGGTTTTCCAGGCGGCGAATGCGGCGTTTGGTTCGGAGGAGCTGAGCTCGACGGCTGTGGCGGCGTGGCGGAAGCTCGCATCGTTTGCGCAGCGCAGCGCCATTGCGAAGCCGGATGAGTCGGTGGTGGTGGCCGATGCGGTGGATATGAGTCGAGTGGATTTCAGCACACTGCTGACTGCAATGACCTCGCCGCGCCGGACGGTGGAGATGTGGTACTCCCGCCAGTACGGCGTGGATGATGAACTGCGCATGCTGGAGCCGTGGGGTCTGATTAACCTGCGCGGGCGCTTTTATGTGTTGGGCTTTGATCCGCAGCGTGAGGCGGCGCGTATGTTCCGGCTCAGCCGTATCCGCGATGTGTCGGATACAGGGACGTCGGCGACCCAGCCAATGCCCGATGGTGACTTGCAACAGATTGCGGAAAACATGTTGCACCGCGGTGGCAAGACCTATCAGGCGGTTGTTCGTATCGCTCCGAATACCTGCGCAGATGTGGTGATGAAAGCGACCGCGTTGGGGGATGGGCGCTACGAGCTGCCAGCGGCACCTGTGAGTGAGATTGTGTCCACAGGTTTGAGTTACGCACCGGATTTGATTGTGGAATCACCTGAAGAGGCACGGTCGGAGATTATTGCTCGGTTGGAGCAGGTACTCGCTCGCCATGGCGGTTCGAATGGTGCGAAGAACGCTTTGGAGGGCAACTAATGACAGTGCATGCAGCCCGGGAACTGGACGCAGGTGTCAGTGTCGACGAGTTGTTGGCGGTCGTACCGTACTTTTCGCAGCACCGTTCAATGACAGAGGCCGCTACCGAACTGGCCATACCTTTTGCCCGAATTCGGGCAATCGTGGAACAGATTGCAGATATTGACCAGCCGGGACTCCTCGGAGTGCGGGCTTTTGAAGTTGATTACCGCAACAGCTTTGATGTCCGTATTCGCCCTCAGGCAACGGTGCTCAGCCAGCCACGTGCGCTCACAGCCGAAGAAACCGCGACCTTGCTGCTCATCCTGGAAACCATCGAGGACTCCGCAGCCACCACTTCCTCCGAGGCCGCGCAGACGGCCGCGACAAAACTACGCAGTGCTCTGGGAATAAACGTCCCCATCATTGACTCGACCGCTGCGGAAAATGGCAAGGCCTTTTCCTTTTCTGAGCAGATTTATTCCGCGCTGCATCAGCGCAAGGTGTTGAAGGTGCGCTACCGGAATGCCTCAGGGCAGATTACAGTCCGTGAGCTTGACTGTGTCAACGTTTATACAGTTGAATCCACGACGTACCTCCGCGCTGTGGACCGTGCGCAGGAAGACCGTCGCCAGAAGAGCTTCCGCGTCGACCGCCTGGAGGCCGCCGAGGTCCTCGACACTCCCGCCGGTTTCCACCGCCCAGAGCCTGTCGATATCCGTGATCCCCACGCCTTTGGTGCGGAAACGGGAACGTCCGAATGGGCAAGTGTGCTTATCGACGCCGACGCCACCTGGATCGCAGACTATGAACCGGTCTTCTTTACCGAAGATGAGGGAGAAGAAGAGGATACCGAACTGGTCTCTGACCAAGGCTTAGGGCAGTCGGAATATGTCGCTGACGTGCCGATGTCCGACTTGGCCGCAACAGTCTCCTTTGTGCTCCGCCGTTCACCGAGCGTAACGGTCGCTGAGCCCTTAAAATTGAAAAACGCCGTTGTTGCGCGAGCCCGCGAAGCTTTGGCAGAGTATGGTCGAAACGACAAGGCTTAAATCAAAGCTTTAATCGCGCACGATGTGGCAACTTGCCACTTGTATTTGTATTCATTCGAAAGGTCTCTAAGCGGATGCCGAACCTAGGTCCCTGGGAAATCATCATTATCCTGGTCGTTCTTGTCTTGCTCTTTGGTGCAAAGAAGTTGCCGGATGCCGCACGTTCGCTCGGCCGCTCCATGCGTATCTTCAAGTCCGAAGTCAAGGAAATGCGCAACGATGACGAGCACCAGGAGCAGGCTGCAATTCAGCAGGCTCCGCAGGCTCAGCCGCAGCAGCCGTACCAGCCGCAGCAGCAGTACCAGCAGCCGGCTCCGCAGGCTCAGCCGCAGCAGCAGTACCAGCCGCAGCCTGGCCAGAACAACCCTGGCCAGCCGCAGCAGTAGTAGAAGGCCGGTTGAAGCGTGACTTCAGCTACATCCACATCACGTCCTCGGAAGCGCCAGCGTAAGCGCAATCCCGAGGGCGTGATGACTATTGTCGAGCACATTCAAGAGCTCCGACGTCGCCTCGTTCTCGCCCTCGCTGGTATTGCCATTGGCACTGTTGTGGGGTTTATCTGGTATCAGACCGCCTTTACCATTGGCCAGTTCCGCATACCGTTTACCTCGACAAATATCGGTCCTCTGCACTTTAAGTCCTTGGGCGAGTTGCTCAAGGATCCGTACTGTCAGCTTCCACCCGAGATGCGTCTCGGCGGTGGTGAAGGCGCGGAGTGTCGTCTGCTGGCGACCAGTCCGTTTGAAATGTTCATGCTGCGTCTGAAGGTCGGTGCGCTGGCCGGTCTGGTGATGTCGTCGCCATGGTGGCTCTACCAGATTTGGGCCTACATCACTCCCGGCTTGGTTCGGAAGGAACGCCGCACCACGCGCAGAGTTGTGACTGCCGCCGCGCTGCTGTTTGTCATGGGTTCCGTCCTGGCCTACTACGTTGTCGCCATCGGTCTGGAGTTCTTGCTCCAGATTGGTGAAGAGACGCAAATTTCTGCACTCACCGGTTCGCAATACTTCGGTTTCCTCTTGGCGCTCATCGTCTGCTTTGGCGTGAGCTTTGAGGTTCCGCTTTTCCTGGTCATGTTGAACATGGCCGGTGTCGTTACCTACGAGAGCATCAAGGACAAGCGCAGCATCATCATTATGTCGCTGTTCATCTTTGCGGCCTTCATGACTCCGGGGCAGGAACCAATATCCATGGTCGCAATGGCAACGGCACTGACGTTGCTGGTGGAAATCGCAATCCAGATTTGTCGTCTCCATGACCGTCGTAAAGCAAATGAGCGACCTGATTGGTTGGACGTCGATGACGAGCAAGGCTCCGGACCCATTACAGCGTCCGGCCCGATTGGCTCCGCCGGCGGTATCGGTGACGTGGGCGGCATTGACGCCCCGACTTCAGTAAGTGCGCCGACGTCGATTCAGCCGGGCGGCATGCCGACGGCATCAGCGGCCCCGACGACCTCTCCGGTCTCTGGCCCCACGCCAGTGAACGCGCCGACGCCGACGCGGGCATCCCAGATGCGTCCTACTCGCAATTCGCGTCCACCACGGCCACAGGGCATGATTCCGGAGACTCCGATGCCGACGCAGGACTTGCGAAATCGTCCGACGAGCGACTTTGATGATGTTCTCTAGCGCGGTTTATGACACTCTAGAGGCATGACTCTTCTCGGCGATTTCGTCAGCCAACAGGATTTCGATCTTGACGACTTTCAGCTCCGCGCCTGCCAATCAATTGAGGCAGGGCGGGGCGTTGTCGTCTGTGCACCCACCGGCGCGGGCAAGACTATTGTTGGCGAATTCGCTATTTATGCAGCTCTTGAGCGTGGCGGCAAGTGCTTTTACACCACACCTATCAAGGCGTTGAGCAACCAGAAGTACCACGACCTAGTCGAGGACTACGGCGAAGACCGCGTGGGCCTGCTCACTGGCGACACTTCGATTAACGGCGACGCAGACATCGTGGTGATGACCACCGAGGTGCTGCGCAATATGATTTACGCGAACTCGCCGACGCTGAAGAAGCTCACGCATGTGGTGATGGATGAGATTCACTACCTCGCTGACCGCGAGCGCGGCGCTGTGTGGGAAGAGGTTATTTTGAACCTCGACCAATCCGTGGCCGTCATCGGTTTGTCGGCGACGGTGTCCAACTCCGAGGAGTTCGGTCGCTGGCTTTCCACGGTGCGCGGGCACACGGACGTTATTGTCACGGATCTGCGCCCGGTTCCGCTGCATCAGCACATGCTGGTGGGAAACCGGCTCTATCCACTCTTCGAGGCGAAGTCGGTCAAGGTCAATCAGGACCTGTTGGAGGCGTGCCGTCGTGCCGAGTTCGGCTACGGCGACGCTGGGGCCAGGGAGCGCTACCAGTACAAAAAGCACAAGGGCGGTGGGCGCTCGTATAGCTGGGGCGATAAGGGGCAGCGCAAGTTCCGTCCGCCGAAGCGCGGCGATGTTATCCGCATGCTCGGCTCCATGAACATGCTGCCCGCGATCGTTTTCATCTTCTCCCGCGCGGGCTGCGAAGGCGCGCTGGCGCAGGTCGGTGCTACGCGCGCAGAGCTCACTGACCGGGATGAGCAGGAGCGCATCGCCAAGATTATCGATGACGGTGTTGCACACATTCCGAAGGAAGATCTGCAGGTTCTCGGTTTCCTGCGCTGGCGCCGCATTCTCATCCGTGGTTTTGCGGCGCACCATGCGGGCATGCTGCCTGCGTTCCGGCACATTGTGGAAGAGCTCTTTAACGAAGGCCTGGTCAAGGTTGTCTTCGCCACCGAGACGCTTGCGCTGGGCATCAACATGCCTGCCCGCACGGTCGTGCTGGAGAAGCTGGTCAAGTTCAACGGCGAAGCACATGTGGATCTCACGCCGGGTCAGTACACGCAGATGACCGGTCGCGCTGGCCGCCGCGGTATCGACACTGTCGGCAATGCAGTGGTGCAGTGGGCCCCGGCAATGGATCCGAAGGCTGTCGCAGGGCTGGCATCTACGCGCACATACCCGCTGATTTCCACCTTCGCGCCGAGCTACAACATGAGCGTCAACCTCCTGCAGACGCTCGGTTACGAAGGCTCGAAGCGCGTCATGGAGCGCTCATTCGCCCAGTTCCAGGCGGATGGCGACATTGTCGGAGTCGCCGCCGAACTGTCCAAGGCCAAGCAGGAAGCCGCGGCCCTGCGTGCGGAATTGCTCGGCAGGGGAGCCGATGCGCACGCTGAAGGGGCGGAGGCTGAGGGGTCGTCGTCAAGCGAGGAAGGCAGTTCGCGTGACGACGAGCGCCTAACCCAGATGCTTGAATACCTGGATCTGCGCGCGAAGCTGACCCAGGAGGAGAAGAACGCCAAGCGCCGCAATATTGAAGACCGCCATACGGAAACAGTGACCGCGCTGCGCAGACTCCGTCGAGGCGAGGTTATTCCGCTGCCGAAGGGTAAGAAGGTGCAGTTGGCGGTGGTGTACCGAGAGGACCATTCGAAGTCGAATCCACGTCCCGGTGTCATCAGTGTCGGCGGGTTCGTGGGGCGTGTGGAGCCGCATATCTTCCCAGCGGCGCCGCAGACGGTCGGCGCGATTAAGCTGCCTCGGGATGCGGACCGGCATCCGCGACGTGCGCTCGGAATTGTGCGCGCAGAGATTGGCCGCAAGGGGCTAAAGGGACCAAAGAGGCTGAAGCGTCGCACTGGTGGCAACTCGCCGGCGGTGAGGAAGTTGCGCCAGGAGCTGCGCGAGCATCCGCTACATGGCGATCCTGCGGTGGAGACGATGGCTCGTCACGCCGATACGCTGCGGCAGGCCGAGGCGCATGTGGCCAAGCTGCAAAAGCGCGTCGATTCCGCCTCGGATACATTGGCGCGCACATTCGACCGCATGCTGCAGTTGCTAACACAAATGGACTACGTGGAATGGCGGGAGGGCGCGGAGCCGACAATTACCGAGGAAGGCCTGCGGCTGGCGCAGATTCACAACGGCTCGGATTTGCTGGTGGCCACGTGTCTGCGCCGCGGTATTTGGGATGACCTGGACCCCGCGGAACTGGCCGGTGCGGTGTCGAGCTTGGTCTTTGAAAACCGCAAGGCCAGTCAAGGCAGTGACGAGGTGCCTACCGAGCCGCTGGCCAAGGCGCTGGGGAACACCTACCGCATCTGGGAGGAACTGTCGGAGGATGAGCGCCGTTACCGGCTGCCGGTAACGGACTTGCCGGATATGGCTTTTGCTACGGCAATTCATCAGTGGACTGCGGGTGCACCGCTGGGGTACTGCCTGCAAGCCGCCGCCGAGAGTGGCGCGGAGCTGACTCCAGGTGACTTTGTCCGCTGGTGCCGTCAGGTCATTGACCTGCTGCAGCAGATCAAGAAGACGGGCTACTCCACGGACATTCGCGACAAGTCCGCCGAGGCTATTCAGGCAATTCGCAGGGGCGTAGTGGCGCTGAACAATTAGTTGCCGGTTACGTTGGTCAGCCGAAGCCTCGTCGCCCCGAGGCCACTCAACCGGCGACGGGCACAGGCCGACGGGTACAGTTGGCAACTATGAGCAACGGTATCTTTAGCTTTGACATCTATCAGCAGCGTCTGGATCGCACTGCGGAGCTACTCCGCAGCCGCGATGCGGACGCTGCAGTCTTTGGAACCGGCGCTGACCTGCAGTATCTCATTGGTTCTGCGGTCACTTCGCATGAACGCCTGACCGCGCTGGTGGTCACTGCATCCGGCACCACCACGTTGGTACTGCCCGCCGTGGAGCGCGGGGATCTGCCGCTGTGCGCTATCGGTGATCTCAACGCCGATGTGGTGTTGTGGGAAGACGGAGAGAATCCGCACCGCATTGTCGCCGACTTGGTGGGCCACGTGGGCACCCTCGCAGTGGGAGCCTCTTTGACCGCTGACCACTTGATTCCCATTCAGGATCTCACCAGAGCTAAAACTGTGTTGGCCGGAGACCTTCTGAAGGAACTGTTCATGCGCAAGGACGCCGCTGAGATTGAACAGCTGCGCGAGGCCGGCGCCGCTATTGACCGCGTTCACGCTCGTGTGCCGGGCATGCTGCGCGCAGGTCGCACTGAGCGCGAGGTCGCCGACGAGATCTCGGCTGCCATCCTGGAGGAGGGGCACGTCGCCATTGACTTCGTCATTGTCGGCTCCGCTGAAAATGGCGCGAATCCGCACCACGATTTCTCCGACCGCGTCATCGAGGAAGGCGACGTGGTGGTCGTCGATATCGGAGGCACCTTGCCGCTTGGCTACCACTCCGATTGCACGCGCACCTATGTCGTCGGCAAGCCGGGGGAGAAGGAAGCTGCAGCGTGGACGGCTCTGCGCAAGGCGCAGGAAGCTGCCGTGGCGGCGGTGCGCCCCGGTATAACGGCTGCAGAGATCGATGCGATTGCGCGCAATAGCCTCACCGCTGCGGGCTACGGCGAGTACTTCATCCACCGCACTGGTCATGGCATTGGCCTGTCCACGCATGAAGAGCCGTTCATTATGGCTGGCAATGAGCTCAAGCTCGAGCCTGGCATGGCGTTTTCGGTGGAGCCGGGTGTGTACCTGCCGGGTGAGTTCGGTATGCGGCTGGAAGACATCATCGTTGTCACCGAAGACGGCGGAGAATCGGTCAATAATGGTCCGCACGATTTAATTACCGTCTAATCGAGGTTTAGAGGAAAGGTATTTTCTAGCGCATGGGACACGTACTCGTTCTTGGTGCCACCAGCGAGATTGGCGGGGAAGTTGCCGCGCGACTGGCCAACCACAACACCTTCACGCTCGCTGCGCGCCGCACTGAGGCGCTCGACGGCATTGCCGGTCGGCTCATCGACTCCGGTGCCGTCGCGGTGCACCGCATCCACTTTGATGCCGATGACATCGCGGCACACCGCCAGTTCGTCGAGCACGCCTGGCAGCACGGTCCCATCGACACGGTGATTGTCGCGTTCGGTATCCTCGGTGATCAGCGGAAGTGTGAGGAGTCCGGCGAGGCTGCTGCGGCAGTCATTCATACCGACTTCACAGCACAGGCATCGATTCTCACTGAGCTTGTCGCGCGCATGGAGTCCGACATCGCCTCCGGCACGCTGCCTGTGCGCGATAAGGTCGCGGGCCGCATCATGGCCTTTTCCTCTATCGCAGGTGCCCGCGTGCGCCGCGCCAACTACGTCTACGGTTCGGCGAAGGCCGGTCTCGATGGTTTCCTCCAGGGCATGCAGGACCGCCTGCACGGGAGCCATATTCAGCTGACGATTGTCCGGCCGGGCTTCGTCTTCGGCCGCATGACCGAAGGCATGAAGCCAGCGCCGATGTCCTCGCGCCCCGCCGAGGTCGCGGAGGCCGCCGTCACTGCTTTCGACGGTCGGAAGCCCCACGTCTGGGTGCCGCGTAAATTGGCATTGCTCGCACGCGCCACACATCTGACTCCGCGCTGGATTTGGCGCAAGATGCCCCGATGAGCCCAAAGCTTCGCGTCGTCGGCATCGGCTGCGACGGGTACCCTGGTCTATCCGCCCGCGCTGTCGAGGCGTTGTCGTCGGCTCGCCGCATCATTGGCTCTCCCCGTCAGCTCCATTTGCTTGCCGACGTCAACCTGGACGCCGACCTCTCACCTTGGCCAGGTGGCTTCTGGAAGGACTGGCAGGCCACCCTGGCAGATATTGACCCCGCAGTCGATGTCATCCTCGCCAGTGGCGACCCCATGTTCCACGGTGTCGGCGCGTCCCTGGTTCGGGAGCTCGGCCGTGGCGCCGTGGAGGTTATTCCAGCGCCATCGTCAGCCTCATTGGCCTGCGCCTACCTCGGCTGGCCCTTGCATGACACTCCGGTGATTTCGCTGGTGACAGGGGAGCCGGGGCTACCTGGAGCCGCGCGTGTGGTACCGGTAGCGGATTCACTACGGCCCTTCCTGGTGCTGTGCCGAAACGCGGACTCAGTGAAAGAGGTCGCTACGGTTTTAGCCGACCGCCCAGACACCAAGCTCACCGCGCTGACCAATCTCGGCGGCACGGAAGCTACAGGGCTGCCGGAGTCCGTTGCCGCAGGCACGGTGGCGAACCCACCAGTTCCAGCTGGCAACCTCACGGTGCTGGCGGTGGAGCCGTCGGGAAGCGCGCGCGGCTGGCTGCGCGACGGTGACTTTGATTCGGATGGTCAGCTGACGAAGGCGCCGATTCGCCAAATGACGGTCGCTGCATTGGATCCGCGGCCGGGAGCTCTGCTGTGGGATGTCGGCGGTGGCACGGGGTCGATTGGCATTGAGTGGGCTCGGCACGGCGGACGTGCGGAAATTTTCGAGCGCGATGCTGTTCGTGCAGAGCGAATTGCTAAGAATGTGGCGGCTCTGTCTGGCAATGTGACCGTCCACCACGGCGCAGCGCCGGGGGTTTTGGCTGACTCGAATCTTCGCCCAGATGCCATTTTCATCGGCGGAGGTCTCACTGCTGACGGAATGATTGAAACCTGTTGGCAACGCCTTGCCCCGGGTGGCATCATCGTCGCAAACACCGTGACGCTGGAGTCGGAGGCTTTGCTGTGGCAGGCGCGTCGCGACTATGGCGGGGATGTCACCCGGCTTTCCGTGGAGCGCGCAGGTGCAGTCGGCAGTTTCACTGCGTGGCGCCCTGCGTTGCCGGTGGTGCAGTGGGTGGCGGAGAAGCCAGTAGCGCCTGCGCTACCATAGACGTAATATCTCTGTCTAGAAAATATTGAGGACTCTGTAACTCACAATGACTGTGTATTTCATCGGTGCAGGCCCGGGGGCAGCGGATTTGCTGACGCTGCGCGCGGACCGGCTTATTCGTTCCTGCCCAGTGTGTCTTTACGCGGGATCGATTGTCCCGCCTGAGGTGCTGGAAAACTGCCCCGAGGGCGCAGAGATTATCAATACCGCGCGTATGCCGCTGGATACCATCATCGAGACCATTCAGGCGGCACATGCGGCGGGCAAGGATGTCGCACGCCTGCAGTCCGGTGACCCGTCGGTGTGGTCGGCGCTGGCAGAGCAGGTTCGTCGTCTCAGCGAGCTCGGCATTGACTACGAAATCGTTCCGGGGGTGCCGGCATTTTCCGCGGCGGCGGCCGCTCTGGGCCACGAGCTCACGGTGCCAACCGTTGGTCAGTCAGTGGTGCTGACTCGTATCTCCGGGCGCGCTTCCAAGATGCCGGAGGGCGAAACCTTGGAGAACTTCGGTCGCACGGGCGCGACCCTGTGCATTCACTTGGCCGCCCACGATATTGACCGTGTGGTTGAGGAGCTCACCCCGCATTATGGTGAGCACGGCCCGGTGGCAGTGGTAGCTTTCGCATCCCGTCCGGAACAGGTTATTCTCCGCGGTACGCTGGCTGATATTGCGCAGCAGGTCAAGGATGCAGGTGTGACTCGTACGGCTGTCATCATTGTCGGCAAGGTGCTCACCGCCGAGGCGTTCCCGGATAGCTACCTCTACAGCGATGATCGCCCGCGCGATGAACACGGACGGACCATTCCATGCGTGCACTAATTCTCGGTGGAACTGCTGAAGCCCGCGCCCTGGCCAAGCGCTTAGTAGGCGAGGGCTGGTTTGTCACCTCATCACTGGCCGGTCGCGTTTCCAACCCCAAGCTGCCCGTCGGCAATGTCCGTATCGGCGGTTTTGGCGGCCCCGCAGGACTGACTCGCTGGCTAATCTCCGATGCCACTGAAGTCATCATCGATGCCACGCATCCGTATGCAGAACAGATCAGCGAATCTGCTGCTGAAGCTGCCCGCGCTACCGGTCTTCCGCTCGTGGCGCTGCATCGCCCTGCGTGGGAGAAGCAGCCAGGCGACAACTGGGTTGAGGTGTCCTCCATGCAGGAGGCCGCGGACGTTGTTGCCGACCGTTTCTACAGCCCGTTTCTCACTATTGGCCGTCAGCAGCTTGCTCCATTTGCCGGTGACTCCAACGGCCGTTACCTCATTCGCTGTGTGGAACAGCCCGCGCCGCCGCTGCCGAAGAATCGGAAGATTATTCTCAGCCGTGGGCCTTACGATGTCGCAGCGGAGCGCAAGCTCATGCGGGATTACGCCGTGGACTGCGTGGTGACCAAAAACTCCGGTGGTGCTGCTACCTACGCAAAGATTGAGGCAGCCCGCGACCTAAAGAAGCCGGTCGTTATCGTGCAGCGTCCGCAGCTGCCCGGCGCGGATATCGCCACCGTCGCCACAACTGTGGATGAGGCGTACAACGCCGTCATCCGCCGGGCGTAGCGGCTAGGGCAGCAACTCGCCAGTTCCGCTGGTGCCGCCCTCACCGTAGTGACGTGCGGTGTAGACCCGAGTGGTCCTGCCGACACGATACGCCTTCGTCGACGACGAACCGATAATCACCATGGTTCGCATATCGACGACATCCGGATCGAACTCCGCCAACGTGGTCACGGTAACGTTTTCCTGCTCCGAGCCAACTGCCCGTGCCACAATCACAGGCGTTGTCGGCTCGCGGTATTCCAAAGCCAAGGCTCGCAGCTCTCGGATCTGCCATCTCCGCGACTTGGATGCCGGGTTGTAAACAGCAAATGCCATGTCTGCTCCGGCTACGGCACGCACTCGCTTAACGACGACCTCCCAGGGCTTCAACCTGTCGGAAAGACTGAGCATCGCAAAGTCATGGCCAAGGGGAGCGCCCACTCGACTTGCGACAGCCTGAGCAGCAGTCATGCCCGGCACGACTCGAACTGGAATGTCTCGCCACATATCGTCATCAGCGACTTCCAGCACTGCGGCCGCCATAGCGAAGACCCCCGGGTCACCGGAACTGACCACCGCAACTCGACCTCCACGCTTGGCGATATCCAGCGCCATAGTGGCTCGCTCTGCCTCTACGCGGTTGTCGGAGAGGTGGCGGCGTTGCCCAGCGCGCTCAGGAACCCGGTTGATGTAGGTGGAGTAGCCAACCAGATCCGTGGCTCGGGCCAGTTCCTCGGTGACTTCTGGGGTGGTCCAGCGCTCCGCACCCGGGCCTAGGCCGACAACGACGACTTCACCAACTGCTGGGGCAGCCGACTCAGTCGCCGTATCGGTGACTGTATCGCTCGCCGCATCATTAGCTGGCTCAGGCGCCCCAGAAACACTCCGTTCAGTTCCGTAGACAGCGGAAGGCACGACGGCTACTGCGAAGTACGGAACTTTCTCCGGGTCTGCATCGGCCAGCGGGTAGCTGGTGTGCTCATTCATGGTTGCTCGCTCGACAACGTAGGCGCGCTCGAGCATGCCTGCGGACTGCAACGCTGTACGAACCTTCTCAACGTTTTTCCCCAGCTTCATAATGACTACACAGTCTGAGGCGTCAAGAACCGCAGCGATGCGCTCGGAATCAGCGGTGGCGGGAACAACGCTGACGATTTCGGTAGCCTCGCCGAGCGGCTGACCAATCTCTGCTGCCGCCGCAGTAATGCTGGCCACTCCAGGGACAATCTCAGTGGGAAAGTCCTCGCTGAGGGCGTGATGCAGATGCTGGTACGAGCTATAGAGCATCGGGTCACCGAGCGAAAGAACTGCAACACTTCGTCCCTCGGCCAAGTGCTTGTGCAGGCGAGCAGTGGCCTCTGCATAGAAACCGGCGAGCTGCTCGCGGTAGTCGACTGGGCGCCCGGTGGTCACCGGGTATTGCAATTGCTCTTCCACGGCAGCGTCGTCACGCGCGTCAATCAGTTCGGCGGCGATTGAGCGCGCCGTGGAACGTCCGTGAGTTCCTGCATGGTAGGCGATGACATCGGCTGTGCGGATGATGTCGGCACCGCGGAGTGTAATGAGACCTGCGTCGCCGGGACCGAGTCCGACGCCGTAGAGATGACCAGGCTGAGCACTGTAGGAGCCGGACATGGTTTAGATGATCTCCTTTGCGGTCGCAATGGCATTGAGGGCAGCACAGGTGATAGCCGAGCCACCGCGACGGCCGGTGACGGTGATGTACTTCAGCTCTGGGTTTTCGGCACCGGAGTCGATAGTGGCCTGCTTTGATTCCGCGGCACCGACGAAGCCCACTGGCATGGCCAAAATGGCAGCGGGCATGGGGAAGGAGCCCTCATTAATGCGGTTGAGCAGGTGGAAGAGGGCGGTGGGAGCGTTGCCGATGGCGACAACCGCGCCCTCTAGGCGTGGCTTCCACAGCTCCACGGCGGCAGCAGTGCGCGTGGTGCCGAGTTCTTGAGCCAGCTTGGGGACGCGCTCATCACGCAGCAGGCAGATGACCTCGTTGTCAGCAGGTAAGCGCTTGCGGGTAATACCCGAGGCGATCATGTTGACATCGGTGAAGATAGGAGCGCCTTCCTCGAGAGCCTGGCGAGCTGCGCGCACAGCTCCCGTGGAAAAGACGATGTCCTTGGCCAGGTCGGTCTGACCTGCTGCGTGAATCATTCTGACAGCGACGGTTTCCTCATCGGCATCGAAGCGGGAAAGATCGCTTTCTTCGCGAATGATGGCAAACGAGTTACGGTAAATATCCGCACCGTCGGTGTTGTACTCAAAGCGCTTCATAGGCTTAAAGCCTAGTCCACAGCAGTGACTTCGTATTCTCCGTCCCCGGTGGCGAGATAGTCGAAGTAACCGCCCTTGGGCTTGCCGCAGCGACGCTCACAACCGGAGAAGTGCACGCGCCCCTCGGGCAGTCGGCCATCGGCAATTGCGTGAGAAGCATCGCCGCGGGTGTCAGCCAGAGACTTTTTGCAGCCGGGGCGTCCGGTGCAGGCGCTGACGCGCAGCCAGGTGGACTTCCGATCGAAGATCAGACCATTGGGCGCCAATACCTTGACGACCTGTTCGGCAACTTCCTCTTCCAAATCATGCAGGATCAGCGAGTACCACGGAGTGATATGCACCGGCACCTGAGTGTGCGAGATCGCTCGGGCCAGACGCGCCGGGAGGACACCAAAGCGCAGGCCAGCGGCCAGGCTAACCAGGCCATCCGGCTGGTCAATCCAACCGATCTGGCGGGACAGCCCGGCGGTGGCATCGAAGCTCTCAGCCGGAGTCGGCTCCTGGCGACGAACTCGCGCGCCCAATTCCTCGACTACGGCATCAGCAACGCGCTCGGCCGCATTGGCTTCGGCGATGCGCCAGGCTGAACCACGGCTGTCATTCCACACCTTCGCTGTGGTGATGAGAGCCTCCACGACGTCGTCACGCGAGACGACAAGCCCCGAGGTCGCGCCACCAATGATGAGTTCGAACGTGTTCTCATCGTGGGCGACAACACCGAAGTCGGGGCGCTCACCGAGCACGTCACCGCGGCCATCGTCGAAAGCCATGAGTGTGCGACCTGGCAGTGTTGCCAGCGACGGCTCCGCGATGAGGGCCTTGTCGAACTCTTGAACCAGGTCGCGCACATCAGCTTTACCGCCGACGCGACCGGACAGCGGCGACTGAAGAACGTTGCGTACGCGGTCGTGGCTGGTGGAGGGAACCAGCTTCTCTTCTTCCGCGGCATCGGCGAATGCGCCGGTGTTGGTGATGCCACGGATCTGAACATTGCCGCGGGAGGTGAAGTGAATATCACCGTCGCCGAAATTCTCGGCCAAATCGGCGAGTACGGCGAAGCCCGGCGCGGGGAGAAAGCCTCCGGGGAAGCGCAGACGACCAATTGCGCCATCAGCTGCGATATGAACCTTGCGGCTGCCGGGGCAACCGTCCTGACGAGTGCGGGTTCCTTGATCAGATGCAGTCATACTCTCAAGAATACGCAAACACACACAGAGCTGAGCCCCCGAAAACAGGGGCACATTATCCAGCCCCTTTCCAGCCCAACGAAACCATCCTGAAGTGGAGTTTTCATACCCCTCCGCAAAAACATACAAATTCTTCACTGAAAATCCACCGATCTACCTTTTTAAAACCTTATTGTTTTCATAACCTAACTTCCTCTGAATAAAGGGAAGTTTTCATTGGGTTTTCAATCTGGGGTTATTCAGGAGATTTCATGCCACATCACGACGCTGAAGCACTCACGCACGAGGCACACGACACCGTCGGCACCGGCCGTGCCTCGACACAGACACGCTCTGCTTCACGACGAAACCGTCGCACAATCCGAACGGGAATCGGGGTAGCGCTAGCAGGTCTTATGACCATCGGCCTGGCTACACCTGCAAACGCACAGCCACTAAACATCCCGGGCCTATCGGATAGTGGGCTGGCGGATAAGGTGTCGTCGTCAAGCGCAAACCGCGAACTGCCTGGTTTCGGCCATGTACCGAACCCGAATATGGAGAGGCTACTCGGCATCGAGAAAGACGATGAGGAGTCTGGTAGCGAGGGCGCAGGCAGGCAGCTGACCCCGGAACAGGCTCGCGTGGCCGCAGCCTCTCCGCTGAATTCTCTGCCGCTGACCCCGTCGCGCACGGCAAATGCCGGCATGCTGGTCAGCAGTGAGGATGCCGAGATGATGGTGAACGACAAGCTGTGGAATGTGGATGCCAAGCGTATTCACTACAACTCCACGGATTCCCTCGGAAATCCCAGTGTGGACACAGCCCTTGTGGTGACGCCGAAGACGGAGTGGAAGGGCAGCGGTCCGCGTCCGGTCGTCGCAATCGCGCCGGGCACGCAGGGTGGCGCGGAAAAGTGCGACCCCTCGGTATCCTCGCAGACCGGCCTAAAGATTGAGTTCGGTCCGTCGGACATTATTGCTCCATACGAGACGATCCCGATGGTCGCGAACTTGAAGCGAGGCGCGACTGTGGTGATGATCGACCACCACCGCAATTCCCAGGGTAACCAGGACTACGTCGACAACATCGCCTCGGCACAGTCACTGTTTGATGCCGTGTCTGCCTCACACGAGCTCGGCGTGGACAAAAATGCGCCCGTGGGAATTTATGGCTACTCCCAGGGTGGCTCCGCAGCCGCTGCAGCCGCTGAGCGTGCAGGTGTCTACGCTCCAGAGCTCAACGTCGCCGCATCTGCCGCCGGCGGCCCGCCGTCCGATCTCGCAAACGTCCTCGACCAGATTGATGGCACTACGCTGACCGCCGCGATTGCACTGGCAATCAATTCTGTCCTGGATAAGGATCCGGAGCTGCGCCGAGTCCTCAAGGAAGAAATCAGCCCCGAAGGCAAAGAACTGCTGGACAACGTGGGCAACTACTGCGCGGGTGGCTTGGGTTTCCATCACTCGTTTGAAACCACTGACCAGTACACGACTAGCGGTGAGTCACTCAGCGAGATGATTAAGCGCTACGAGCCGGTACAGAAGGAACTCGCACGCCAGCGCGTCGGCAACTTCGTCCCAAATGCGCCGGTGTACCTCTACTCGGGTGAGCATGATGACATCATCCCCATCAACCAGGTTCGCAAGCTGCGCGATTCCTGGCTGAATCTCGGCTTCACCGACCTGGAGTACGTCGAAAACACGACTTCACCGGTGCTACCGAAGACGGGCATTAACCATATCGTTCCGATGCTCGCGGAACTGACTAATGCCACCGACTTCCTCTGGTCCCACTTCCCAGATCAGCCGGCGGAGCAGTCGCTGGAACTCTAGCAATAGCCCCTGCAGTAGAGTGATGGAGAAATCCACTGCCATGCCGCTGACGAGAAGCTCGGTGAAAATCCGCACGGTCGCGCCACTGTCACAGTCAGACCTCGTCATCGGTTAGAAGGCAGACTCCCGCCGACCGGGGACGCGTTGCTCCCCAGGAAGTGAATGACTACACCGTGATTCTGCTGCTGTCGACCTCGGATACCGACCTTCTGTCCGCCCGCGCGGCCGCTCAGGCCAACCCGGAGGTGTCCTACCGTTGGGCAAACCCGGCGCGTCTGCTCGACGATGATTTGCCCACGCTTGCCGACGGCGCCGATGTCGTCATCATCCGACTTCTCGGTGGCCGCCGCGCCTGGGAATCCGGCATCGACTACTTTGTGAACTCCGGTATTCCCACCGTCCTCGTCTCCGGTGAGCAGGCACCCGATGCCGAACTCACCGAGTATTCGACAGTTCCCGCAAACGTCGCCACGCAAACGCACATTTACCTGGCGGAAGGCGGCGCAAAGAACCTCGCACAGCTGCACAATTTCCTGTCGGACACACTGCTTCTGACCGGTCTTGGCTTTGAAGAGCCCACTCGCATGCCGGCCTGGGGTTTCCTGGAGCGCGACTCCAAGGTGGCCACGGAAGATTCCCGCGGCACCGTCGGCATTATTTACTACCGCGCCCAGCACCTGGCGGGAAATACGCACTACATTGAGGCGCTTGCTGACGCGGTCGAGGCTCGCGACTACGTCGCCAAGCCTATCTTCGCCGCGTCCCTGCGCACCGCCAGCGATGAACTGCTGGCAGAGCTAGCTTCCTGCGACGCGCTCATCACCACGGTGCTCGCCGCTGGCGGCAACCGCCCGGCACTCGCGCAGGCCGGCCAGGACGATGACGGCTGGGATGTCGCCGCACTCGCAGACCTGAACATTCCCATCATCCAGGGTTTGGCCCTGACTTCGTCCAAGGCGGCATGGGAGGACAACGACGAAGGTCTGTCGCCGCTGGACGTCGCAACACAGGTCGCCGTCCCCGAATTCGACGGCCGCATCATCTCGGTCGCGTTCTCGTTTAAGGAAATCGACTCCGACGAGCTCATTTCCTACGTCCCGGATCTCGAGCGTTGCGACCGCCTGGCCGGCATCGCCACCCGTTACGCCGCGCTCCGCCACATCAACAACGCTGACAAGCGCGTCGCCGTCATGCTCTCTGCGTACCCGACCAAGCACGCCCGCATCGGCAACGCTGTCGGTCTGGACACACCAGCATCCACGTTGAAGGTGCTGCACGCGCTTGCCGACGCCGGATACAACCTCGGCGACACCACCAAAATCCCCGGATATGCCACCGCCGAGGATGGTGCCGATGAACCAGATGCGTTCATGCACGCCATCATCGAGGCCGGCGGCCAGGACCCGGACTGGCTGACCGAAGAGGTTATGGAGGCAGCCGAGCTTCGCCTGCCCGCTGCCACCTACGAGAAGTTCTTCGCTACCTTGCCGGAAGAACTTCGCTCCGACATGCAGGACAAGTGGGGTGCCGCGCCGGGCACCCTGTACGTCCACCCGGATACCCAGGACATCTACATTGCGGGCCTGACCTTCGGCAATGTCGTGGTCATGGTGCAGCCACCGCGCGGTTTCGGTGACAACCCGGTGGGTATCTACCACGACCCGGATCTGCCGCCGACGCACCATTACCTGGCCTGCTACCGCTTCCTGTCGCTGCCGCAGGCGGAGGGCGGTTTCGGCGCCGATGCCGTGGTTCACATGGGCAAGCACGGCAACCTGGAGTGGCTGCCGGGCAAGACCGTCGGCCTTTCCGCTTCCTGCGGCCCGGATGCTGCCATCGGCGAGCTGCCAATGATCTACCCCTTCCTGGTCAACGACCCGGGCGAAGGCACACAGGCCAAGCGCCGTGCTCACGCCACGCTTGTCGACCACCTCATTCCGCCAATGGCCCGCGCCGAATCCTACGGTGACATCACCCGTCTGGAACAGCTTCTCGACGAGCACCAGAACATCTCCGCCATGGATCCGGCCAAGCTGCCGGCCATCCGCCAGGAGATTTGGACGCTGCTGACCGCCGCGAAGATGGACCGCGACCTCGGCTGGGACGAGCGCCCGGACGAGGAGGTCTTCGATGACATGCTCATGCATGTCGACGGCTGGCTCTGCGAGATTAAGGACGTCGCCATCCGCGGTGGCCTCCACGTGCTCAGCCAGGCACCGGAAGACGAATCTCTAATCGGCACTGTGACCACCATGTTGCGCGCCCGCCAGCTGTGGGGCGGCAAGCAGACCCTGCCGGGCCTGCGCGAAGCTCTCGGCCTGGCCGAGGACGGCACCGATGAACGCCACGCTGTGGACTCTATCGATGCACTGGCTACGGCACTGGTAACCGCCGTGGTGAAGAATCCCGACCAACCAGTGACACAGATCGCGGCTGATGTGCTCGGCTCCGAGGAATTCGCCGATATCGCGGCACCAAACGGCCTCGATCAGGTTGTCGAGCTGCTGCAGTTCACCCGCGACGAAATTCTCCCGCGCCTGGCTGCTACCAGCGAGGAGATCCCGCGCATTCTTTCCGCTCTCGATGGCGAATTCGTTCCGGCTGGCCCCTCCGGTTCACCACTGCGCGGCCTGGTCAACGTGCTGCCAACTGCCCGCAACTTCTACTCGGTCGACCCCAAGGCGGTGCCGTCGCGCCTGGCTTGGGAAACCGGCGTCAACCTCGCCGATGGCCTGATTGAACGCTACCGCGCCGACCACGGCGAGTACCCGAAGTCGGTTGGCTTGTCAGTATGGGGCACTTCCGCCACGCGTACCTCGGGCGATGACATCGCCGAGGTGCTCGCGTTGATTGGTGTGCATCCGGTGTGGGATGACGCATCTCGCCGTATTGTCGGCCTTGAGCCGATTCCGCTGGAGGAGCTGGGCCGACCGCGCATTGACGTGACCGTCCGTATTTCCGGCTTCTTCCGTGATGCGTTTCCGCATGTTATCGACCTTTTGGATGACGCGTTTCAGCTCGTCGTCAAGCTTGATGAATCCGATGAGGACAACTACGTGCGCGCCCATGCGAAGGCCGACCAGCAGGAGCGCCCGCGCCGTATCTTCGGTTCCAAGCCGGGCACCTATGGAGCTGGCCTGCTGCAACTTATCGATTCCGGTTCCTGGCGCGATGACGCGGACCTGGCGAAGGTCTACACAACCTGGGGCGGCTACGCCTATGGCCGCGGCGTCGACGGGGAAGAGGCCGCTGACGACATGAAGACGGCCTACCGCCGTATTCAGGTTGCCGCGAAGAATGCCGATACCCGCGAGCACGATATCGCCGACTCCGATGACTACTTCCAGTTCCACGGCGGCATGATCGCCACGGTCCGTGCACTGACGGGTTCCGCTCCAGAAGCGTATGTGGGAGATTCCACGCGCCCGGACGCCGTGCGTACCCGCACCCTGCACGAGGAGACGCGACGTGTCTTCCGTGCCCGCGTGGTCAACCCACGCTGGATGCAGGCAATGCGTAACCACGGCTACAAGGGCGCCTTCGAAATGGCCGCAACCGTCGACTACCTCTTCGGTTACGACGCGACGGCGAAGGTCATGGATGACTGGATGTACGAAACGCTTACCGACGAGTACGTTGCGAACCCGGAAAACCGCGAGTTCTTTGAACAGTCGAATCCGTGGGCTCTGCACGATATTTCCGAGCGCCTGATGGAGGCCGCAGAGCGCGGTATGTGGGAAAACCCCGACCAGGAACGCATGGATCTGCTGCGCCAGACCTACCTGGATACAGAGGGCGACTTGGAGGAGCGCGCTGACCGGTAGGCGACCGCTAGTCGTCGTCTAACCGGCCGATAGCCGTAACCACTTGCTCATCTAGTGGCGGTTACACTGGGGAACTATGAGCAAGTGGTTCACAATTATTTACCTCATCGCCGAGATTGCGGCCTTTATCGCACTTGGTGAATGGATTGGCTATGGCTGGACCGTCCTGCTGGTTCTGGGTCTATTCATTCTGGGATTGGTTTTCGCCGCCATCGAGTTCAAGCGCATCTACCAGAAGTTGCTGCTGGATACTTCTCGTACTCTTACTGAGTACGGACAGAAGCATCCGGAGGAGGCAATCAAGCGCTCGGCAAAGGGCGCGGGACACTTTGTGGCTGACTCGGCAATCCTGTTGGTTGGCTCTTGGCTGATTGCCCTGCCGGGCGTCGTCTCCACGGTTGTTGGTTTCCTCATGGTGCTACCGCCGACTCGCTGGCTGATTCGTAAGAGCGGATCGGTGGCGCTGCTCAACGGACTCCGCAACTTCAGTGACCGCAGCATGATGGTGGTCTCTCAGTACGGCATGAACCCGGGTGCTCCAGGAACTGGCGCTGGTGCTGGCGGTTTTTCGGGTTTCCCTGGATTCTCTGGTGGTTTCCCGGGTGCGGATGGCAAGGCCTTCCCACAGGATAAAATCGTCCCACCGGCACCGGACAACGCCTGGGATGATGACCAGGACGACAGCGACAAGCGCTAACTCAAAAACTCGCAAACGTAGAGAGTTCTCTTATACAAGTGCACACTAACCGCCAAGCGCGCTCCAGCGAGCACGGGAACGTCGCTCAGAAAGACGCTTCGAAAGACATTCTGGAGAATCCGAATCGCTGGCAGGCGCGCTTTCGCGCGCTTACCCCACTAAAGCAGCGCCTCGTTCTCGCCTTCATTGCAATCCTCGCTGGTGGATTGCAGTTCTTAAGCTATGCGCCCATGAGCTGGTGGTGGACGGCCTGGATCGGCCTCGCCCTGCTCATTTTTGCCTTCTTCTGCGCAGCCGATTGGAAATCCAGCGTAGTGGTGGGCTTCAGCTGGGCAACAGCGACGGCTCTTTTCTCACTGCCGTGGATCGGCTCCTTCGTCGGCATTGGCCCCTACGTGGCGCTCTCAATTGTGCTGGGACTGCTCGCAATTCCGGCGGCGCTTGCGATGTGGCTGATTGCCCAATCCAGTTTCCCCCTCGCGCTGAAGCTCCCTGGCATGGCCGCTGCGCTCGTGGCAGGGGAGGCGCTGCTAGCCCGCTGGCCTTTCGGAGGCTTCCCCTGGCTCCGCGTTGCCTGGGGGCAGGTCGACGGCCCGCTGGCCCCAGCAGTGGCAATCGGCAGCACTGCATTGGTCACTTTCCTCGCTGCTTGCGTTGGTGCGGGACTGGTCGCGCTCACGCTACGTTCCTATGCAACCTCCGCTGCGCTTTTGGTGGGAGCGTTATTCGTCGGCTGGGTTCTTCCTGCGTGGACCCAACCGCTGCCTGAGCCTACGGCCGCTGACAACACCCGTGTCGCGGTTATCCAGGGCAATGTTCCGCGCCTCGGTTTAGAGTTCAATGCCCAGCGCCGCGCAGTCCTGCAAAACCACGCCGATGCCACCAATGAGCTGGCCCGACGTGTCCACCAAGGTAAGGAAGAGCAGCCGGACATCGTCATCTGGCCCGAAAACTCCTCCGATGTCAGCCCGTTTACGGATGGGGAAGCGGCACGCATTATCGAAAACGCCGCGATGAATATTGGCGCTCCCATCGTGGTCGGCACCTTTACCTACACCAATGGGGTGCAAAACACCATGGTGGTCTGGGATCCGCAGACCGGCCCCGGCGACCAGCACGAGAAAATCTATCTCCAGCCCTTCGGCGAGACCATGCCATTCCGCGAACTGCTACGTCACTTTTCCGACATGGTCGCTCACGCCGGAGACATGACTCCGGGCAACGGCGATGCCGTGGTTACAACGCCAGGCACCGATGGTTTAAAGAAGGTCAATCTAGGCGTGGCCACCTGTTACGAAGTGGTCTTCGATGGTGCCTTCCGCAACGCAGTCAAACACGGCGCAACCATGCTGGCCACGCCCACAAATAACGCCACCTTCGGTTTCACCGACATGACCTACCAACAGCTGGCCATGAGCCGCATGCGAGCCATGGAGTTCCAACGCTCCACGGCCGTCGCCGCAACCAGCGGTGTGAGCGCGATTGTGGATGCGCACGGAGACGTCGTAAAGCGGAGCAAAATCTTCGAGCAGAAGGTACTCACTGAAACTCTGCCTCAGTACGCCCACCTGACTTTTGCAGCCCGCTTCGGGACGTGGATTGAAGGTCTACTGACCGCATTCGGTATTCTTTGTGTGGTTGGTGCCGTCCTGCGTCGCCGTGGCGGAGATGCCAGGGCAGGCGCAGATGAAGTTGATGGCCGGGATACTGAGCAGAACATGCACTAAGGAGAATCACGAGTGACTGCCCTAAATGAGTCGACGCTGGTTGTCATTCCCACTTTCAACGAGCGGGAAAACCTGCCGGGCGTGATTGCACGCCTGCGCGCAGCGGAGCCTCGCGTCGACATTTTGGTTGTCGATGACTCTTCACCAGACGGCACCGGTGAGCTCGCCGATGAAATCGCTGCCGCTGACAAGTCGGACAACGGCGAAGAGCACATCTACGTCCTGCACCGCGAGGGCAAGGGCGGTCTCTGGGGTGCGTACCGCGCGGGCTTCGCTTGGGGTCTCGAGCGCGACTACGAGGTTCTCTGCGAGATGGATGCCGACGGCTCCCACGCACCAGAGCAATTCCATCTGCTGCTGGAGAAGCTCGAGGACGGTGCCGATGTCGTCATCGGTTCCCGCTACATTCCGGGCGGCAAGACCGTCAACTGGCCAATGAGCCGTCAGGTTCTCTCCCGCGGCGGCAACCTCTACATCTCGCTGGCGCTCGGCGCGGGCATCTCGGATATCACCGCTGGCTACCGTGCTTATCGACGGGAAGTTCTCGAAACCCTTGACCTCGAGAACATTGGCAAGGCTGCGTACCTGTTCCAGACCGAGCTCGCTTTTGAGGCTGTACAGGCGGGCTTCTTGGTGGAGGAGGTTCCGATCACCTTTACTGAGCGCGAGTACGGCGAGTCCAAGATGGATGGCAGCTTTGTGAAGCAGTCTCTGCTGCAGGTCACCAAGTGGGGATTCAAGCACCGCTCGCAGCAGGTAAAAAACCTGGGGTCGGAGATTGGTCGCCTGGCTGGTCACGAGTTTAAGCAGCGATTCCGCAAGTAGGGCTAGGGCAGCCCCAAAGACTGCGGCCTACCTGTGTGGAGACGGGCTGCCTGTATGACTGCGGGCTGCAAATGTGAATACGGGCTGCCTGTATGAATGGGGGCTGCAAATGTGAAACTGTCTTAGTTTATGACAGTTTCAAGCGGTAGGGTCAGGCGGTCATTGCATCATGGATAACACCAGAGATTACCTCCCGGGGAGTTAACCCGTCGAGCACTA
>NZ_JASPJP010000011.1:0-89127 GCF_030232615.1 Corynebacterium sp. MSK035
ACCCGGAAGCTAAGTCCACCAGCGCCGATGGTACTGCACTCGGGAGGGTGTGGGAGAGTAGGTCGCCGCCGGCATAATAATCTTGTTTGTGGGTCGTGGTTGCCTTGCCCCTTGTGTGGGGTTGGGTGCTGCGGCCCACTTTTGTTTTACCCACAGGTTAACGGAATTAACTAAGCGTCGATCGGATCCTCGGTTTCCTCTTTTGGTGAATCCTCGTTGGCTCTCTGTGGCAGACTGTCTCTATGACTAATCAGACACCTAACTCCGATGTGGTTAACCTCGCTTCTTCTGAGGACGAGGCTCAAGACAACTTCACTCCCGTAACGACCGAAGAAGGTAAGCTACAACAGCTTATTGAATGGCTCGAAGAACACGTCTCGGCCTATTCCTACTTGAGCGAGGTTGTCCCCTTGGGTGCCTCTGAGGAAGACATTGAGAAGGCTCGTGCGTCAGTCAATGACCGCGGCGCTCGTATGCCAGACGCCATTATTCACGGTTCGATGATGGTCCTGGGGGCGGCTGTCAACCACTCTTCGCCATACCTTGCGTATGCCGACGGCAAGGTAGAGGTGACGGATACGACGGTGGGGGATAGTCCTAGCGTTCCGGTTCGGGTTTTTGTCCCGCAGGATCCAACCGGGTCTGTGGTAGTTGCTGCACACGGCGGCGCTTTCTGGATGGGTGACGGCAGTCTGCGTGAGGATTCCTTCGGCCCAAATATGGCTGCCCTGGCAGCCCGATCGGGCGCAATTGTTGTGGATGTGGATTACCGTCTCGCGCCAGAGCATAAAGTATCTGAGGCCGTCAATGACATCGCGCGGGTAGTCGCATCTGTTGCAGATGATTCGTTGCAGCTTCAAAAATTGGGTGCAATGCCCATCAGTGATCAGAACCCGATAGTTCTCTATGGTGTCTCTTCAGGCGGCCACAACGTTGTTTCTGCGGTGGACCAGATTAGTCAAGACACTCCGGTTGCTCTGTTGCTCGTTGCCCCGGCTCTAGACCTGCGTGGTGCTCCTGCGGTGTGGTTGCAGGCATTCTTCGGCACCTCTGATGATTCGGCAAAGGAAGTGTCACCGGGATTGCATGAGCCGTCGCGAAGCATGCGTGTCCACGTTCAGGCGGCCTCCCGCGATACTGTCGTTCGGCCAGCTACCGAGTACCTGAAGAAGGTTGAGGAGGCAGGGGGAGAGGCCTCTCAGGCGGTATTCTTGGCGACTCACCAGATTGCGGTTCCAAAGGTTCAGCGAGAACAGATTACGGACGCGGCGCGGTTCATTCTAGAGGCCACTCACACGGAACGTGAGCTGCCAGAGGATCCGGCAGGTGAATACGATAAGGAAGCGATCGACCGGCAGAACGAAGAGTCATGGGGCAAGAGCTAGTCAATCCGTTTCAGTTCCCAATGGCGCTCTCGCCGTGCATGTGAGCACCGCGGAGGGGGCGCTGCTAAGGGAAATCGGGGGCGGGTCTAGAACAGTTCAGTGCCAAAATGTCGGGGGCTAACAGCCCCCGACTAGTTCAGCGGCAGGAGATTGCGCTTCGTTGCGTGTACCTCTTCCACCCGGTCGATGTTGCGTTCGAGCACATTCCAATCGTTGACAGGAATATTGCGCTGGGCTTGGGCAATGATTGACTTGTCTGGAGTGGACCACGCGAGCGGCACTGGGGTGATTTCGTCGTAGAACTCGGTGCGGCTCTTGTGTGTACCGGCCACAGCAACAGCTGGCACCTTCGCGCCCACGCGGCGGGGAACACCGGAAATCGTGGTGACCGTACGTGTAGCCAGGGCCGGGACGGGCTCGCCATCGGAGGGGGTTTTACGCATGTCCACCAGGGTCATCAGCACCATGGTCCGCTCATCCACACGCGCAATCATGGCCGGAACCAGCGGGGATTCGTCGTAAAGCTCTTGCGGATCCTTAATTGCGCGTCGCACCTGGAAGGTAACGCCGACGTAGAGAGCTGCGAGGGCGAAAAGCATAACCGCGCTGCCGATAACAAACGGCGTGCGGTCGAAAACTATTAGAACCAGCACAGCGCCGACGAGCAGCAGAGCAGAGAAAATGCCGGAGGAGATGAGCAGTCGGCGGGCATCGCGGTAGTACTCGTTGTTGGCGTTGGTGTGCTCGCGGTTGACGGGGAAGTGAAAGTTCATGGCAGTCCTTTAGTTATCCAGTTTTCTAGGATTCCGAGCTAGCGGTGGAATCACCGGGCAGGGAGGGCCCGAGGTACTCGTCTGCGTCGACGATTCGGTAGGCGTAGCCCTGTTCCGCCAGGAAACGCTGGCGGTGAGCTGCGTATTCGGTATCGAGCGAATCGCGAGTCACCACCGAGTAAAAGACGGCGCCACCACCATCGGACTTCGGGCGCAGGAGACGCCCCAGGCGCTGTGCCTCCTCCTGTCGGGAACCGAAGGTGCCGGAGATTTGCACGGCGACGGAGGCTTCGGGAAGGTCGATGGAAAAGTTCGCAACCTTGGAGACCACCAGCGTGTTGATCTCGCCGCGCCGGAACTTCCCAAAGAGCTCCTCGCGTTTGGCGTTGGACGTCTTTCCTTCGATGACGTCGACGCCGAGCTCTTCGCCGATCTCTTCGAGCTGATCCAGGTAGGCACCAATCACCAGAGCGGGTTCGCCCTCGTGTCGGGCAAGGATTTGCTTGACGACGGGAATCTTCGTCGGCGTCGTTGCGGCCAGACGATACCTGTCGGAGGCCTCAGCCGTGGCGTAGAGCATGCGCTCGGACTCGGTTGGGGTCACGCGGACCTCAACGCAGTCAGCCGGTGCGATCCAGCCCTGGGCCTCGATGTCCTTCCACGGGGCGTCGTAGCGCTTCGGGCCGATCAGGCTGAAGACGTCGCCCTCGCGGCCATCTTCGCGCACCAGGGTAGCGGTGAGCCCCAGTCGACGGCGCGACTGCAGATCCGCACTCATTCGGAACACGGGAGCGGGCAGGAGGTGGACCTCGTCATAGATGATGAGGCCCCAGTCGCGGGAATCGAATAGCTCGAGTGCGCGGTATTCTCCCTTAGTCTTGCGCGTGACCACTTGGTAGGTCGCAATGGTGACGGGGCGAATTTCCTTCTTTTCGCCGGAGTATTCGCCGATTTCGTCTTCGGTCAGCGAGGTGCGTCGCAGCAGCTCGTCGCGCCACTGCCTGCCGGCGACGGTGTTGGTGACCAGGATCAAAGTGGTGCGCTGCGCGTCTACCATGGCCGCAGCACCGACGATTGTCTTGCCTGCGCCACAGGGCAGCACCACGACGCCGGAGCCGCCTTCGCGGAAGGAATCAGCCGCCATGCGTTGGTAGTCGCGCAGTTCCCAGGTGTCGTGGCCGCTGGTGCCCTGATCCTGCCAAGCGATGGCGTGTGCCTCACCATCGATGTAGCCGGCGGTGTCATTGGCCGGCCAACCGACCTTCAGCAGCTCCTGTTTGATTCGGCCTCGCTCGGAGGGGTGCACGGTCCAGGTGTCGGCGTCGATTTGCTCGCCGAGCATCGGACGAATCTTTTTGTGCTTGGTCACCTCGGCCAGTACCGCAGGGTCGTGTGAAACCAGAATAAGGCCGTGAGCTGGATGCTTGGTCAGGCTCAGGCGACCGTAGCGGTCCATGGTCTCCGCGACGTCGATAAGCAGCGGCTGTGGGACGGGGAACTTGGAGAAGCGCTCGAGGACATCGACCACCTGCTCCGCGTCGTGACCGGCGGCGCGGGCATTCCACAGCGCCAGCGGGGTGATGCGGTAGGTGTGCACATGTTCAGGAGCACGTTCGAGCTCCGCGAACGGTGCCAGCGCCGCGCGTGCCGCATCCGCCTCCGGGTTATCGACCTCCAGCAGCACCGTCTTATCCGATTGGACGATCAGCGGACCCGTACCGAAACCCATTATTCCCTCGCCTCGCAGACATTCGACCAAAAATAAGCTAAAGGTCAATTCTGCCACGATTACGCAGAAGATGCGGCACGGGCTCGAATTATCCCGAACCGCCACATTCGCTTCTGCATCGCTTTACGACGGTCCGCGCGCCCGCCGCCTAGTCGACAGGATGTACTTCGGTAATGCGATGCAGCAGGAAGCGCAGCACTTGACTGGTGGCCGGGTCGATAGCATCGACCTGCCCACCGGAGACGGTGACTGGGCGCACGCGCTTGCGGCCGGGTTTGCCGTTGCGGTCAACGTAGCTCAAATACAGGTCGTCGCCATGGCGAGCCGCGCGCTGCAGAAGCTTGAACGCTTCGGTGCCGGAGGCGTAGTCGCTCGTGCCACCGGTGCTAGCGCTGGCACCGGCAGCCGTGCCCGTACCTGTCGCCGAATCCGCAGCCGAGCCAGAGACCCCAGCAGTGTTGCCACTGGCTGCAGTGCCACTGGAACTACCAGCGTGCTCAGCAGCACGGTTGCCATCGGCAATAGCCGTCAACGCCTGGCTGATGCGTTCCGGTTCGGGCATCGTTGTACGCGCAGTAGGCACCGGAGCTGGCGCCTCAATGCGGCAGGGAGCGCGACCGAGATCCAGCACCAAACCCTCTGCATCTTCGGCGATGATGGAAAAGCCCGCATTTCTAGCGGTCTCAATCACCTGGGCAAGCGGGGCCTGGCTAATTAGCACCGTTTCGGCAATCTTCCGCAACGCCAGGCTTTGCCCAGCCTGGTGACTCTGGAATGAGGCCAGCAGGGCCGGATCGTCACAGCGGATAAACGAAGCTGCGGGGCCACCGCGGAGACGACCGTGGCGGCGGGCGACGTCGTCAAGCAAATAGGTAATGGACTGCGGCACCTCGCCGACGGCGTAGCGCGAAAGAAACTCCGAGATATCGGCGGCATTGATGCCGGCGTCGAGGGCATCGCGAAGGCTGTCTTCGGTCACGCGGTAGACGCTGGCGAGGCCGGGAGATTCCAGCTGCGCAATCGAACTGAGCATGCGTTCCATCTCCGGGGATGCGGGGCCCGGTACGACAATGGTGTTGTCCGCCTGAACCATCAGGTACGAGGCGTTCGGCGGCAAGAGGTTGTTACAGGCGGCACGCAGATCGTCGAAGGCCTCGGCGGTACCGGATTCGATGAGCGCGACCATGGCTTTGCCGACCTCGCTAAGGCCGACGGAAATCGTTTCCACGCCCGGGTCCCGCACGACGATGCCGAGGGCGACCAGCTCGTCGACCACGCCACTGAGCGTCTCGTCCGTGCACCTCGCGTTGGTAATCGGGTAGTAGTAGGCGGCGCATTCACGCAGGTCAGTCAGAGCAACGATGTCGTTGTCGCTTGCCGACGACGCCACCTGCGCACAGCAGGCCAGCACCATTTCCCGGATTGACGGTACCCCGGAGAGCCGAGCTTGTGGGGAGAGTAGAGCAATGCGCTTGCCTTCCTCATTGAGCTGGTCGACCCGCCAGGGAGCTGCGTCGCTAGTGCGAGTGCCGACCGTCAAACTCACCCACCGGTCAACCAGATCGGCGTCGAGGAAGCCGTCGGCTGCCAGCGTGGGGGCGAAATAGTCACCACCGCTGTCGTGCAGTGGCAGCGGATGCGGAGTGCCGACATGAACCAGGCCCGCTGCACTGAGGTTAGCCACGCCGCGAGCCAACTCCGAGATGTCGACGCCGAGCTCCTCGATGAGACTGCGGGTTTCCCGCACTCCGATGACACCGTTTTTCAAGGTCGGCGCGGGGGCGGTTCCCAGCAAGTCCAGCAGGTCAGTCGCCTGTCGCAAAGTTTCCCAGGCAGTGGCGGCAGCACGGTCGTTACCGCTGGCGATCACGTGGGTAGCGGGGGTTTCGGGGCGCAGGGGGACGTCGTCGTCGGCAAGCCCGACTCCACGCATAAGCGCGCGAACGGTGGCGGGCAGGCGAACGGTGCCCTCGTCGATGCGTTCGAGCAGGCCGGCGTTGATGAGCGCTGGGACCGGCAGCGAAGGGTCGGCATCCGGATGAGCGCCCTTTGTGACGCCGAGCCCTCCGGAGTTGGCGAGGGTATCCAGGAGACGCTGCTGCCTGTCTGTGACCTCGGTGAGTGCCGTGCGTAGCTGGCTGCGGCTGGGGCCATCGGGATTGGGCAGAAGATACCAGCCGGGTGGCAACGAGGTGGCGACCTCATCGCTGAGACAGAAGTAGTCCTGCCAGGGCAGAGGTTTCTTGCGGGTGGACTTGCCGGTGAAGGTGCCGCGGGGGCCGGGACCGTTGCCCCAGATGAGTCCGTATTCGCGCAGGGTATCGAGGCTTGTCCGAATATGCGTGGCCGTGGGCCGTTGATTGGCGGGAACCTCTGCTCGAGAGAGTAAGTCGAGAATGTAGTCGATGAGGGCGTCCGCAGTGACGGGTTCGGCGTCAGCACCGAGGTCGGCGGCGGCCTCAATGCAGGCGAGCTCCAGTGCGGGCAGTTTGGTCAGCGCGCGGGAGACAGAAGCGCGGAGCTGGAGCCTTGCCGCTAGCACCTGGGAAGACTTCGGCGGTGGCGACAGCGCATCGGGGCGATTGCTGAGGATAGTGCCCACAAATTGGTCTGGTTGACCTGCCAGCCAGTCGGAAAAGAGTGCAAAGGGGGTGGTGCTAGTCATGACAATCCCCACTTTAGTGAGATTTAAGGAGGGGAGAAGGTGACTGGGGAGAAAATTTTTGGGATAATCTCAGCATGGCTAACGTTGCAAAGAAATCCTATGTCGATCCCGGCTGGCCGAAGGACCTCGAGCCTGGTCAGCACGCTGTTACTGAACTGATTGCTCACCACGCTGGTGCAGATTCGCCTTTCGGCGACATTGAGTTCCCGGTTGATCCGGAGACTCTGGGTTACGTGCACCCGACCACGGTGATTAACAAGTAATCTTTTAGATTCTTAGCAGAGCTACTTCTGCTGGAGGCCCGCAGCCGTGACTGCTAGTTCAGCCATGGCTGCGGGTTTTCACATCAGTGGCCTCGGGGCGGGGGCTTGAGTAGGGGCGCTTGAAGTGGGGGCTTGAAGTGGGCGGGGGCTTATTCAAGCCCAGTTTTTTGGCCAATCCACCGGAATGGCCCCATGGATGCGGGCTGCAAATGTGAAACTGTGTAAGTTTATGACACTTTCAAGCCATTTTTCGGGCCATTTTTGTCATAAACGCAGTCACTAACTCGCGTTGGCACGCGGTCGCTAGCCATAAACGCAGGCAGTAACTCACGCAGTCACTAACTCGCGTTGGGTCGGTACCGCCAACCTGCGGAAGCCAAAAAGTAGCCCCGAGGGGGATTACCCTCGGGGCTACTGTGATGAGCTGGCTAGCTCGAAAGTCTTAAATCAGACCCTGCAGCTTCGACAGGTCGAACGGAATGGCTGCGACCAGTTCCTGCGGGAGCTCAACCTCGCCGGTCAGTGCACGGAACTCAGCGATGAGTGCCTGAGCGTCGGACAGGCTGTCGACGTTGGACAGGCGGTCAGCGAACTGCTGGACCAGGTCAGTCTTGGAGTCGGAAGCAGCAGCTGCCGGAGCGGCCTGTGCGCGAACAGGAGCGGAGCCCTGGCTCGGGTGCGGACGATCGGTCGGGCCGGAGGAGAGACCCAGGCTTGCGGAGCAAGCCGGCCATGCGCCCCAACCCTGCTGAGCCAGGACCTTCTCAGCAACGTAAATCTGCTGCTCGCGGGAAGCCTGATCAGCGGTCGAAGCGAACTCGTTACCACCGAAAGCGTTCCAGGTGCTTGCGGAGAACTGCAGACCGCCGTAGTAGCCGTTTCCGGTGTTGATGTGCCAGTTGCCGCCGGACTCACACTGTGCCAGGCGGTCCCAGTCGGAGTCCGGAGCTGCAGAAGCGGTCGGTGCGAAGATAGCGGCACCGGCACCGAGGATTGCGCCGGTCAGTGCAACCTTTGCCGAAGTGGAAGCGAAGGTGTTGGTCTTAGCTGCGTGGCGAGCCATATGAAAATTTCCTTTTCGTCGATTTTCTTTGTGGCGCCAGTGGGGCTAATGCAACCCCATCTCACTCTTATGGAAAGTTCTTCACGTTATTGATAACGGGCCGATGTCATCGCACTGGAGTGAGATGAAGGCGATCTATGCGACTTCGTCCGTTAAACGCGTCGATTGCACACCGTAGCGGTTGATAACGAAATAGTCACGCGAATCGCCGGATTCTTAATTTTGAGCGCAGGTGGGAAATATGCATAAAAGTAGGTGAAACTGCAGGTAAGAGACGTGACTGTTATTGGTGTTGTGTAAGTTAAAACTTCAAAATGTGATAAAGCTCACGTTATCGTCTTGTTATTTTTCCGGTTTTGGCGCGCCGCATGCACTGAGAAGGATGGCCATAAGAGATAGCCATAAAGAACCAACGCTGGCAGTTAGTTGCCGTCTCGGTGTGTCAATCCGCGAGCGTGCTCGCTTCACTCAAATCCGTCTTCCCTTTATGTCTCCATCTATGGGTATAATTGAGTTCTTTAGGTAATCGGAGGTGACGTGCACATGCACGCCGCTACCGCTGCCGCCACTTCGCACTAGTAAGCAGTAATAAATAATGTGTTCCCCGTTGGAGTGCGTCCTGTTTTGGTCGCACCTTAATTAAAGGAACACCATTAAGACAGCGCCCGGCCCGGCATATCCTCGCGATCCTGTCTGGCCAGGCTCGCCGCGAGCGAGCCTCTAACTCTGGCCGTTTGTGCGTGCGAGGACGGTGGCAAATGCGGAAGAATTGCATCTCCGATCCGAAGACCCCGAAGGGCAGTCACCGCTGCACAAGGGGGAACGAGGTTGAGTGCCCCCAGTCACAGGGCACGGGAAGGTTAGGTGGAAAGTGCCCATCGGTAAGGTCAGGTGGTACGACAAGGATCGCGGTTTTGGCTTCGTTTCGAATCCGGACGGTGAAGATGTCTACATCGGCAAGAACGTGCTGCCGAAAGGTGTGGAAGAACTCGTAACTGGTCAGCGCCTGGAGTACGACTACGCTGACGGCCGCCCAGGCCCGCAGGCTCTCCGGATCAAGGTGCTCGACGAGGGACCGCGCGGTGCCCGTCACCGCCGTGGCGGGGCAGGTGGGGGCGCAGGAGCCCGTCGTCAAGCAAAGAAGCACAGCCCCAGCGATCTCAACGGCATGATTTCGGACATGATTTCCATGCTGGAGTCGACGGTGCAGCGTGACCTGCGCGCCGGGCGTTACCCGGAGCGTAAGGACGGCCACCAGATGGCTGAAGTCCTGCGTGCGGTCGCGCGCGAGCTGGACTCGTAAGTCGGTAGAAGATGTGAAAAACGCCCGCTCACGAAGGTGGATAACCTCAGTGAGCGGGCGTTTTGCTGTGCTTTACGACTGTTCGTTGACGATCGACCAAGTAATACCGTAGGTGGTCTCTTCACCCTCGGAGTTCTTTCCGATGAGCGCGGTGGAAACCTCCACGACCCCGAGTGGGGTGCGTTTGCCGGCAACAGCTGCGGAGCCGGCGATGGTCTCGGTCGTGGCTTCGCCCGGATCCTTGCGAGAGGTGGAGTTGACCGCATCGTCGGAGAAGAAACGCTGCAGAGTCCAAGAGTTAGAGCCAACAGTGGAGCCGACGTTAACCTCAGCTGTCTCCTGCTCGCCCAGAGAAATCTTGGCGGCGTTGGCCTCAGTCGTGGTGCAGGCATTCTTCTCAAAGAGGTCGCAGACACGGTAGGGAAGAACCTCTGTGGTTTCGCCGTCCTGAATGACCTCGATGGACAGCGCGTGCGGGTCGTCGATTGCCTGGTTGGTCCACTTATTGACAGCAAGGACAATGCCGGTGACGACAAGACCCACCACGACAATAGCGCCGACAACCATGAACGCCTTACTATTCTGTTGCCAGCGGCGCCTACTCGATCCCATCAACTCTCACTTCCCGACATTCGTAACGGAATTGAAGCTACGTTCAGTCACACTAGCCGTTTTCGGGCCAGATACTGCTATTCACTCACGGTAACACGGTAGGCCGTGGGCCATTTCTTCCCTGTGAGCAGGAACTGGCGGGGGCCATTGGGGGAGGTAGAGGAAGAATCCGGCATTAGAGCAATGCCGTTGAGCACATCAATACTGTTTTGCTCTGCTGGGGAGAGCTGCGCGTACAAGTCGCGGAAGAGTTCGGTGGCATCGACGATGCCTGTGACCTTTCCGTCTTCCGGGTTGATGCGGTAGATGAATGGACTCTGCCAGACGTTGGCCCAAATCTCGCGGTGCGATTGCGGGGAGTTTGGTCCGTCCGCGTTGCTCTGGTTGTTTGAATCGCTCGTGTCCGCTGGTACTTCGTCCGGCACTTCGTCCAGAGCTGCGTCGCCGTTGACAGTGACGCACTCGAGTTCGTTGAGCCACGTTGTCTCTGTACCTGCTGCAGTGACCGCCAGTTGACGCTGGGAAGAGAGGTCATCGGGGGCGCGGAAAGTGAGGGTGCCACTGCCGTCGGAGGTCACGATGGTGTCATCGAAGGAGCACGCGCCCCAGCCCTCGGTGTCGAAGGGAACCTCGCGACGCTGCTTGAGAGTAGCCGCGTCGCGTTCAATGGCGCGTCCTTCCTTCCACGTCAGCTGCCACACGGTATCTCCATGACGGGTAATCCCCTCGCCGAAGAGTTCAGGCTGTAAATCTTCCACGTTGGTCGGCTCGGCTGCAGAGTTGTCGAGCCACTGCGGTAATCGGTAAATCTGGGACTCACCGTAGAGGCCGGTGCCCATCAACAAAGAACCATCGGGTTTGAACTCAAGGCCCTGGACAAAAGGCGCAGCGACATTCTTCTCCGTGGGAAGTGGTGGAGCCAAGACAGGATAGGACTGCTCGATGGCCAGTTTCAGTGTCGGAACGTCACCGAGCCCCGGCACCTTATCGGCACCGACCAGCTCGGAGGGATTAACCGATGCCGAAGTCGACCTTGGGGCGGTGCCGGAGTTCGAGTCCGCACTAGCTCCACTAGAAGGGGCCTCGCCTGAGGGATCGCCACCTGAACCAGTTTCAGCCGCACAGCCGGCCAATAGGGCGGCAGTTGCCACGGAGAGGATGGCAGCTCGGACCGTCGTAAAGCGTGATGAGTGGAAAGGGCGGGCGAGTTTTGCATCGCCCGACGGGAATCTGTCCATAGCTTCACTCTAGGATAGGAAACGTGACTGAAAATCGACGACGTTCCCGAAACAGCCGCCGACGGGGGAAGGTGATGAATCACCAGGCGGTCGACACTGCCCGTACCGCGATTGAAGAGCTCGGGGAGGGGCCTGCCGGCGCGCACACCGGTGTAAGTGTCGTAGGCGAGGGCGTTGCGGTGCATCGTTTTGCGGCTGACCTGCCCGGATACAGGGGCTGGGAGTGGCATGTGGTGGTCGCGTGCGCGCCGGGCACTCAACAGGCGACGGTCAGTGAAGTGGCTCTTGTCCCTGGCGAAACCGCGCTGCAGGCGCCTGAATGGGTGCCCTACGAGGAGCGGCTGCGCCCCGGTGACCTCGGTCCACGCGATTTGTTGCCGGCTGCAGTGGGAGATGAGCGACTCGACGGCGATGACTTGCAGACCCGCACCTTGTCGGCGCGTGGTGTGGAAGACACCGAGCAGCGTTGGGAAGAGGGCGATACCGGCCCCGAGAGTGACTTTGCTCGGGAAGCATTGCACCGTTGCCGAACCTGCGCCTTTATGGTCCCGCTGACCGGGCCGCTCGGTAAGAACTGGGGCGTGTGCGTCAACGAATGGACATTCGATGCCACGGCCGTAAGCTTTGACCACGGCTGCGGTGCTCACTCAGCTATCCCGGAAGTAACGGGGCAGGGTGCACCGGTGGCGGAACCCTACCAGGATTCCCACCTGTAGCTTTCCACCTAGGCAAACGCGATGACGAAGAAGGTGCAGTTTCGACGCCACCGTGGCCCCAGAGACTGCACCGTTACGGTTTTCGGCACAAAAATTCCGCTCTGACACGGATAAACACGTGACACGGATAGTAAAGAGACTCTAGAGAGGCATAAAAAATGGACAAAGGTACGTCCACCTCTGCAACATCCTCAGATGAGGCGAAGGACTCCAAGCCTGCACGGAAGGGGAGCCATCTTTCGGCAGTGGACCGCTATTTTCACATCACGGAGCGCGGTTCGACGACCGTGACCGAGATTCGCGGTGGCGTAGTGACCTTCTTCGCGATGGCCTACATCATTCTGCTCAACCCGCTGATCCTCGGCAATATCGAGGATGTCAACGGCAATAGCCTGGGGATACCACAGGTCGCTGCTGTCACCGCGCTCGCCGCGGGTGTCATGACCATTACTTTTGGTCTCTTTGCCAAGTACCCCTTCGGCATTGCGACGGGCCTGGGCATCAACACCCTGGTTGCCGTGACATTCGTTGCTAACGAGGGGCTGGCCTGGGAAGAAGCGATGGGCCTGGTCGTGCTGGACGGGGTGATTATCGTGCTGCTGGCGCTGACCGGATTCCGCACAGCTGTCTTCCACGCGATTCCGTCCGATATGAAGGCCGCGATGAGTGTGGGTATCGGCCTATTCATTGCCATGATTGGTCTGGTCGACGGTGGCCTGGTTCGCCGTATTCCCGATGCCGCTGACACGACTGTCCCGGTGCAGCTCGGCATCAATGGTCAGATTGCCTCGTGGCCGACCGCCGTGTTCGTCCTCGGGCTGATTATCTGCGGCATCATGGTTGTCCGCAATATTCCAGGTGGCCTGTTCATCGGCATCGTGCTGAATACCATCATTGCGCTCGCAGTCGAGGCCTTGACGGATGCGGGCCCCTCCTTCGCTGATGGCAAGCCAGTGCCGACCGGTTGGAATCTCGCGGTACCGACTCTGCCGGACCGCGTAGGCGGCATGCCGGACTTGTCCCTCGTTGGAGCTGTGGATCTTTTCGGATCCTTTGCCCGCGTCGGTGCCCTCAGCGCCACCATGCTGCTGTTTACCTTGGTCCTGGCGAACTTCTTCGATGCCATGGGCACGATGACTGGTCTGGGCAAGCAGGCCGCACTTGTCGATGAAGACGGTGTGCTGCCGGACATGAAGCGCGCACTGGTTGTCGAAGGCACCGGTGCCATTGTCGGTGGTGCAGTCAGCTCCTCGTCGAACACCGTCTTTGTGGATTCCGCAGCGGGCATCGCCGATGGTGCACGCACTGGCCTTGCCAACATTGTCACCGGCATCCTCTTTCTGGCAGCGATGTTTTTCACCCCGCTCTATGAAATCGTGCCCATCGAGGCTGCCGCGCCAGTGCTGGTCATCGTCGGTGCCATGATGATCGGGCAGATCACCGAGATTGATTTCACCCGTTTCGACATCGCACTGCCGGCATTTTTGACTATTGTCACCATGCCGTTTACCTACTCGATTGCAAATGGTATCGGCATCGGTTTCATCACCTTTGCTGCGATGGCTATCTTCTCGGGTCGTGCCAAGTCCGTACATCCGCTGATGTGGATTGTCTCCGGCCTGTTCATCATCTACTTCGCCGCCGATCCGTTCACCGCTCTGCTGGGCGGCTAAAGAGTTTCCATGAGTACCACCACATTCCTCGAACGCTTTGCGCCCATCGTCGTCGACGATCCCGCCGACAGCCGTCTCGATGACATCCGCAACCTCAACAAGTCCGATTCCCGCCCCGATTTGCCCGGTGGGAAGGGGCTGGTCATCGCCGAAGGCACGCTCATTGTGCCGCGGTTAGTGCGCTCACGCTTTCCGCTCCGCGCAGTCTTTGGTACTCGCCAGAAGCTCGCATCGCTTGCCGACGGACTGACCGCGAGCGAGGCCGCTATTGCGGAAACGGTGCCCTGGTTTGAACTCGACCGCGAGGTTCTGGCCGCAGCGGCCGGATTTGATCTTCACCGCGGCCTGCTGGCCACCGCTGACCGCGCGCCGGAGCTATCGGTGGACCAAGTTCTGAGCGGAGCCACCACCTTGGCCGTGATGGAGGGAGTCGGTGACCACGAGAACATCGGAGCCCTGTTCCGTAACGCGGCGGGCATGGGCGTGGATGGGGTCGTCTTCGGCGCGGCCTGCGCCGATCCGCTGTATCGCCGCAGTGTGCGCGTTTCCATGGGGCATGTGCTGACAGTCCCATTTGCGACTCTGCCCGGTACTACGACCACCTGGCAGCGAAGCCTGGACCAGCTCAAAGAGCAGGGCTTCCGCGTGGTGTCCATGACCCCTGCGGGCACGGTGGACCTGTGGGATGCCATGGACACGGACAAGGTCGCGATTCTCGTTGGCGCTGAGGGACAGGGGCTTACCGAGCACGCGATGGCAGCCACCGATGTGCGTGCTCGCATTCCCATGTCACCGGGAACTGACAGCCTGAATGTGGCTACCTCCGCGGCGATCGCGTTCTACGAGCGACTGCGCGTTCAGTCGCAGCGCGCAGGGCGGTAGAAACTATTTCCCGAACTTGCCTCGCGCCCGCTGCCAGGTGCGGCCAGCGAAGTTCTTGGCCTTAGCCCCAAAGCGACTGAGCTCCTCCAGAAAGTCTCGGTTCGGCTCTGCGTTGTGAACTTCGTAGTCGTCGTAGGCGCGGTCAAGCTCTGCGCCAGACTCGGACGAACCCGGCTCACCCATTAGCCCGCGTGGACTACGAGACGTCGAATACGAAGCCCCGGGAGCCGCACGACGGCCATCCACCGCAAAACCACTAACAGGGATATCGGTAGCGGGCGAATGCGGGTCGAATCCGAGCCAGTCGGTGATGACGGCGTCGGCAAGCTCTGCCGGAACGAACGGCAAACCGACCCCCTCGCGTGGACGTGAACCCGTATCTTCGAAAGCGTCGGGCAGCGGGCGGTGCTTGCCCGCCCAGAAACTGCCCTCTGCGGGGCAGGGAAGACCGATGTCTTCCAGTGTGCGGTAGCGAGTAGCGGAGAAAGCGCGCTTGAGCTCACCATCGTGCCAATGCGCAAAGGCACCGAAGCCCGTGGATTTATTCGACACACTCGCGTAGACGTCCGTGGCGGCAATCTCCTGCCGTAGACGAGGCGACAGCTTGGACAGCTGCGAGACATCATCGAGAACCGTCTGCAGTACGGCAACGCCCTCAAAGCCACCGATGTAGTATTCACCGTCACCGGTTTCCGCCGAGCGGTTGAGCGGGAAATCACCAATCGGTGTTACCGGCAGCGTTGAGTCATAGAGAGCTAGGAAACGACGCCCGAAACCGCGGTCGTGCTGAACACCTGTCTCCAGGGTCGCAGCAGGGTCATTGGTGCTGATAAACCAAATCGTGACTACACCGCGGCGAATCGCGGAGAATTCGAAATCAGAAGCGTTGCCACTGGTCATGGAGCTCATTGTCGAGGGAAACTCCTACTTCTTCGGGCCGTTCGGACGTACGCCGAGAAGCACATCCTCCCAAGACGGCATGACAGTCTTCTTCTTGCGCTTCGGCTGCTCCACGTCCGGGTGCTGCAAGAACTCCGCCTCGTCAATATCGTCGTCGGCGGCATCGCTTTGCGACGGAACATCCTGCTCCCCGTGGCCTCGCTGCGGCTCCGCCGAAGACTGCCATGCGGCTGGCATCTCAGAGGTGTCAGCGGTATCGGCAGCTCGATTGGCCTGCGGAGCCAAGTCTCGGTTGCGGCGGGCAAAGTCGGGGTCAATCAGCTCTGCTGCCAGCTCATTGCGAGCAATGGTGAGCGCGGAAAGTCCCTCCGCCTGGTAACTCCACTCGGCCACGTTGGTGGTATGGCCGACATTCCAAGTAACCGTCACAATCCACTGTCCACTCGGGTCGCGGTAGGCGTCCCACGAGGCATCGGCGAGTTCCTGGCCACGGGCGGCAAAAGCGGTGGCGAGAATCTCCCACAGGGACAACTTGGCCGGGCCATCAATGCGACGTGGCTTCGACTGCTTGCCGAGCTCCGCAATACGTGCGCGCTCTGCAAGCACCGGGTAGGCGAAGGACTCAATCTTGCGCGGCTGCATGCCGCTGTACTCAATGAGCTCCTCCACCGTTTGGCCGCTGCGAATGCGATCCTGGATTTCGCGCGGCGACAAAACTACGCGGGGCTCTTCCAGAACTGGCTTCGGTGCCGTTGGAGTCTTCTTCGGTGCCCCGCCTGCCGTAGCGGAGTTGCCGGTCGTCTCGCTGCCTTCCGCCGCGTCGCCGCTTGCGGTGGTGGCTTCCGCTGTGCTGTCACTAGTGGAACTTCCGTCGGTGGAGCCCCTCTCTGCGGTAGCACTCTCCCCAGAGCTACCGCTGGCAGTGGCGGTGGCGGCGCTGGATCCGTCGGCAAGCGATGCGGAATCAGCTACAGCAGGGGAACCAGTGGCATCGGCGAGCTCGAAGTGCTCGACCAGGAAAGTGCGCAGGTTCTCGTCGAGAGGCAGCGTGAAGCGAAGTCCCTCCTGCCGTTCCTGCTCGGTGATATCGGCGGGAACGAGAATCAGTGAATCGGTCACATCGCCGTCCAGAACGGGCTTCAGCTCCCTCATGCGAGAACCTCCTTGTTGGTCGACGTTATAAGTAATGCTCACTAATCATGGTAAACGACAAAACTCCCGCGTCACGGACAAATGGGGCAATGCCCTTGCGCGTGGCGCGGGAGTTATGCGGCTGAGGCCGGTATTTGGCTGTTACTTTGCAGCGTAGCCGTTGTCCAGAACCCAGTCGATAGCGCCAGTCAGACGACGGATGTCCTCCGGGTCGATGGCCGGGAACATACCGATGCGCAGCTGGTTGCGGCCCAGCTTGCGGTAAGGCTCGATGTCGAGGATGCCGTTGGCGCGCAGAACCTTGGCGATCTGTGCGGCGTCGATGTTGTCCTCGAAGTCGATGGTGCCGACGACCAGCGAGCGCTTTGCAGCATCGGTGACGAACGGAGTTGCCTCCGCGCGGTTCTCAGCCCAGTTGTAGAGGTGGGAGGAGGACTCGGTGGTGCGGGCAACCATGCCATCGAGGCCACCGTTGGCGTTCATCCACTTGACCTGATCAGCCAGCATCAGCAAAGTACCGACGGCCGGGGTGTTGTAGGTCTGGTTCTTGCGGGAGTTATCAACGGCAGTCTGCAGGTTCAGGAAAGCCGGGATGAAGCGGTCGGAAGAATTGATCTTCTCAATACGCTCGATGGCAGCCGGGGACATTGCAGCCAACCAGATGCCGCCGTCAGAAGCGAAGCACTTCTGCGGGGAGAAGTAGTAGACGTCAGCCTGGGACATGTCGACCGGGAGGCCGCCGGCACCGGAGGTGGCATCGATAGCCACGAGCTGGCCCTCGGAGCCTGCCGGGCGGGTGACCGGAACCATGGTGCCGGTGGAGGTCTCGTTGTGAGCCCAACCAATAAGGTCAACGCCCTCTTCGCCAGCGACAACCTCAGGTGCGGAACCCGGCTCTGCTTCGATGATCTGCGGAGCGTCGAGCCACGGAGCCATCTTGGAGGCCTTGGCAAACTTGGAGGAGAACTCACCGTAAGTCAGGTGAGCGGACTTCTTCTCGATGAGCCCAAAGGTGGCAGCATCCCAGAAAGCGGTTGCGCCGCCGAGGGACAGGACAATCTCGTAGCCTTCCGGAAGCTGGAAGAGCTCAGCCAGACCCTCGCGAACCTCACCAACAACGTTCTTCACTGCCGGCTGACGGTGGGAGGTACCCATGATAGAGGTACCGCCGTCAACGATTGCCTGAATCTGTGCCGGGCGAACCTTCGACGGACCGCAACCAAAGCGGCCGTCGCCGGGCTGGAACTCTTCAGGGAGGACTGGGAATTGATCGCTCATATGAGGCGCAACCTTTCAAAGTGCATTCAAAGTGAAGCTTGATATACAGCCGTTGTCTTCAAACTCTAGCGGTAATCGGGGGTACTTATAGCAAAAGGGTGGGGTTCAATTGCCCCCGCTTCCGTACTTTGCATAACAAAACAGGGTGGATTGGCGTATTTGCAAAGTTTGCGAAGAATTTTTTCCAGTTTTGTTGGTGCTGAAAACTTGGCGGTGTGGGGCCTCGGGCGGGCGGCGAGGGGTGAATTATTGTGGATTTAGTCGATGTGTTTTCGGGCGTCGGCTCGATGGCTTTTGAGCTTTTAAAGACATTGGCCGCTGAATGGGCTCCTGACCTCCTGATTAGTAAATGGGCAGTGACAACGTAATAAACCCGTTTTTTCCATTTGCATTTCGGGGTGAAGAAGGGTCAAGATTGGGTAAGCCCAGGCTGCCCGAATGGGGTAGAGGGTGTTGCACTGCTCACACTCTTTGATATTGTGTGTTCTAATCCACTGCAGGTGTCGGTTCTTTATGGTTACGACACGGTCGATGTGAACTAAGCAAACTTTTTTCACTGGGCAAGATGCAATGGAACGCAAATGTCGCGCATAATTGAATCATTGAAAACAATGCGACCCCGAAGGGGTGGCGTGGAGTTGGGAGGCAGCATGCTGTTTTCCGCTGTGCCTGCTTCCCCCGCACTCTGGAGTCGTTAAGAAGAATTTTTCTGTGAAAGGGAAGTTGTGGCTACTAAAGACGGCAAGGCTGTACTCCACTACCCGGGCGGCGAGTTCGAGATGGACATCGTCAAGGCAACCGAGGGTAACGACGGTATTGCACTGGGCAAGATGCTCCAGGAAACTGGACTGACCACCTTTGACCCGGGCTACACCGCCACCGGTTCTACCGAGTCCAAGATCACTTACATCGACGGCGGTAACGGCATCCTGCGCTACCGCGGTTACCCGATTGAGCAGCTGGCTGAGAAGGCTACCTTCAACGAGGTTTCCTACCTACTGATTCACGGCCACCTTCCGTCTGAGGAAGAGCTTGCGCAGTTCAACCACGACATTCGTCACCACACCCTGCTGGACGAGGACTTCCGTCGCGCATTCAGCATCTTCCCGCGTGGCGCACACCCGATGCAGACCCTGGCTTCCTCGGTCAACATCCTGGCTTCCTACTACCAGGACGAGCTGGATCCGCTGAACGAAGAGCAGCGCAACCTGGCTGCGGTTCGCCTGATGGCTAAGGTCCCGATGCTGGCTGCATACGCTTACCGCGCATCCAAGGGTGAGCCGTACATGTACCCGGACAACAACCTGAACGCTCGCGAGAACTTCCTGCGCATGATGTTCGGTTACCCGACCGCTGACTACGAGGTTGATCCGGTAGTGGTTGATGCTCTGGACAAGCTGCTCATCCTGCACGCTGACCACGAGCAGAACTGCTCCACCTCCACCGTCCGCATGGTCGCTTCCTCCGGCGCTTCCATGTTCGTCTCCATCGCTGCTGGTATCAACGCTCTGTCTGGCCCGCTGCACGGTGGCGCTAACCAGGCTGTTCTGGAGATGCTCGAGGACATCCAGCAGAACCACGGTGGCGACGCAACCGAGTTCATGAACCGCGTGAAGAACAAGGAGCCGGGCGTCCGCCTGATGGGCTTCGGTCACCGCGTCTACAAGTCCTACGACCCGCGTGCAGCTATCGCTAAGAAGACCGCTCACGAGGTGCTCCAGCACCTCGGCGGCGACGAGCTGCTGGATCTGGCTATGAAGCTGGAAGAGATTGCACTGGCTGATGACTACTTCGTCTCCCGCAAGCTCTACCCGAACGTTGACTTCTACACCGGTCTGATTTACCGCGCCATGGGCTTCCCGACGGACTTCTTCACCGTCCTGTTCGCCATCGGCCGCCTCCCGGGCTGGATCGCTCAGTTCAACGAGCAGGTCACTGACCCGGCATCGAAGATCAACCGCCCTCGCCAGATTTACACCGGCGAGACCGAGCGTGACTTCGTTCCGCGCGACCAGCGTTAAGGTTTTTAGCGATTACCGCGTAGGGGTTCCTCGCAGGTAACTCAGCATAGAAAAGTCCAGCGTTGAAAACGCGAAAAGGCGCGTACTAGCCTTCGAAAGGTTGGTACGCGCCTTTTATTTTTCCTAGAATTTTAAGAAGCCCCATTTGAGTTGGGTCCATTTAAGTTGGAATAATTGCCAGCTTTGATAAATGCCAACTGTGATAGGAGATTGTCTTGTCCAAGCCAGAACTCACTGCTAAGTCCGGTCCGGCTCCGACGGAACTCGTCATCAACGACCTCACTGTCGGTGACGGCAAGGAGGCCACCCCGGGTGCTCGCGTCGAGGTCCACTACGTGGGTGTTGACTACGAGACCGGTGAAGAGTTCGACTCTTCCTGGAACCGCGGCCAGTCCATCGAGTTCCCGCTGAACGGTCTGATTGCCGGTTGGCAGGAAGGCATTCCGGGCATGAAGGTCGGCGGTCGCCGCGAGCTGATTTGCCCGCCGGAGAAGGCTTACGGCCCGGCTGGTGCAGGACACTTCCTGTCTGGTAAGACCCTGGTCTTTGTCATCGACCTGTTGGACGTTAAGTAAAAGGCCACATGCTGGCTCTGTTGGCTGGCTGAGCTTCGCTTCGCGGTTCCTGTCCATTCCTCCGTCGTCGGTTTGCAGGATTTCCGGCGAAGAAAGTGACTGCGTTTATGACACTTCAGGCGTGAAAAATTGCCCAAAAGTGTCATAAACCCAGTCACTTTCTTGCTTTTTGAGGTTGGGGTGGGGCTGAAGGCCCAAACCAGGCCCAAACCAGGCCCACACCAGGCCCCAGCCCCCTTACTCGCTCAGCGCGAAGCGACGGTAGTGGTCGAAACGCTGCTCACGGCCAACGCGAGCCGGATTCTTCTCCAGCTCCCAGAGGGCGTGCTCGATAGCACTCAGAGCACGGCGGGGCAGTTCGGCCGGATTCTCAGGTTCGGCCACAATCTCGTCGATGACCCCGGTCTTCAGCATGGCCTCGGCGCCAACGCCCTGCTCCTCCATCATTTCCGGGGCATGCTCGGTGTCTCGGTAGATAATCGCCGAAGCACCCTCCGGCGGCAACGGAGACATCCAGGCATCGTGCATTGCCAGCACGCGGTCAGAGGGCAGCATGGCCAGCGCACCGCCACCGCAGCCCTGGCCGAGAATGAGTGACACGGTCGGAACCTTCAAGTTCACCAGCGTGGTCAAGGTGCGGGCAATCTCGCCGGCCATGGCATTTTCCTCGGCGTCCTTGGTCAACTCAGCGCCTGGGGTGTCAATGACCGTGACCAGCGGAATGTTCAGGCTTTCCGCGATGCGCATCGCACGGCGGGCAAAACGCAGTGAGCCCGGCCCCATTGGATGCGTGCCCAGCGGCGGCTGGTTATGGCGATCCTGGGCGACCAGAATCACCGGCCGCTCACCAATCCGCGCCAGGCGAGCCCGAACCGACAGCGACTTGTGGCCATCGCCAGTGCCGGAAATCGGCACGGAGCAGTCGACAAGGGCATCGATAATGTCGCCGCCACCTGGACGAGAAGTATCGCGGGTGCGCAGGATAGCTTCCCAGGTATCGCGACCGTCAATGGCTGCTACTGGCGGTGGGGTGGGTTCGCTGGGGTCTCCGTCGGCAAGCACGTCGATGGTGCGGCGGACAGCGCCGCGCAAACCTTCGAGCGGAATGATGCCGTCGATAATGCCCTGCTTGAACAGGTTCTCGGAGGTCTGAACGCCTTCGGGCATGGGTTCGCCGGTAGCCAGCTCGACGACGCGCGGGCCGAGGAAGCCGAGAAGTGCGCCGGGCTCTGCGAAGGTGAAGTGGCCTGCCGACCCCCACGACGCCATGACACCACCGGTGGTGGGATTGCGCAGGTACACCAGGAATGGCAAGTGAGAATCCTTGTGGCGCGCCACTGCGGTGGTAATAGAGATCATGAGCGCGAACGCCGCAGTGCCCTCCTGCATGCGAGTGCCACCCGAGGTCGGGGAGAGCAACAGCGGCAGCTGCTCCGCAGTCGCGCGCTCGATGCTGCGGATAATACGACGAGCGGTTGCGGCGCCGATAGAACCGCCGAGGAAGCCGAACTCAGAACAGATGACGGCGACGCGCTTGCCGCCGACGGTGCCTTCGCCGGTGATAACGGCCTCATCGAGACCGGTTTTCTCAGCGGCGCGGGACAGTGTGCCGCGGTAGGCCTCGTCGATGTTGCCGTGCTCGGGCGCGCCGTCCCAGGATGTGAAACTTCCGTGGTCGAGGACGGTATCTATTACTTGTTGGGCGCTGATTCTAGCCATACCTCCACGGTAGTAAACAAGGGGTAAACCGGCTTAGTTGATGGTGGGCGGAAAGGGGTAGCGCTATTGTCGGAAAAAACGTGTCCGCACTACCGAGGAGTCGAACCAATGCCGATTACTGAGCGCCTCACCGAGCTGGCTGAACAGAGGCCAAACGTATGTGTCGTCGGTTCCATCAACGCAGACCTGACCGTCACCGTGAAGCGCCTGCCGCATGGTGGCGAGACTATCGAGGGCAGTCCTCTGCGCATTCTGCCGGGCGGTAAGTCGGCGAATCAGGCGGCGACGGCTGGAAGACTGGGCGCGGCCGTGGAACTGGTCGGCGCGGTCGGTTCGGATCCCAATGCGCAGTTGCTGCGCGACGCGCTTACCGACGCTCACGTGGACATCTCTGCAGTTGAGACCGTCGACTTTGCCACTGGTACAGCCATGATTGTCGTTGATGATGCGGCGGAGAATTTCATTGTCATCTCCGCTGGCGCCAATGGTGAAGTCGATGCTGAGATGGTGCGCAGTCATGCGGACAAGATTCAGCGGGCTGGGTGCCTCGGTCTGTGTCTGGAGATTTGTGATGAGGCTGTCCTGGCCGCCGCACAGATTGCCCACGATGCGGGTGTGCCGGTGGTGTTCAACCTGTCGCCGATTCGGGCGGTCAGTGAGGATCTGCTCGCGCTGGTCGATGTCCTCATTGTCAACGAGCACGAACTCGCAGCCATCATCGGCTCCGAGCGCGCGGTCGCCGGTTGCGAGCACGGTCAGTGGGATGCGGTTGGGCGCGCGCTTGCCGACGAACACGGGATTTCCACTGCCATTGTCACACTTGGCGGGGAGGGGTCTGCGGTCTTGAGGACGTCGGAAAGCGAGGTGGCGGTCACTCGCATTCCAGCGCTGCCCATCGAGGTCGTGGACACCACGGGCTGCGGTGATGCGTACATGGGTACGGTCCTCACCGCGTTGGCCGCGGGCGATGATGTGGTGACGGCAGCTCGTCTTGCGGCGGTGGTCTCGGCTCATGCGGCGACAGGCGTGGGGGCGCAGACCTCCTATGGCGAGACAGGAAAAATCGCGCAGTTTGCGGCGGACCATGGTCTATAAGGTGCGCTGCGCAAAGGCCTATAAGGTGCGCTGAGCAAACTACGCGATTGACGATTATTCGGTTTTAGGTGACCGTGGCCGAAGGAGCCACGCTCTTTTGGGCAGGGCTGGGGCTAGCTCTTGGCTGTCAGAGCCTTCTTCCAGCTGACCGCGGCACCGGTGCGCAGGACATTGCGCGGGTAGATCCAGGCGGCGAGTGCGATGACTGCGGCTACTCCCACAACCATGATTAGCAGCGAAGCCGCCAACTGGAGTGCGGAGAAGTTGCCAACGGCGTACTGCATCGGGGCAGTGGTGATGGAAACCGGTGGAATCCACGCTGCAATCTGCATGACGGTAGAGTCCAGCTTGCTCCAGCCAAACAGCGGAACATACATCGTGATCAGCGAGAACACCAGTACCGGCATCTGTGCGCCCTGGAAATCTTCCATACGGCTGACCAAGGATGCGGAGGCTGCATACAGCGCGGCGAAGAAGAAGTAACCGAGGATGAAGCACGGGACCAGCAGCCAGACTGCGGACCACGGCACATCGAAGCTCTCCGCCAATCCGGTAATCATGAGGGCAACTGCGGCGCTGGCGGTCAGCACGCTCATCATGATGATGCCAGCCAGACCGGCGCCGAGGATCTTGCCGGCCAGCAGGTGCGCCGGGCGAACTGTCGAGAGAATGATCTCGATGACGCGGGAGGACTTCTCCTCGATGACGCTGGTGGCCACCGCGCCGCCGAAGACGAGGATGGCGGTCATCATGACCATCACACCAATCAGTGTGATGACCACTGCGGGCATCTTCTCGTCTTTGGCTTCATCCAGGGACTCCACCGACACGGCTGCGCTTTGAGTCTTGGAGAAAAACTCGCTGGGGTTGATTCCGTTTTCGCTGAGCAGCATGGCTTCATTTTGTTTCTGCAGCGATTCCTGCAGCATTGGGGCCAGCCAGGATGGGGCGTCGTCGGCAAGCAGCTTCCACGAGCCCTCCTTGCCTTCTGCGGTGTCGGGGACGAGAGCGGCGTCGGCGTCGCCGTCGGTGACGGCAGCGCGAGCGGCCTTGTCGTCTGCCGCGGACGTAATCTCCAACGGTGAGAGCGATGCTGTGGCAAATGCGCCGGCTGCGGCATCCGCGCCTTCAGCATCCTTTATTTCGGCGGTAGCGTCGGCGAGAGAGTCCGCGAACGGCGCTTCTCCGACGACCGCGATTTTTACGGTGTCATTATCGGACTTGGAGGTCATGTAGTCGGCAACGAAGATACCGCCGACGGCAGCCACCGCCATGATGATCAGCGTAATTAGCGAGCTCTTCTTCAGCAGATGCTCGCGGAGTTCGCGGACGAAAACAGTCTTAACGGCCGTTGAGGCGTTGTAAGTGTTGGTGCTCATTGCTGTACGGCCTCCTGGTAGAGCTCGGTAAGTGGAATTTGCAGAGGTCCAAACGAACGGACCGTTCCCGCTGCCATCGCGCTGTGTAGCAGCTTCTGGTCGGTGTCGGCGGGGGCGTTGGAATCGAGGTGAACGACGGTGGCACCGTGGGCATCACGCTCCACGCTTGTCACGCCTTCGACGGAGGTCGCCCAATCCTGGGGCGCACCATCGAGCTTGACGACGAAAGCCCGTGGGCCCCGTGCTCGCAGCTCATCAACAGTGCCTTCCACGAGCATGCGGCCGTCGCGGATGATGCCGACGCGGTCACACATGCGCTCGACAAGGTCGAGCTGGTGGGAAGAGAACACAATCGGGGTGCCGCGGTCGGCGTACTCCTTGAGTACGGAGCTCATCACCTTGACCGCAACTGGGTCGAGACCAGAGAAGGGCTCGTCGAGGACGAGTATTTCTGGGTCGTGGACGAGGGAGGCTGCCAGCTGCACGCGCTGCTGATTGCCGAGCGAGAGCGTGTCGACCTTGTCGTTGGCGCGCTCGGTGAGACCGAGGCGCTCCAACAAGTTGTCGGCGTTGGATTCCGCGCGCTTGGTGGGCACACCGTGTAGGCGAGCAAAGTAAATCAGCTGCTTGCGGACCTCATCCTTTGGGTAGAGGCCGCGTTCTTCTGGCATGTAGCCAATCGTGCGGCGCAGCGAGTCATTCATCGGGGTATTGCCGATGCGCACTTCGCCTTTATCGGTGGCCAGCACGCCGAGGGCAATGCGCATGGTGGTGGTCTTGCCGGCACCGTTAGAGCCGACGAAGCCGTAGATTTCTCCAGGGTGAACTTGGAAGCTCATGCCACGGAGAACCTGCAGGTCTCCGTAGGACTTCTCAAGCCCGTCAATAATGAGGCTGTTCATGGTGATCCTTAGATTGAGGAGTGAAGGGCAGAGGAGGGATGTGAGTTTTTTGAGCCAGTGCTAGTCGTCCCGCAGGTTCCAGGCGTAGACGACGGTGGGCAGCGTGGAAATGTAGAGGAAAGCGATAATTCCGAAGATTCCGAAGCTGTACGGAATGTAGTGTCCCCAGTCAGGCTGCGCGTTCAGGACATAGGTGCCCACCAGAACTAGAGCGAGGAAGGACACTAGGCCGAAGTAGATGAAGCAGCGGTATGTCAGTCCGCGCAGGTTCAAAATTTGTTCTTGCTGGTACTCGTCCAGCAGTGAGGTGGGTGCACTGTCGACCATGTCGACTGTGATGTTGAGGCTGGTCCAGACGACAATCACAATGAGGGAAATCACTGGCCAGAGCAGAGAAAGCCAGCCCGGGAAAATATCGGTCAGAGTGCCGAGAAGCGCGATGCCACTAATCAGCATCAGCACAAGGCATACCTCGAATGCGATGACCAGCTTCCGCCGCGCCGCCTGGTTGCGCCACTTGGGCAACCAGCTTGACATCTGCTCGACACGCTTTGTGTACTTCGCTTCGCGCCGGGCTTCTAGCTTTTCGAAAAAGTTCGGTGTTGCGTTTTCAGTCCGAATAGCTGGCATCGTTAGCTTTCCTTTCGGTATAGGGCAGAGGACATGGGCTTGAATTCCTCGCGAGAGAACACCGCCTCAACGGGGAGATCGAACACCGCGCAGATGCGAAATGCCAGATCCAAGCTGGGGTAGTGGTCACCTCGCTCCAACGCGCCAATCGTTTGAGGATTGACCTCTACTTGTTTGGCTAGTTCGGCTCGGCTGAGTCCGTGTTCTGCCCGCAGCACTGAAATTCTGTTGAATATCGGTTCTTTGGGTTTAATCTTTGGGGACACACTCCAAAGTGTTGTATAAACACAACGCTGCGTCAACTGTTTACAACAGAATGAAGCGCACTCACCTTTCTAAACCGCAGGTCAGCGGGGTAGAAAAAATCTAAAAAATTTTCAGTCCGTACACTCGGTTGGCATGACCACACTCAATCTGAAGTACGATGCAGCGACAACCGGAATTGCCAACGTGGAAATGGTCGATGGCAACGCCATCCCGATTCTGGGGTTCGGTACCTACAAGCTCGACGATGAGCAGGCGCGCGAATCCGTGCGCTACGCCCTGGAAGTCGGCTACCGCCACATCGACACCGCATCGCTCTATCGCAATGAGCGAGGGGTTGGGCAGGGTATTGCTGATGCGGTCGCTGCGAACGTCGTAAAGCGTGAAGATATCTTCGTGACCACGAAGGTCTGGAACGATGCGCAGGGGTCGGCGGCGACGCGCGAGTCCGTGCGGGCATCTTTGGAACGGCTCAGCCTTGACTACGTTGACCTGGTGCTTGTGCACTGGCCGGTGGAGAAGCAGGGGACGTTTGGGCAGTGTTTCGATACGCTGCTGGAGCTCAAGCGTGAGGGGCTGATTCGCTCGGTTGGTGTGGCGAACTTTTACCCAGAGGTGCTCGATCAGCTCTCGGAGACTCCGGTGGTCAATCAGATTGAGCTGCATCCGCAGTTCCCGCAGAATGAGCAGGTTGAAGACGATCGTCGTCGCGGTATTGTCACGCAGGCTTGGTCGCCGTTGGGGCGCGCGAAGTACTTTGAGGGCTCGCCGATTGCTGAAATCGCAGATCGCCTGGGTAAAACTCCCGCCCAAGTTGCTATCCGCTGGCACCTTCAGCGTGGCATCGTGGCCATCCCGAATTCGGGCACGCCGTCGCGCATCAAGGAGAACTTTCAGGTCACCGACTTTGAACTCACCGACGAGGACATGGAAACGATTGCGTCGATGGCGCGTGCCGACGGGCGCCTGAGCGGCGACCCGCGGGTATTCGGCAACGAATAAGCGAATTTAGATTTGCTTATAGCCCCATCACTATTGGTATTTCGCGGGTAGCCTAAATGCTATGACGAACCCAGCATCTGAAATCCGCGTCGAAGCCGACGGCGCAATTGTCACTATCACCATCGACCGAGATCATAAGCGCAACTCCTTGACTGCCGACGTGTGTCGTGACATCGCCGATGCGGTGGAAGCTGCCGCTGAGGTTCCAGAGCAGCGCGTTATCCTACTGCGCGGCGAAGGTCGTGCTTTCTGCGCTGGTGCTGACCTGAGTGGCCAGCATCATGAAGATTCCTTCCACGAACAGCTACGTCGAATGCTGCGCACAATCGAGGCCAGCCGTCTGGTGGTTATAGCGGATGTGCAGGGGCCGGCTGTCGGGGCTGGTATGCAGCTGGCGATGGCGGCCGATTTGCGCGTCGTGGGTGAGCGCGGCTGGTTTATGATTCCGCCGGTCAAGCTCGGTATCGCTGTCGATGCCTGGACAATTCGCCGCGTACGCGTACTCGTCGGCGGTGCCCGCGCCCGCACTATTTTGTTGGCGGCCGAGCGCATGGATCAGGAAGCCGCCCGCGGTTGTGGTCTGGCTTCCTACCTCGGTGGTCCGGACAAGGCGGAGGAGGTAGCGCTTCGTATCGCCACCTACGCGCCCCTGTCGCTGGCCTACCACAAGGCAGTGCTCAACGACGATGAGACACATAGCCCGTTGAAGGACTACCAGCAGGAGCTCTACGACACGGTGTGGGCTTCCGAGGATGCTGCGGAGGCATCGAAGGCGCGAGCCGAAAAGCGCGAACCAAATTTCATTGGCAAATAGGTCGAATAGGTTCAGCAATTAGGCGAATAGGGTAGGCAGGCATGGGCTCGTGGAAAACTCCCGACAGTGGTCTTACTCAACAGCAGGTCCAGCAACGCATCGAGTTGGGGCACGTCAACGAGCTGCCGCCAACATCCGGGCGCAGTGTGTGGGACATTATCCGTGCCAATGTGTTTACCCGGATTAACGGTATTCTCGCTGTTTTATTCGCAGTCGTGCTCTATACCGGCTCAATCGTCAACGGTGCCTTTGGTCTGCTGATTATCGCCAACTCTATCGTCGGCATCATCCAAGAACTGCGTGCCAAGCGCACACTGGACAAGCTTTCCATTGTCGGCCGTGCAAAACCCATGGTCATTCGCGACGGGGAGCCTGCTCGCGAGATCGACCGCGAGTCCGTCGTCCTCGACGATCTCATCGAGGTTGGTCCCGGTGACCAAATCGTCGTTGACGGTATTCTCCGCTACGCCTCTGACGTGGCTGTCGATGAGTCCTCTCTCACCGGTGAATCCGATGCCGTCGATAAGAGCGTTGGGGACATGGTCTACTCGGGTTCCTCGGTCGTGGTGGGGTCGGCGCGATATCAGGCCACCAAAGTGGGCAAGGAGGCTTACGCCGCCAAGCTCGCAGCTGAGGCCAACAAATTCACGCTGACTGATTCCCAGCTCTTCCGCGGCATCAACAAGATCCTGACCTACATTTCCTGGATTCTCATTCCCGTCGGCGCCTTGGCAATCTATACGCAGCTCTTTGTCGCCGGCGATGATTTCAACGATGCGCTGCTGGGGATGGTCGCCACGCTGGTGCCCATGGTCCCTGAGGGGCTTGTCCTCATGGCCACCATCGCATTTGCCCTTGGGGTGGTGCGCTTGGGGCGACATCGCGTGCTGGTCAATGAGTTGCCCGCCATCGAAGGTCTCGCGCGTGTCGACACCGTGTGTGTCGACAAAACTGGCACGCTCACCGAAAATGCGATGCAGCTAGTGGAAGTCGACATCGTATCGGGTGACGGTACCTCCCGCGATGAGGTCGACTCCGCACTCATCGATCTGTGCAAGCTCGACGATCGCCCCAACGCAACGGCTCGTGCACTGCTCGATGGGCTTGCGGACGCAGGGGACGTCGTAAAGCATGAACAAACCAAAACCCGCCCCTTTACCTCGGCGAATAAGTGGTCGGCGCTGACGTATCACGGCGGTGCGACGTGGGTTTTCGGCGCGCCCGATGTGCTTGTCGACGACTACGCGGTCGGCATGCAGAAAGCTCGGGAGCTTATGGAGGAAGGACTTCGTGTGCTCCTGCTCGCGCGGACCTCAGTTGGGGCAGATGACCTGCCCGGCGGTGCGCTGCGGAAGAGTGGCGAGGTGGAGTTGAAGCCAGTCGCACTTGTCGTGCTGGGGCAGAAGGTGCGTTCAGATGCGGCGGACACGGTGGCCTACTTCTATGAAGAAGGCGTCGAGGTCAAGGTCATTTCTGGTGACAATGACCGCTCCGTGGGGGCTGTTGCACGTGAGCTGGAAATGGAGGGGGCTAACAATCCTGTCGATGCGTCTGAGCTTCCGGTCAGCCGCGATGAGAATAGCGAAGCCAAGCCCACCGAGATCCGCAACGAGTTCGCAGACATTGTGGAGTCGCGGCAGATCTTCGGCCGTGTCACGGCGGAGAATAAGCGCGATATGGTTCATGCGCTGCAGTCGCGGGGGCATCATGTGGCGATGACCGGTGATGGTGTCAATGATGTGCTGGCGCTGAAAGCGGCGAACCTGGGCGTGGCTATGGGGGATGGGGCGCCGGCGACACGTTCGGTTGCGCAGTTGGTGCTGTTGGATAATCGCTTCGCCGTGATGCCGATGATTGTGGCGGAGGGGCGTCGCGTCATTGGCAATATCGAGCGTGTGGCCAACCTCTTTTTGACGAAGACCATCTACTCGGTGGTGCTGGCGCTGGCTGTGGGGCTGTGGGGGATGGATTATCCATTCGAGCCGATTCACGTGACGATTACGGGTTGGTTCACAATTGGAATCCCGGCGTTCGTGCTGTCGTTGGCTCCTAACTTGGAGCGTGCGCGCGATGGTTTCGTGCGGCGCGTGTTGCGCTTAGCGATACCGGCGGGCATCACGGTGGGGTTGTTGACCTTCATGTTTTGGTTGTGGGCAAACCCGGGAGTCGACGCCAGCGATGCGGCACGAGGGGAGGCGTCTACTGCGACCCTCATTGTGCTGATTGTTTCGGCATTTTGGGTTTTGGTGGTCGTGGCTAGGCCATACACCTGGTGGAAGGTTCTGTTGCTGGCGGTATCGGCAGGAGCCTACCTGTTCATCTTCTCGGTTCGTTCAGTGGCCACAGTGCTTAATCTGTACTGGGTAGGGCGGGAGCTGTTGATTCCCGCGCTGATCGTGGGGGCCATCGGCGCGGTCATTATCGAAGCGCTGTGGTGGTGGCGTCAGAGTAAGCCATTGCCGGAAGAAGCGGAGAACACGAGTACAACGGCGTAAATGGGGGTAGTAAAAACGGCGCCTAAGTATGCAGGTAATGGCGTTTTTGGGGGTGCCTTAAGGCTCGCTGAGAAGTAGTTAGCCGCATTTAACTTCTTTGCTAACTGTGTTCCAGGTAACTTTGTTTCCACACATAATGAAAAATGTGGTGCATGGCACACCTTCGGGGTGGCTGTGCTGAACCTCATTACGAACACCTGCATAACTTCCTGGAAAGGATTAGCCCGTGTCCGCAACTCCCTTGCCGGCAGACCGGCATAAGCCACAGGCGGCCGAGTACCGCTACGTGCAAAACTCAGCGCAGTTCCAAGAGCTCCGCTCTACATTCCGTTCTTTCGCCATCCCGATGACCGTCGCAGGTCTGGTGTGGTACATCGCATTCGTTTTGCTTGCGACGTTCGCGCCGGATCTCATGGCGACTCCCGTACTGGGCAATATCAACCTGGGCATCGTCCTTGGTCTGCTCCAGTTCGTGACCACCTTCGCCATCACCTGGGTGTACATCAACTTCGCCAACAAGAAGCTTGAGCCGATGCAGGCAGAGCTGCGCGAGGCACTGGAAAGCGGAGAAATCGCTGAAATCGTCGCAAAGAAGGAGGCATAGGCATGCTGACTAGTTTCTTTGCTGCAGATGACACTGCAGCAGCAGGTAACCCGATTCTCAACATCGCGGTCTTCGTCGCCTTCATTGTTGCGACCATGTTCATCGTTACTCGAGTGGGCAAGGGCGGAAACAAGGGAGCATCAGACTTTTACACCGGTGGCGCACAGTTCTCCGGTACCCAAAACGGTCTTGCCATTGCGGGTGACTACCTCTCGGCGGCTTCCTTCCTCGGTATCGTCGGCGCCATTGCGCTGACTGGTTACGACGGATTCCTTTACTCCATCGGCTTCTTCGTAGCCTGGCTGGTCGCGCTGCTGTTGGTTGCAGAGCCGCTGCGTAACGTCGGTAAGTTCACCATGGCCGACGTGCTGTCCTTCCGTCTTAAGCAGCGCCCGGTACGTACTGCGGCTGCTATCTCGACCCTCGCGGTGACCCTGTTCTACCTCATCGCGCAGATGGCCGGTGCAGGTTCCCTGGTCGCCGTGCTGCTCAACATTCACGACTCCACTCAGCAGTCCATCGTTGTCGCGGTCGTCGGCATCATCATGGTTGCTTACGTTCTCATCGGTGGTATGAAGGGCACGACTTACGTGCAGATGATTAAGGCCGTCCTGCTGGTCGGTGCTGTCATCATCATGACCCTGATCATCCTGGTTGGCGTTAAGGGTAACTTCTCCCAGCTCCTGCAGGACGCAGTGGACATGCACGCGAGCTCGGATCACATCGCCGAGAAGGGCTACGAAGCCTCCGCCATTCTTGAGCCGGGTCTGAAGTACGGCGGCTCCTTCGTTCAGCAGCTGGACTTCGTCTCTCTGGGCCTGGCACTGGTCCTCGGTGTTGCTGGTCTGCCGCACGTGCTCATGCGCTTCTACACGGTGCCGACTGCAAAGGAAGCTCGTAAGTCCGTGACCTGGGCAATCATCCTCATCGGTGGTTTCTACCTGTTGACCCTGGTACTCGGTTACGGCGCCGCCGCACTTGTTGGTCCGGACCGAATCAACGCCGCCCCGGGCGGAGCCAACGCTGCAGCTCCGCTGCTGGCCTTCGAAATCGGTGGCTCCATCTTCATGGCAGTGATTTCCGCAGTGGCGTTCGCTACCGTGCTGGCCGTGGTCGCTGGTCTGGCAATTACCGCTTCCGCGTCTGTCGGCCAGGACCTCTACCAGGCCGTGATCCGCAAGGGACAGGCCACGGAAGCCGAGCAGGTTCGTGTCTCCCGCATTACCGTAATCGTGCTGGGCGTTGTCGCCATTATCCTCGGCATCCTGGCCATGGGGCAGAACGTCGCCTTCTTGGTGTCGCTGGCCTTCGCAGTGGCAGCATCCGCAAACGTACCAACCATCCTGATGTCCCTGTTCTGGAAGCGCTTCAACACCGCAGGCGCAGTTGCCTCCATGTACACCGGTGTCATCGCCTCGCTGGTTCTGATTATCTTCTCCCCGGCAGTTTCCGGCAGCGAGTCCTCGATGATTCCGTCGGTTGACTTCTCCTGGTTCCCGCTGACCTCGCCGGGTCTGCTCGCAATCCCGCTGGCGTTCCTGGCTGGCATCATCGCCACCTACATGGGCAAGCCGGATAACTTCGATGACCTGGCAGCTGAGATGGAAGTTCGCTCCCTGACCGGTGTTGGCACCGAGGCTGCGGTTGATCACTAATAACCACTGAGTCCTTGGCTGGCAACGCTGCCCGAACAGCTCAGCCAATCTCAATTAACTGAATAGACAAATGCAAGGGCCCCGTTACCGTCACTGGTAGCGGGGCCTTTGTGGTGGCCGCGGGGTCGTCGTCAAGCATGTGCGAATCAGTGCATGATAGTTAATGGACGGGCCTGTTGCCCTGGCTCCGCAGGGGCTCGCGGAAGCGAGCGCGGAGTCTTAGATATAAGGTGGGAAGGTAACAATCTGGTTTGCCCCACCGCAATAATTGGAGTGTGTATGACTGACAATTCTGGCGCTTCTGAGAACAACAATTCTTTCCGTAGCGCCCTGCATGATGAGCACGTAAGCCTTGGCGCAGAAATGCGCAATGTTGGTGGCTACGAAGTGCCGTTCCGCTACTCTTCGGAAATTGCAGAGCACAACGCAGTGCGTGAGGCCGTTGGTGTTTTCGACCTGTCGCTGATGGGTATCATCCGCGTCACTGGTGAGGATGCGGCGGCGTTCCTTGCACACTCCCTGATTTCGGCAATCAAGCCGCTGGCGTTGGGTCGTGCCAAGTACACCATGATTGTGCAGGAAGACGGCGGCATTATTGATGACCTCATCATTTACCGCCTCGGTAGTCACGAATTCATGCTGGTGCAGAATGCCGCAGCCGCTGAAGATGTGTACTCGACGCTGCGCGAGCGCGTTGGTGGCTACAACGTCGAGGTTGAGCGCATGAATGACAAGAATGTGCTCCTGGCCATTCAAGGGCCGAAGGCTGCGAAGCTTCTGCGCCGTCTGTTGCCACAGGATCTGCACGCGACTCTCGATGGCATGAACTACTACTCTTGCACTCTGCTCGAGGTCGCAGGTGTGGAAATGATTGTTGCCCGAACCGGCTACACCGGTGAGGACGGCTTCGAGATCTTCCCGCCGGCTGACCGCGCCGTCGAGGTCTGGCGTGCAATCATTGCAGCAGGTGGCAAGGTGGAAAACCCGGAGGATCCGGCTGACAACGGCGCTGACCTCGGCCTGCTGCCGTGTGGTCTGGCCTGCCGCGACACCCTGCGTCTTGAGGCCGGTATGCCGCTCTATGGCTACGAGCTGACTCGAGACCGCACTCCGCTGGAGGCCGGCTTGAAGTCCATCATGGGGCCGACCAAGGGGCAGTTTATTGGTCGCAATGCCCTGATTAACCGTCCGCAGTCGAAGGAGCTGCTGGTTGGTCTGCGTTTCTCCGGTGATGAAGCTCCCAAGCGTGGCACCAAGCTCATTGATGCGGAAGGTAACGAGGTTGGTGTGCTGACTTCCGCCAAGGTGTCGCCGACTTTGGGCCACCCAATCGGTTTTGCATACGTTCAGCGTTGGCAGTCCTCCACTGGCACTGAGCTGACCGTTGAAGGCGCCGACATTACCGCCACCGTCGTGCCGACGCCGTTCTACAACCGCCGTCACCGCAAGTAGGGGAGCGCGGGTGCTCCGCCGCATTGTGGCGGGCTCAGATCTGTTCAGGTTCGTCTCTTCGTATCTGTTGGGTAAATAAAAAATCCGCTGCAGTATTGTTGCAGCGGATTTTGGTTTTTAGGGCGAGCTAGCGCACCTTACCTAACGGAGCCCCGAGCCGACGAACCTCGCAGCCCGAGACGAACCTAGCGGAACAGGCCGGTGAGCCCATGATTATCTTCGCTTGGCTGCTCTTCCTGCTCCGATTCTGTCGGCTCGCCGGAGGTTGTCGGAGTCGTTGAAGTATCGGGCGGCGTGGAAGTATCAGAGGTCGTCGAGCTCTCCGTTTCACTTGTCTCCGTTGTGCTCTCGCTCGGAGTCGTCGGCTCAGGTTCCTGAGGCAGTGGCTCAGTGGTCGTCGGAGTAGTGGAGATCCACATTTGCTGCGATGTCGGGTTCGCGGGGGTTTGCTGCAGCACCGTCCACACTTCCTGCTTGCCGACTTGTGCGCATTCAAGATTCTGGCCGTTGGCGCTCATTCGTATTTCGCCGGTCTGGTTCGGGCACAGCTGCCCGATGCGCGGCGTACCGCCTTCTCGAACCTTTGGTCCGGTCGTCGTCGGCGAACTCGTCGTCGACACCGTAGTAAGTTGGCTTGACGACGAGGTTTGCGTCGCGGCAACCTCCTCGCTTTCGCTGTTGGCACAGCTGGTGGCCGTGGCTGCGAAGGTGAGGAAGCAGCAGGCCAGCGCCAGCTGCCGGCGGTTCTTGCGCCGGACGGCAGTGAGTTTAGGGTGCTGTACGGCTGACAGCTGAGTTCGCGTATTCACATCCATCTCACTTTCTGGGCTTCTCGGGCCTGCGTCGCGTGGTTTAATTCTCGGCTTTCTGGGGCGGCGTCTCCTGAAAAACCACTGCGGGTGCCAGCTATAGGGGAACTTGCCAAGTTATTGGCAAGGTAGTTGCTGACACCCAATAGATAGGTTGATTCAACCGGCAACTATACAGTCAACTTTTCGATTTGCATACTGGATGCTTCTAATCGTGGCAGAACGGGTGCGGTAGGGAAAGGCAATTCGTCTGTGAAGTCATAAGTGGTTTTGATAGCGTGTGTCCCATGTATCGGCGCACCCCGAATCGATTCCCCGTAAAGAGTAATGCGGATTTGTTCGCTCGGCGCAGTGGCGCGTGGATACTGGATTCGTTCCTTGTAGGAATCTTTGTTGCCATCATTGTGGCACTTGGCAAACTTGCGTGGGAAGCAGCCATGGCGAACTGGGCGCTGCCGAGTCCGCCAGAGTTCAGGATTTTGTATGGTGTCATATTCCCAGCTGTCTTTTTCTTTGTGCGCGTGGTTGCAGAGGCTCGCGGTGAACAGACGTTTGGTAAAAGCGCATTTTTGCTACACGTTGTTCCAGCGCGGAAAGCAGACTCTGGGGCAACTCCGTTCGAAGTCGCTCAGCCAGAGGGAACATCGGAGCTCGAATCAGGAGACGATTCTTGGCACAGAGGTTGGCGGGCAGCGGTACGTAATTGTTACCTATTGTCGCTGGTTTTCTTGCCTACGGGTTTTGAGCCAAACGTTGAACTGTTTTTTGGTGTCCTGATGATTTGGGTTGCTGTTTGCCGCTGGCACCCATTCGACTGGTTGGCAGGAAAACGCGTCGTTGTTGAAAGGCGTAGCGAGCGCTAACGTTCGAGCAAGCGTCAGGCCCTGGCTCTTTCCTCCTCGGCCTCAACCTCAGCGTTGAATTCTCGTTTAGAAGACTGCCACTGGTCTTCGGTCATACCGATACGCCAGTAGCCAGAAATGGAAACGTCTTTCTTCGGGATCTCAGATTCGACGAAGAGGAAGCGGCGCAATTCCTTGATCATCTCGGCGACACCGTGGATGAACCAGCTAGTTTTCTTACCTTCTGGAATGCCCGCCTCGCGCACTGCGCGGGATAGCTCTGTGCCGTGGGTTGCGCCGTTGCGGAGGACCCAATGGACTTCCACACCCTCTCGGGTTGGGAGCTCAAACTTCCGATCTTCGGACTCGATTTCGATGTATGCGGTTGCGGTCGTGCCTGCTGGGAGGTGCTTCAGTCCGGCGCTGATAGCTGGCGCTGCGGACTCGTCTCCGGCGAGTACAAAGTGTTCATATTCTGCTGCAGGTCCCCATGCGCCTCCTGGCCCTAAGAAGCCACGCTTGTCTCCGATTTCGGCTACGCGTGCCCACGGTCCAGCCAGGCCGGAATCGCCGTGGGTGACGAAGTCGACGTCAAAGTCGCCGGTTTCGGAGTCCACATTAATCAGAGTGTAGGTGCGGGTGATTGGCAGTTTGTCTCGCGGCTGTTCGGCGCGAATTTTCGCAATATCGAACGGCCAGGAGTAATCAGCGTCCTCTGGCACAAACAATAATTTGATGTAATGGTCGGTAAACTCCAGCTCCTTGCCCACAAATGCAGGCGAGTTCATGCTCAAACGAACAAGGTCTGGGGAAATCTGGCGACGTCCAGTAACTGTTGCCTCGTGTGCCTTACGGGGCTTACGCTTCGGTGCTGCTGCTTTAGCTAGGCCAGCCATAGTTGTCACTGTCCTTCAACAAGTCTTGGGCTGTTTTGTACTGGCGGAAGTCTACACGCCACGTGATTAGGTAAGCCTAACACAAGTGTTTCTGGAAATTGCTGGGTGATGCGTTCTCAGGAGGGGGCGTAGTGGCCGGTCGTGAGAAAAACAAAGAACCCTCGCGCCCTATATGTAAAAGGTCACGAGGGCATTTGTGCCCCAGAGAGGAATCGAACCTCCGACACCGGCTTTAGGAGAGCCGTGCTCTATCCACTGAGCTACTAGGGCAATCATCTTCCGGGTAAAACAGCCGTGAAAACACATTCTCGGCGGCCGGAAAATTACTTCATCACTTTAACGCATCTGCGAGCTCTAGTGGCAATTGGGTCCTCGACCTGACACGCAAACATGCAGGAAGCTCGCTATTACCCCCATGTGCTTTTGTGCTCGGCGGTGCCGCCCGGAATCTGGCTAACATGGTTTATAACGAGCGACTTTCTTGCGCTTGCGGTCGCAACAGCGCTACTTATTTTCCGGTCGCTGTTTTGGAGGAGGATGACAATATGATTAAGCCAACTTTCACGGATGTCAACGGTGTCAAGATTAAGTGCTCCATGACCACGGACTCGGACAAGCCGCACCTTTTGGTTTCGCGCATGGAAGATGATGGCTCTTTGACTCCGATTCTGGAGATGAACGTGTACGACTCCAAGTACATGGCCAACGCTTGCGAGATTTACTTGAAGCAGGCCGCTTCGGCTAACCTCCAGGGTTCGATGGCTGGCCTGTCTCCAGATGAGATGGCTGAACAGTTCGGTTACGAGGGAGATCCGACCAATCACTAGTCGAAACGACGCCGCCCGCACTCAGGCCGAGAGCCCTGTATACAGCGGATATGTCGATGTAGACGTCATCGGAATCGGCGCCGGTAGTCCGAGCCACATTACGCTCGAGGCTATCGGCGCTCTTGCTGATGTCGACGTAGTTTTTGCTCTCGACAAGGGTGATGCCAAAGCGGACTTGTTGGCTGCGCGACAGGCGATCGTCGATAAGCATGCGCCGCATGTCGAACTCGTTGCCGTTCCCGACCCGCCACGTGACCGCACGCCCGATAACTACGGCGCAGTCGTCCGTGACTGGCATCAGCGCCGTGCAGAGCTGCTTGCCGACGCCTTCGTCGCTCACCTCGGACGAGAGGGCAAGCGCCGCGGTGCGTTCTTGGTCTGGGGTGACCCCTCCTTGTACGACTCAACATTGCGGATTTTGCAGCGCGTCCGCGACCTTGGGCTGGACGTGCGTTCGCGAGTTATCCCCAGTGTGACGGCGATTTCCGCGCTGACCGCAGCGCATGGAGAATGCCTGAACCAGATTGGTAAGCCGGTATTGATTACCACTGGTCGGCGCCTGGGGGAGCGTGCACCTGGCACGGATGCGGTGGTGATGCTCGATGGCGGTGCAGCCTGGCTCGACCACGCGGACCCGGAGGAAGAGATTCTCTGGGGTGCATTCCTGGGAACGGAGCTGGAAACGCTCCGCCGCGGCCGCGTTGGTGACATCGGCGAAGAGATTGCAGAGCTGAAAAAGAAGCTCCGTGCGGAGCACGGTTGGATTATGGATATCTACCTGCTGCGTTCCGGCGCCTAGGACTGAGCAGTCGCAGCGGTGCCAGTACGGCTAGCTGACTTTCTTGCCCAAGAAGCCCTCTGCCCATCGGTGGAGGGCTTTTTCGGCGGCTTCGACGCCGTCGGCGACGGTTACCTTGGTGAGGACCTGATCGTCGTTAGGCAACACGCGTGCGGGATCGCCTGCGGGACGGACGGTGATGCTGACGTGGTCGGCATTGATGACCTCGACGGTTGCTAGTGCGAGCATCTCGACGTTCGTCTGCTCAGCAACCGCAAAGCGGTAGGCGGTGTCGTTTTCCCACTCGGTGGTGGAGTTCCGAAGGAACTCGGCGACGGAGTCAGGGGCCAATTCTGTGAGTAATTGGGTTGCGACCGGGGCGTCATCGACGCGGGAATCGTGGCGCAGCGGACGGCAGTAGAAGCGGCCGGCATTTACTTCCATGGGTTCCATACCGTCCACTCTAGACGTCCTGAACAGTGTTTAAGGGCGCCGGGGGAGGGGCTGAAAAGAATCAAGCGGGGCTGGCTGCGAATCCCATCGCAACCAGCCCCGCTTAGAGCTTTAGAACTACTTCAGTTCCATCAGGACATCGCCCTTGCCGACACCTGAGCCAGCCTCGGTAGCCAGACCCGTGACAACGCCGTCCTTGTGAGCCTTGACTGGGTTTTCCATCTTCATGGCCTCAAGGACAACCACGGTGTCACCCTCGGAGACTTCCTGGCCCTCTTCGACGTTGACCTTGATGACGGTGCCCTGCATCGGAGCAACCACAGCGTCACCGGAAGCGGCCTTCTTGGAACCGCCAGCGCGCTTCTTCTTGCTCTTCTTCTTGGCACCAGCGTTGCCGCCGCCCAGAGCCAGGTCGCCCGGCAGGGCTACCTCGACGCGGCGACCGTCGATCTCGACGACAACCTTCTGAGCCGGAACGGTGTCGGTGTCAGCGTCGGAGTCACCGTCGTACGGAGCAATCGGGTTGTCCCATTCCTCTTCAATCCACTTGGTGTAGACGTCAAACTTCTCGCCATCGCCGACAAACGCCGGGTTCTCCACAATGTGGCGGTGGAACGGAATGACCGTTGCCAGGCCCTCAACCTGGTACTCGGACAGAGCACGAGCGGAGCGGCGTAGGGCCTCTTCGCGGGTCTCGCCCCAAACAATCAGCTTGGCCAGCATGGAGTCGAACTGGCCGCCGATGACGTCGCCCTCCTTGATGCCGGTGTCCATGCGGACACCCGGGCCGGACGGTTCGACGTACTTGGTGATGGTGCCCGGAGCCGGCATGAAGTTGCTGCCGGCGTCCTCGCCGTTGATGCGGAACTCGAAAGCGTGACCGCGCATCTCCGGGTCTTCCTTGATGGACAGTTCCTTGCCTTCAGCAATGCGGAACTGCTCGCGGACCAGATCGAGGCCGGTAATTTCCTCGGTGACCGGGTGCTCCACCTGTAGACGAGTGTTGACCTCGAGGAAGTTAATCAGACCGTCAGCGCCAACCAGGTACTCAACGGTGCCCGCACCGTAGTAGCCAGCCTCGCGGCAGATGTCCTTAGCGGACTGGCGCAGGCGCTCATCCTGCTCTGGGGTCAGGAACGGAGCGGGTGCTTCCTCGACGAGCTTCTGGAAACGACGCTGTAGCGAGCAGTCACGGGTGGAGGCGACAACGACGTTGCCGTGCTTATCAGCGAGAACCTGGCACTCGACGTGGCGTGCCTTGTCCAGGTAGCGCTCTACGAAGCACTCACCGCGACCGAAGGCCGCAACGGCCTCACGGGTAGCGGACTCGTAGAGGTCGGCGACCTCTTCCATCTTGTGTGCGACCTTCATGCCGCGGCCACCGCCACCGAAAGCGGCCTTAATGGCGATTGGCAGACCGTGCTCCTTAGCGAACGCGACGACCTCGTCTGCATCCTTAACTGGCTCCTTGGTGCCTGGAGCCATTGGAGCGTCAGCCTTCAGCGCGATGTGACGAGCGGTGACCTTGTCGCCCAGGGCGCGGATGGACTCTGGTGACGGGCCAATCCAGATCAGGCCAGCGTTCTCAACAGCCTCAGCGAAGTCGCCGTTCTCCGACAGGAAGCCGTATCCCGGGTGGATGGCATTAGCGCCGGACTTCTTTGCGGCGTCCAGAATCTTGTCGAAAACTAGGTAGGACTCAGCGGAAGTGGTGCCACCGAGAGCAAAAGCCTCATCCGCCATGGTCACGAAAGGAGCGTCCGCATCCGGCTCAGCGTAAACGGCGACGGAAGGAATGCCGGCGTCCTTCGCAGCGCGAATAACGCGAACGGCAATCTCGCCACGGTTGGCGACGAGAACCTTCGTGATTTTTTCAGTGGTCTGCTCGGACACGAAATCCTCCATTTTTCGTGGGCACCCCGAGAATTGGCCCTCGGGGCAAGGTTGCGACAGTCATTTGTAGGAATCACAAGCAGCACTGCAGTTAACTGAGTGGTGAACCGCAATACGGTTAACCACGCGGTAGCTAACAGCGTGTGACCCAATGTCTCCATTGTGTCACAGGTGCGGTAAGCAACCTCTTTTTGCTCGCTACATAAGGGGGTAGGGATTGTGGTCTTGAGCAGCGTTCAAGTGGTCATGGGGGCAGCTGAAGTGGCTATTTTCCGCCCAAAAACCTAGGTTTGTGGTTAAAATTATCACCCAAGAGTGCAAGAGCCGCCCCCTTGATTGGGGGCGGCAGGGGGAAACTAAATCTCCGGTGTAGCGTCAGCCGCTGACGCTGGAAAAACGGTGGGGGAAGCGCCCACCGGTTGCGTCGATCGCCTACAGGCTTCCCGGCTCCGAACCGTGGGCAATGGGCATGCCAATCATATTGCCCCACTCAACCCACGAGCCGTCGTAGTTGCGAACATTCTCGTGGCCGAGCAGGTGGTGCAGTACAAACCAGGTGTGCGCGGAGCGCTCGCCGATGCGGCAGTAGACAATCGCCTCATCTTCAAATTGGACGTGCGCGTAAATCTGCTCGAGCTCTTCGCGATCGCGGAAACGCGAGTTCGGGTGAACGGACTGATTCCATGGAATGTTTACCGCGGTTGGAATGTGGCCACCACGCAGGACGCCTTCCTGTGGGTAATCGACCATGTGGGTTCGTGCACCGGCATACTCCTCCGGAGTGCGCACGTCGATAATCGGAGCCTTTCCAATGAGCTCACGTGTATCGCTGAAGTAGGCGCGCAGTGTCTTGTCGTCGCGCTCGACGACAGGGTAGTCAGTGCGTGGGTAATTGGGGACCTCGAAGCTCGTGTCTCGTTCTTCAGTCATCCAGGCATCGCGGCCACCGTTAAGCAGGCGCACGTCGGGATGCCCAAAAAGCTCGAAAACCCAGAGTGTGTAGGCGGCCCACCAGTTGGACTTGTCGCCGTAGATTACGACGGTGTCATCGCGCGAGATACCCTTCTCGCGCATGAGCTCGGCAAAGCCTTCGGCGTCGATATAGTCGCGGCGCACAGGATCGTTGAGGTCGTGATGCCAGTCGATGCGAACCGCGCCCGGAATATGTCCAATGTCGTAAAGCAGTGAGTCCTCGTCGGATTCAACAACGCGCAGACCGGGAGAGCCCAGTCGGGCAGCAAGCCAGGAGCTAGAGACGAGGCGCTCAGGGTGGGCGTACTGCTGGAACTGGGGGTGCGGGTCGTGCGGAACAGCCATCGGATACTCCCTTGGCGCAAGTTGGGTGGGTGGGACTTTCTGACGTTTATCGTCAATTGCATATCTAGTTTACGGGTCGCGTGGCGAACGGCGGAATAGTCCCCAGTGTGAGCGCTTTCCGACGGCAACAATTGCGTCCGCGGCCACCCTGGGATACGCCTCACAGTTGGGGGTAAAAGCAGTGTTTTCAGCGCGCTTGGAGTCCAGGTAGTGCCCTAAAATTTAGCTGAGAGTTAGCGCAAAAACTGTGTTGATTCGTATCACTGGAAAATGGGCTGAAATGGGCTATCTGCCTGGGTATTCGCTGCGTTACGGAGACAATTGAGTGCCGGAAGTCCATGTATTTTCTTAAAAGGAGTGCCTGTGCACAAGAACATTGTTGTATTCGAGATCGAGGGCGGCTCGGACAAGTACTTCGACGGACACCGCAAGGACACCATGCCAATCGTCAACGCTATCCGCGAAGCCGGTTGGTCCGCTGAGGTCGTCTACTACCGACCGGAGTGGAAGGACGACCTGTACGACTACGTCTCCCAGAACTTCGACGGCTACATCTCCCGCGTAAACCCGGGCAACATCCCGGGTGGTGAGAGGGGCTACTTCGAGCTTCTGACCAGTCTCTCGGTCGCTGGTTTGGTTGGTATGTCCACCCCGGGCGAGATGATGGCCTACGGCGCAAAGGACGCACTGGTCAAGCTCAAGGATACTGACCTGGTTCCGTCTGACACCGCTGCTTACTACGACGTCGAGGCATTCCACAGCACTTTCCCGACCTCCCTGTCCTACGGCGAGCGCGTCCTTAAGCAGAACCGTGGCTCCACCGGATCCGGCATCTGGCGCGTGCGCATCGCTGACGAAGAGGTTGCTAAGAACGTTGAGCCGGGCACCCCGCTGCCGCTAAACACCAAGCTGAAGTGCACCGAGGCCGTGGACAATCACACTGAGACTCGTGAGCTCGGCGAGTTCATGGATTTCTGCGACCAGTACATCATCGGCGATAACGGCATGCTTGTGGACATGCGCTTCATGCCGCGCATCACCGAAGGCGAAATTCGCATTCTGCTGGTCGGCCCGCACCCGGTCTTCGTGGTTCACAAGAAGCCGGCCGAGGGCGGCGACGCTTTCTCCGCAACCTTGTTCTCTGGCGCGAAGTACACCTACAACAAGCCGGAAGAGTGGCAGGACCTCATCGACATGTTTGCTGAGGCTCGCCCGGTCATTGCCGAGAACCTCGGTGGCGACAATATCCCGCTGATCTGGACCGCTGATTTCATGCTGGCAGACGGCGAGAACGGCGAGGACACCTACGTTCTCGGCGAGATCAACTGCTCCTGTGTTGGCTTCACCTCCGAGCTGGATATGGGTATCCAGGAGCTTGTTGCTCAGGAGGCCATCAAGCGCGTTGAGGCTGCTAACAAGTAGTCTCAACAGCTAGGAAAACCGCACCAAATTGGTGCGGTTTTTGCTTTTCGACGGTTCTTGCGATGCCTACCGATTCCAGAACTGGGAGACCGAATAGCCGTAGCGATACAGAGCTCGGCGCACGACAGGTAGCGACAGTCCGATCACACTGGATGAGTCGCCATTGATGCCATCGACAAACCAGCCGCCTAGAGCCTCCAAAGTAAACGCGCCAGCGCACTTCAGCGGCTCGCCCGTCGCAGCGTAGGCACGGATGTCCTCTTCTGGGACTTCAGCGAAATCGAGGGAAGTAATCGCCACCTCAAGGTGCTCGCCCTTTGGTGTCACGACACAGTGACCAGTAATCAGCTCAGCCGTCCGGCCACTCTGTTGATGCCAGCGCTCAATGGTCTTTTCTTCCGTGTGGGGCTTGCCCTGCAACTGCCCGTCGAGAAGCAGCATTGAATCCCCGCCAATGACAATGTCATTGGGGTAGGCCGGAGAGGCAGCGTGTGCCTTGGCCTGCGCGAGTTCCTCGACGATGCGTACCGGCGATGCGTCCGGAAGGGCTGTGATTACGGCATCCTCGTCGACGTTGGGCGCTACTGTGATGGGCTCGATGCCTGCAGAGCGGAGAATGTGCAGTCGCGAAGGGGAAGTGGAAGCCAAGACGATTCGGGGGCTGCTCATAGTTAGTGATTTTAGTGAGGGCGGAATCGTAAAGCCTAATTTTTGTGGCAAACATGCGTGGGGTTGGCCCGATTGTAAGAACAGGCAGATTTTTTTAGATGGCAGCTGCCTTCTAGTGATGTAAAGTAAAGTGGACATCAAGTTAAAGAAAGTACACAGATGAGTGGGGAAGAACGTTCGAACCAGGTCAGGAGATACCGACGCTGGTTGGAGCTGAGCCAAGCGGATTTAGCCGCGCAGGTGGAGGTCTCGCGGCAAACCATTGCAAATATCGAGCGGGGAAATTACTCGCCTTCGGTGTATTTGGCGTTGCGTATCTGCAAGGTCCTGGGAAAAACAGTCGAAGAAATTTTTGGTGAGGAAGGATACTGACAATGTCCTATGCGGATGTCGTAATTGAACGCAACAGCGCCACGGTGGACGATGAGTATCAGCAGATGTTGCTGCATAAGTCCTACACGTACGGGTTCACAATGATGATGTGGGCTAACTACGTGCTTGCAACGGTACTGATTTGGCTCATTCCAGAGCCAAAGATGGTGGGCGTGACAGTGGCAATCATCTTGATGCCGCTGGTTGGACTCCTGTTTTCGCAGCGGTGGTTGCGACGTCAAGTGCCAATGCCGAAGATTAATGGTCTTACAAAAGGCGAGATTGCAGCACTCGTAGCCGTCATTGGGCTGTGGCTGATTGGTTTTATCAGAGTGCAATTGCTCTCTGAGGCAAGCGCTGGTGGGGCACTATCGGAATCGTGGGGATTCATTGCCGGCGCTGTGGTGGGTGCTGCCATCGGTCTGGCGTTTGTGTATTTCCTGTTCAAGGTGGTGTGGCCGGTAGCTCGCAACCGTGATCAGCGTCGGCTGGACCGGGAGCTCGATGACGAGTTTGATGGCGAGTCGCTGGGTGAACAACGCTAGTAATAAGCAGTGGTCAAGGCTAAGGCAGTAACAAAAACCAAAGCGCCACCATCGGAAAACCCGATGGTGGCGCTTTGTGCTAGCGAATCGACGCAGCTAGCGTGCGGTAACGACTACGCGCTAAGCGGTAGCTGTACTAGTAGAAATGGACGTTGCGGAACGTGCCCGGTACGTGCTGGTGCGGCTGGTGGAAACCCTCTTCCAGCCGACCCCAGTTGTTGCGCGGGCCGCGGTCCTCTGGGGCGCCGCCGGCTGCTGCCATACCTGCGAACAAAAGCGCGAGCGTGGCAGTTTCAGCGTCAGACGGGTTGCCCTTGAGGACGGACATGAACGGTGCAGCCGGGGCTGTAGCGGCGTCCTTGTCTTCGGTTGCTGGGGTGTTTTTGGAATCGGTCACAGCGGAATGTTCCCATGCTTCTTGGCGGGTACGTTAACAACCTTGCGATCCAGTAGACGCAGACCCTCGATGATCTGGCCGCGGGTCTCGCTCGGCGGGATAACGGCGTCGATGAAGCCGCGCTCAGCAGCCATGTACGGGTTGACCAGGGTGGCCTCGTACTCTGCCTCGTACTCCTTCTGCAGTGCGACGACATCCTTGCCCTCGGCCGCAGCAGCCTTGAGCTCCTTGCGGTAGATGAAGCCGACAGCGCCGGAAGCACCCATGACCGCAATCTGAGCGGTCGGCCATGCCAGGTTGATGTCAGCGCCCATGTCCTTGGAGCCCATCACACAGTAAGCTCCGCCGTAGGCCTTACGGGTGATGACGGTAATCTTCGGGACGGTGGCCTCAGCATATGCGTACAACAGCTTGGCGCCACGGCGGATGATGCCGTCGAACTCTTGGTTGGTGCCCGGCAGGAAGCCTGGAACGTCAACCAGCATGATGATCGGAATGTTGAAGGCGTCACAGGTGCGGACGAAGCGAGCCGCCTTCTCGGATGCCTTGATGTCGAGGCAGCCAGCGAACTGAATCGGCTGGTTGGCGACGAAACCGACCGAGCGACCCTCCACGCGACCGAAGCCGATGACCACGTTCTGTGCGTAGTCCTCCTGAATTTCCAGGAAGTCCTCGTCGTCGACCAGACGGGTGATGACGTCCTTGATGTCGTACGGCTGGTTTGGGGAGTCCGGAATCAGCGTGTCGAGCTCGAGGTCAGTCTCAGTGATGCTGTCAGCGATGGAGCCCTCGAACGGCTCAGCCTCCATGCGAGGAGCCTCAGCGCGGTTGTTGGACGGCAGGTAGCTGACTAATTCCTGAACGAAAGTCAGAGCGTCTTCGTCATCAGCGGCGGTGTAGTGCGAAGTACCGGAGGTGCTCATGTGAGTACCAGCGCCACCCAGCTCTTCCTGTGTGACCTCTTCGCCAGTGACGGTCTTAATAACGTCCGGGCCGGTGATGAACATCTTGGAAGTGCCATCGACCATGACAATGAAGTCGGTCAGAGCCGGGGAGTAGACGTGGCCACCAGCGCAGGCGCCCATGATCAGGGAGATCTGTGGAATAACACCAGAAGCCTGGGTGTTTCGGAAGAAAATCTGGGAGTAGAGGCCGAGGGAAACAACGCCCTCTTGGATGCGGGCACCAGCACCCTCGTTGATGCCGATAATTGGGACACCGGTCTTGATGGCCAGATCCATGATCTTGACAATCTTTTCACCGTAGACTTCACCGAGCGCGCCACCGAAGATGGCGCCGTCCTGCGAGAAGACACAGACCTGGCGGCCATCGATGGTGCCGTAGCCTGTCACAACACCGTCAGTGACAGGGCGCTTGGCGTCGAGGCCGAAGTTCTTGGAGCGGTGACGTGCGAGAGCGTCAACCTCCACGAACGAGCCCTCGTCCAAGAGGAACTCGATGCGCTCACGAGCGGTCATCTTGCCCTTGTCGTGGACGCGGTCAATGCTGGCCTGGCCCATTGGAGCCTGGGTCTCTGCGAGACGGGCTCGCAGATCGGCCAGCTTTCCAGCAGTAGTGGTCAAATCCGGGGTTTCACCGGTTGATGTATTTGCGGCAGTCGTCATACCAACTAGTTTACGTTTCGAAAACGGGGGGAGGTAGTTGGGGGGCAATCGCTGTTAACAAAAGTAGGGGTAATGACTAGCTCGTTGTACAGCAAAAAGCCTGCTCTTACAGTGGAATATTGCCGTGCTTGCGCGCAGGCCACGGTACTTTCTTTGAAGTTAGCAGGCGCAGATTTTTTATCACTCGAGTTCGTGTCTCGGAGGGGAGGATGACTTCATCAATTAACCCCCGTTCGGCGGCACGATAAGGCGTGAGCATGTGTTGCTCGTATCCCATTTCCAGTTCAGCAATGAGTTCTTTCACACTCTCGGGAGTGCCAAATCTATCGGCCGCTGGATCTGCTGCGAGAGCTGCTTCGGTGGCGGTTCGAATCTCGGCACGATGGAGGAAGCGTACTGCGCCAGAGGCGCCCATCACGGCGATCTGTGCCGTCGGCCAAGCCAGATTTACATCCGCGCCGAGCCCCTTTGACCCCATCACGCAATAAGCACCGCCATAGGCCTTGCGCATGGTGACGGTGATTTTAGGAACGGTTGCTTCTGCATACGCATAGAGCAATTTAGCGCCACGGCGCAGAATTCCCTGGTGTTCTTGATTTGAACCGGGGAGAAAGCCGGGTACGTCTACGAGAAAGACGAGTGGAATGTTGAAACAATCGCAGATTCGGACGAATCGCGCGGCCTTCTCCGCTGCATCGATATCTAGGCAGCCCGCGAATTCCATGGGCTGATTAGCGACAAACCCAACAGATTGACCATTGAGACGGCCAAGGCCAATTACGACATTGGCTGCCCGGTTTTCCTGGATTTCCAGGAACTCCGCATCGTCGCAAAGCGCGTAGATGACTTCATGCACGTCGTACGGCGTGGATGGGCTGTCGGGAATGAGACTGTCGAGGGTGCGATCAGTGTCGGTGATTTCGTCACTGGCATCGGAATCCCAGCTGGGCGCGGGGGAGGTTGTGTTGTTGGGGAGGTAGTCCAGCAAATCGCAGACCCAGTCGAGTCCATCCTGCTCGCTAGTGGCGGTGTAGTGGGAGTTTCCGGCGATCTCCATATGGGTGTCGGCGCCGCCGAGCTCGTGCTGGCTGATTTTTTCGCCAGTGACTGTTTCGATTACGTCAGGGCCGGTGACGAACATACGGGAGCTTTCCTCCACCATGACAACGAAGTCCGTCAGTGCTGGGGAGTAGGCATTTCCGCCCGCACAGGCACCAAAAATGACTGAAATCTGCGGAATGACGCCGCTGGCGCGAACGTTGTGGTGGAACGTCTGGGCAATAAAGTCCAGTGAGACTGCGCCATCTTGGATGCGGGCGCCGGCGCCTTCGTACATGCCAATAAGGGGGCGGCCGGTAGTGATGGCAAGTTCCTGAATCTTGACCATCTTTTCGCCGTAGACCTCTCCGAGTGCACCACCGAAGATTGTGCCGTCCTGAGAGAAGATGCAGACCTCACGGCCGTCTATGGTTCCCCAGCCGGTGATGATTCCGTCGGTCACGGGGCGTTTGGCTTCCATCCCAAATGCGGTAGTGCGGTGGCGGGCTAGCGCATCAAATTCGACAAAAGATCCTTCGTCCAGCAGGTAGTCAATGCGCTCGCGGGCATTCATGCGCTCAGTCAGTTTGAGCTTGTCGTAGCCCCGCGACCCCATCGGAGTCAGTGCAGCAGTGCGTCGGCGTAGAAGGTCTTCATTGAGAAAAGCGGTGGTGTGTTGCTCCGTCGCCAAACGTGAGGAAATAGTCATGTTATGGAATGTAGTGTTTGGGAAGGAAAATAGTAAAGCAGGCGAGCTGTGATGATTCTCACGCTGTCGAGCTCTTGAGAAAGGTCACGACTCAGTGAATCCGGCCATGGCGCTAGACTGCTGTGCATGACCAACCCCAGGATTGTTGCTTCCCGCAAGCCTCTTGACGCCACGCGTGTGCGCGCAGCCGCGCCGGGCTGGAATTCCATTGAGGTTGTCGAAACCACTGGTTCGACCAACGCTGATCTTCGGAAACAGGCGGCACTGGGGCAGGTGGCAGATCTCAGTGCGCTTATCGCCTCGGAGCAGACCGCAGGTCGCGGTCGACTGAGTCGTAGTTGGACGGCCCCGAAGGGTGCGTCCATTGCACTCAGCGCGCTGCTGCGCCCGGAAGGGCTCGCACCCGAGCAACTGGGTCTGTTGCCGTTAGTCGCGGGCCTCGCAGTTGTCGATGCTGTTGTGGAAGTTGCGGGTCTTGCGCCTGAACGCGTTTCCCTGAAGTGGCCGAACGATGTCCTGGTTGACGGTCGTAAGCTCTGCGGAATTCTGGTGGAGGCCGCGTCGCTGACACCGCCAATTCTCATTCCGGGAATCGGCATCAACGTTTCCCTGCAGGAAGATGAGCTGCCGGTGCCACACGCCATTTCGCTATACCTGGCGGGAGCGGAAAACCTCGACCGCGACGACATCTCCGCTGGTGTGCTGCGTGCGCTGGGACGTCGTCAAGCGCAGTGGCGAAAGGGCGATGCGGAGCTGCTGCGGGACTACGAGGCGGTGTGCGCGACCATCGGTTCGAACGTGCGCGTGGAGTTGCCGGGGGATCGCGTGCTGGTGGGCAAGGCGGTTGGCGTGCGTGCCGACGGCGAATTGATCGTCACCGATGAAGCTGGCACAAGTCACTTTGTTGCGGCCGGTGACGTGTTCCATGTTCGTGCCACTGACGGCGGCTATGCGTCCCCGCAGGCTGATTCGGAGCGGGGGTAGTGCTGTATGGCCTTTCCCGATGATGAGTTGGACACGCGCGAGGCAATTCTGCTGGACACCAATCCAACTTTTGGTCGGCTGGTGTGGCCGCTCTTGGAACTCATGGTTATCACGGGCGTCTGCTGGTTGCTGATTGGTTTTATCGACGGCCCTGGGATTGCTCCGGGAGATCTGCAAGGTGTGCGTCAGCTGCTGCTCTTCGCGTGGCTGGGGCTTATTCTCTGGCGCGTCGTTCGTCCGGTACTAAGTTGGCTGGGGGAGCGGTTTGTGCTGACTGATAGGCGGATTATTTTGCGCCGCGGCATTCTGCGCCCGCAGGTGGTCTCGATTGATCTGCGTTCGGTGCGTGCGGTCAATCGCAAGGGCGGCGTGTTGTATCTGCACACCCGCAGTTTCGGCCCGCCGCTGGCTGTAGAAGATATTCCCAGCTCCCGCAAGGTGGCTAAGTTGGTCTCCCGGTTGACTTAGAATTTTGGGTCATAACCTACAATCAGGGGTGTGATTGCTTCGGATACCCCTGAAAACTCCACTAATTCCACTTCTAATTCCGCTGCAGCGCTAACTGCTGCGCAGCATCCCGCGCATGCTGATGGCGTGCCGGTTGTGGCGGTGATTGGTGACGGTCAGCTGGCTCGTATGATGCAGACTGAGGCCATTGAGCTGGGACAGTCCATCCGTTTGCTCGCCGGTTCGCCGGATGCTTCCGCAGCGCAGGTGTGTGCGGACGTTATCATCGGCGACTACCACGTCTGGGAAGATGTTGAGCGCGCTGTCGCCGGTGCGCAGGCCGTGACTTTCGACCATGAGCACGTTCCCACCGAATTCCTCAACAAGCTGACCGAGATGGGCTACTCGGTTCAGCCTCAGCCGTCGGCGTTGCTGTACGCGCAGGATAAGCTGCTGATGCGCCAGCGCCTGGAGGAACTGGGCGCTCCAGTACCTGCCTACGCTGCAATTGAGTCCGCCGAGGATGCCGAAGCATTCTTCGACCGCGTTGACGGTGCCGTCTGCCTGAAGGCTCGCCGCGGCGGTTACGACGGTCACGGCGTGTGGTTCCCGAAGGACCGCGAGGATCTGCGTGCGCTTGTCGACGAACTGCTGGGCAAGGACGTGCCGCTGATGGCCGAGCGGAAGGTCGCGCTGGTTCGTGAGTTGTCGGCCATGTGTGCGCGCACGCCGTCGGGCGAGGTCAAGGCCTGGCCGGTCCTCGAGTCCGTGCAGCGTGACGGCATCTGTGTTGAGGCAATCTGCCCGGCGCCAGGGCTTGCCGACGACCTTGCGAGAGCGGCCGAAAAGCTCAGTGTGACCATCGCTTCCGAGCTGGGAGTAACCGGCGCGCTGGCAGTTGAGCTGTTCGAAACCGTCGATGCTGACGGCAACCCGGAGATTTTTGTCAACGAGTTGGCCATGCGGCCACACAACACTGGTCACTGGTCGCAGGACGGCTGTGAGACCAGCCAGTTTGAGCAGCACCTGCGTGCAGTTGCTGACATGCCACTGGGTTCCACTCGCCCGACTGCGCCGGTGACGGTAATGGTCAATACGCTCGGTGGCGATGAGGCCTCGGATGTACCTATTTCACAGCGTTTTGCTGAGGTATGGCGTCGTTTCCCATCAGCGAAGATTCACTGGTACGGGAAGGATTGGCGCCCTGGACGTAAGCTGGGGCACGTCAACCTGTGCGGCTACGACGCAAGCCCGGAAGGCATCGCGGAGACCCGGCGGGTTGCCAACCTCGCTGCTGGCTACATCGTCGATGGCGTGTGGGCAGACGGCTACACCGCATAGGTGGCTGGCGCTGTATAAGAATTAGATTGCTATCTCAAGGAGACAACATTGGCTGAAGCAAACCAGGTGGCAAGCCCGAAGTTGGCCAACGTAACCGGTCCGCTGGTCGGTCTGATTATGGGGTCGGACTCGGATTGGCCGACCATGGAGCCCGCAGCGGAGGTCTTGGCTGAGTTCGGAATTCCCTTTGAGGTAGGTGTGGTCTCTGCACACCGCACTCCGGAACGCATGATTGACTACGCAAAGTCCGCCGCTGACAAGGGGCTGCGCTGCATTATCGCTGGCGCCGGTGGTGCAGCACACCTGCCGGGCATGGTTGCGTCGGCCACTCCGCTGCCGGTTATCGGCGTGCCACGCGCGTTGGAGAACCTGGAGGGTGTCGATTCCCTGCTGTCAATCGTTCAGATGCCGGGCGGCGTTCCGGTGGCAACCGTCGGTGTGGGCGGCGCTAAGAACGCTGGCCTGCTGGCTGTGCGTATTCTCTCGGCCGGTTACCCGGAGCTCATTGTGGCGATGGAGAACTACCAGGCCAACATGCGCGATGAAGTTCTGGCGAAGGACGAGCGTCTGCGCAAGAAGCTGATGGGTGAGTAGGGCGCGCAACCAGCCCCGAACTACCCGCGCATATGAACTGCGGGGTAGTGGAACGTGTCCGGGTCGGCAGTCTCCCAGGCTTCGGCCCAGTTGTGGAAGCGAGTTCCGCTCAGCAGCTCGCCTGGCTGCAGCCAGTTGTAGAGCTCCGCGTAGGTCTCACCGACCTGCTCATTGGTGCGCCGCAGCAGGTGGGACGGCCCCAGCTCAGAGAAGCTATTCAGGCCCATCGATGCCAACAGGCTAGCTGCTTCCGCGACCGTGGCATTGTGATAGTTGGCCACACGCTGACCCTTGTCGTCGACATCCAGGGCCTTCCACAGGCTCGGATCCTGGGTAGCCACACCCACCGGGCAGGTGTTTGTATGACATAGCTGAGATTGGATACAGCCGGTGGCCATCATCATGCCGCGAGCCGAGTTCACAAAGTCAGCACCGATGCACATGCGCTTCACAATATCGAAGCCAGTAATGACCTTGCCGGACGCACCGAGCTTAATGCGATCGCGCAGACCGGCACCTACGAGCGCGTTATGGACGAGAATCAGGCCGTCGGTAAGCGGCAGGCCAACGCGGTCGGAGTATTCCAGCGGTGCAGCACCGGTGCCGCCTTCAGCGCCGTCGACGATGATGAAGTCCGGGGTGATGTTCTCTTCCAGCATGGCCTTGCACACGGCGAGGAACTCAAGCTGGGAGCCAACACACAGCTTGAAACCGACCGGCTTGCCACCGTTGAGCTCACGCATGGTGCCCATAAACCGAACAAGTTCACGCGGGGTGGAGTAGACGCGGTGGTACGGAGGGCTCATCACGCCCTTGCCAACTGGTACGTGGCGAGTAGCCGCAATCTCTTCGTTGACCTTGTGACCTGGCAGCATGCCGCCGAGTCCAGGTTTTGCGCCCTGGCTAACCTTCAGATAGGTTGCCTTGACCTGCGGAATCTTAGCCTTTTCGCGGAAGAGCTCCGGGTCGAAGTCGCCATCCTCAGTACGTGCACCGAAGTATCCGGACCCCAGCTGCCAATAGAGGTCTGCGCCATACTTCAAGTGGTAAGGGCTGATAGCGCCCTCGCCGGTGTCCTGTACGAAGTTGCCCAGCTTCGCGCCCTTATTCATTGCCATGACAGCGTTAGGGGACAGAGAGCCGAAACTCATGGCTGAGATGTTGAAGACAGACGCTGAGTACGGCTGGGCGCAGTCCGGACCGCCAATATCTACGCGCGGATCCTCGATGACGTGCTGGCTCGGCGCCATCGAGTGGCGGACGTACTCGTAGCCGGGCGCATTAATCTTTCGCTCAGTACCGAATGACTTCTTCGAGGACAGCCCCTTCGCACGCTCGTAGACCACGGTACGAGTATCGCGGTCGAACGGAGCGCCGTCGAAGTTGCGCTCGATGAAATACTGCTGCATCTCAGGGCGAATGGTCTCACCCATGTAGCGCAGATGGCCGATGACCGGGAAGTTCCGCAAGATGGAGTGCTTCTTTTGAAGCATGTCATAGATAGCCACAACATCCAGGAAGAGGATGAAGGCCATCAGAATCCACCACCATGGGCTCAGATCCCATACAGCCAGTGCGCCCAAGACGTTGATGAGGGCGAGAATCGCAAGAATATATGGTCGGGTAATCACGGTTTCCAGGTTATCGCGACTACTTAGAGCGCTTCTCGACGGGACAGCTGCGACTAAATCACACGGGCTTTTTCGGCCGTAGAAATAGCAGTGACACGCTCGCTATCACCACCGCGCACGACGACGGCAGCACCTCCACGAACCCAAGCCGACAGCACATTACGTGCCCATTTATCTGCGGTGACCTGTGAAGAATCAGGCACCAGCCAGCCGTCGGAAACGACGCGGGAACCGGTCGTGAGCTGCATCTCGTCCGCGTAATCGCCAGCAGATGAAAGCAGTTCTGCAGCCGACTTCTCCCCAATAACGGGGGTTTGGTCGGAGTCCGGGCCTGCGCCTAGATATGCGTCTGGGTGGAAACGAACTTCCGGACCAAAGTCAATGACTCCCGGTGGAATATCATCACCGCATTCCACGACACCACGGCCAAAGGGATCGTCGGTAAGCACTGCGAGGTAGGCATCTGGGAACTTCTCTTCCCACGTGCTGACGTTGCTGACAGTGGTGAATACGACCAGCGGCTCCTCATCGCTAACGGTGACGCCAGCACGCTCGCAGCCCAGGATGATGCAGGCGGACTGCCAGATCAACGGCAAGTCAATCCATACTTGGTCTCCGGCGACGAGGTCGAACTCATCGTGCAGCATGTTGGCGATCTTGCTGGCCCAGTTGTCCAGGGTTTGGGCCGATAAATCGGTACGACCGCCGGTAGTTTCGTCATAACAGGTCAAACGAGGCACGGACGGGTCGGCCTCGAGAAGTGTCTTCAGAATCTCCACGCCTCCAAGGGTAACGAGATTCTCTCCAGGCCGTCGGGAAGAGTCGCCTAACTCAATAGCAGGGTGAACAACAGGACCGTCGGCAAGCAGGCGATCGTCGTAATCACGCCACAATCGCGCGCCTGCTCAAGGTTCCGGCCGAAGCGGGAGGCGAAGGTGTAGACGTTCTGGGCTGTCGGCAGGCCGGCGATAATCACAGCTGCCAGCAGCGCATGCCCGTTGAGACCGAAGACGAAATGACCGAACAGCAGAGCGAGCGCGGGGTGGAGGAAAAGCTTCAGCATAGACGCCACCACGACGGCGCGACGAGGGGAGCGGCCGGCTTCCATAAACGGCATGCCATGCAGGCTAATACCGAAGGCCAGAAGTGCCATTGGCACTGCGGCTTGCCCCAATAGCCCCACTGGATGCGCTACGAACTGAGGTACTTCGATAGCAAACGCATTAACCGCAAGCCCCACCATCGCCGCCAGAAAGATTGGGTTCTTCAGCGGTGCCATGATGACATTGCGCGGTCGGAAATGGCCGCGGTTGGTGAGGATTTCCAGCACCGTCATGGAAGCGGGCGCATAGAAGGCAATCTGAAAGATAAGGGCCGGGACGACGGCGGTAGCGTCGTGAAGCACTGCGACTGCGATGGGCACGCCGAGATTAGCGACGTTGTTGTAACTCGTCGACATCGCGCCGACCACAGCATCGGCGCCGCGCTGTTTGAACATGGGCGCCACAAAAATCCGGTAGAACGCCGCCGTGCCAAGCGCCGACAGTGCCGCGACACCAAACGCCGAACCGAAGATGCTCGCCGAATCCGCCGTTGCGAGAGTGTGCGCGAGCATGCACGGCATCGCGATCCAGAACACGACCATGTTCAGGGTAAAAGATGCCCGCTTATCGACGATCTCACTGCGCCCAAACAACCAGCCAACAATGATCAGTACTGCGACGGAACCAAAGCCGGTGAATATTTCGGTGAGAGCGGGCATAAGTGCATATTTTAGACAATAAAAAACGGACCCAATCCAATCCCCTCGGTGGGGAAGGACTGAGTCCGTTTTACGCTGTTATCGCATGTATCGTCATGCGGCCAGCGCGTAAATAAGGCCTTTCGGCGGGTGTTCGAATGATCGGCTCCCGCCGACCAGCCATCTTTAGCGGCTGGTGAACGGCAGGAGTGCCATCTCGCGGGCGTTCTTCACAGCGGTAGCGACCTGGCGCTGCTGCTGCGGAGTCAGACCGGTGACGCGGCGGGAACGAATCTTGCCACGGTCAGAGATGAACTGGCGGAGCAGGTTAATGTCCTTGTAATCAACCTTCTCAACGCCTGCGGCCTTGAGCGGGTTCTTCTTCGGGCGGCGGGACTGCTCCATCCGCGCCTTCTTGTTAGAGTGATTGCGCTTCATTGGTGCTCCTCGACTTACCAGCTGGACTTACGGACGCCCGGGAGTTCGCCACGGTGGGCCATCTCACGAACGCGGACACGGGACAGACCGAACTTGCGGAGGTAGCCGCGTGGGCGACCATCTGCAGCGTCACGGTTGCGGACGCGAATCGGGGACGCGTCACGCGGCTGACGGTTCAGCTCGTACTGTGCGTCCATGCGCTCTTCGTCAGTGGAGTGCGGGGACTTGATGATGCGCTTCAGTTCAGCGCGACGTTCTGCATAACGAGCGACGATTTCCTTGCGCTGCTCGTTCTTGGCAATCTTGGACTTCTTAGCCATGAATTAGCGCTCCTCGCGGAATTCGACGTGCTTGCGGACAACCGGATCGTACTTCTTAATGGTGATACGGTCCGGGGTATTGCGCTTGTTCTTACGGGTCACGTAGGTGTAACCGGTGCCCGCAGTGGACTTCAGCTTGATGATTGGACGAATGTCATTACGTGCCATTTTTTAGATCTTCTCCCCACGTGCACGAATCTGAGCAACAACAGCCTCGATACCGTACTTGTCGATGGTCTTCAGACCCTTCGGGGACACATTCAGAGTGATGTGACGCCCCTCAGAGGCGAGGTAGAACTTCTTACGCTGCACGTTGGGGTTCCAACGGCGCGACGTGCGCCGGTGGGAGTGGGACACGGTCTTGCCGAAAGACGGCTTGCGTCCCGTAACCTGGCAAATCGCCGACATAGGGATTCCTTTGCTTCCTTGCCGCCCAATGCCGACATCACTGGTGCGCCACGCCGGACTATTGAATAACCGAGGAATCCACCTGGCCTTTTCCGGGGCGCTGCCCACTGACACTCGACGCTGAGCGCGTAAACGAATAACTAGACAACAGCGAGAGAACAGTTTACACACGAGTTGCGGGATAACCTAATCGCTGTTCCACTGTGGTTTTCTCGGCGCGACTCTCGCGGGTCGTCATAGAGTTCGTGCTTGTCGACGGGCGTTAGTGCAGGGCCCTTTTTTAATTTTCGGGCTCGAGCCTGTAATATTCCATCGAGTGTCACATGCCGGTTTATAGAAATATTGACCCGGTACGTGTCATTGTAAGTCGTGTTCGTACCCAACTCAGGCACGATTCTCTCACTCTTAGCTGGGGGAAAGCGACCTGAAGTTCAATCCTGAGGGAAACGAGAATTAATGAAGAAGGACATCCATCCTGATTACCACCCGGTGGTTTTCAAGGACGCAGGCACGGGTCACTCTTTCCTTACCCGTTCCACCGCCACCTCCGACCGCACTGTCGAGTGGGAAGACGGTAACGAGTACCCGCTGATCGTCGTTGACGTCACCAGCGAGTCGCACCCGTTCTGGACCGGTGCTCAGCGTGTCATGGACACCGCTGGTCGCGTCGAGAAGTTCCAGCGCCGTTACGGTAACCGCATTCGCCGCGCGAAGAAGAACTAAGAATAGGAGGGGAATAAGAAAATGGCAGTACCAAAGCGTCGCATGTCGCGTGCTAACACCCGCGCTCGCCGTTCCCAGTGGAAGAGCAACAACGTCGCTCTCCAGGAAGTCAAGGTAAACGGCCGCGTCTACAACGTTCCTCGTCGCATCGCCAAGGCTGTTCAGCTCGGCCTGGTTGACGTCGAGAAGTTCTAACGCGCATCTTTTAGGATGCTGACAACGTTCCTCGCTGAACCGCGAAGCGCTTCGCGTGCCCAGAGTGCGTTCAGTGCGTAAGGAACAGTTGATAAAGAGCTTTTTAAACCTCACTCCATCGCTTGTACTCGGCGATGGGGTGAGGTTTTTCAGTTCTATGGCCAGGTTTTATGGGAGCACTCTCACGAAGAATCTGTGTCACATTTACACTCACCTTATATTTTCAAGGCACAATGGGCAGTATGAAGATTTTGGTAGTTGATGACGATCAAGCGGTACGCGAAGCGTTGCGGCGATCGTTGACTTTTAATGGCTACACGGTCGAGCTCGCCGAGGATGGCGCAGAGGCCTTGGAAAAGATTGCCAAGGATCGTCCGGATTTGGCTATTTTGGATGTCATGATGCCGAAGCTGGACGGCCTGGATGTTTGCCGTCGGCTGCGCAGCGAAGGCGATGATCTGCCGGTCATGATGTTGACTGCACGTGATTCGGTCTCCGAACGCGTAGCTGGTCTTGATGCCGGCGCAGATGACTACCTGCCCAAGCCGTTCGCATTGGAAGAGCTGCTCGCTCGTGTCCGTTCGCTACTTCGTCGTTCTGCTTTGGAAGTGCCTGCGATGGAGGATGCCGCAACTCTGCAGTTTGAGGATCTCTCCCTGGACCCGGAAACTCGTGAGGTCTTCCGCGGTGAACGCCGCATTAGCCTCACTCGTACAGAATTTGCGCTGCTGGAATTGCTGATGAGCAACCCGCGGCGTGTACTCTCCCGTACCGCCATCTTGGAGGATGTCTGGGGCTATGACTTCCCGACGTCCGGCAATGCGCTGGAGGTCTACATTGGCTACCTGCGGCGCAAGACGGAGGCAGAGGGAGAGCCGCGTCTGATTCACACCGTTCGTGGTGTCGGTTATGTGATGCGGGAGACCGCACCGTGATGTTGCGCCGTCGTCGTTCGACCGGCGGTGGCGTGCAATCAAATCAGCGTTCTGCCACGGAGGCCAATCCGGGGCAAGGTACCGTCGGTAAGCAAGAGAAGTCCGCGAATACTGAGACGATGGCAGGGGAATCGCTTCCCGGCCTGCCGCGGAGCTCGCGTATCCCTTCGCTGCGTTGGCGGCTGACTATTCTGACAGCGCTCATTGTGGCGATGTCGGTGGGGCTGATGACGCTGGCTGCTTTTTTTACTGTGCAGGCAGCGCTATACCGCGAGGTGGACAGTAACCTCCGTAACCAGGCGGAAAAGCTGCTGATGTCACCGTACGCTTCGGAGTTTGCCATTGGCCCCTCCTTTGAAGCGGACTCGAACAGGATTCTGAACCCCGATCTGGACGCGGTGTACTTTGCCCACGGCAGTGTGGCGGGCAAAGGCGGTGGCTCAATCTCTATTGGTGGCCCCGAACTTGCGGTGTTGCGGGGGAATCGACAGGAATCGATTCGCACCGATGAGTACAACGGCCGTCGTGTATACGCCGTCCGCTCCGAAGACGGTGCGACGCTGATCCTTTCTCAGGATCTGAGCTCGACGCAGTCGGTCTTGAAAGCGCTCAGTGCAGTGCTGCTGAGTATCTCTGCTATCGGAATCCTCTTCGCAATCGGATCAGGTATTACGGTGGCAACAACGGGTCTGCGCCCGGTCACTCGGCTGCGCATTGCTGCGGAGCGAGTGACGGAAACCGACGAGCTGCGCCCAATCCCTGTGGAGGGCGATGATGAGCTTGCGCGCTTTACCCGCAGCTTCAATGAGATGTTGGCTGCACTTCAAGCGTCGCGCATTAAGCAGGCGGAGCTGGTTGCAGATGCTGGTCATGAGTTGAAGACTCCGCTGACGTCGTTACGCACAAATATTGAACTGCTGATGATGGCCTCCCGTTCGGGAGCGGCAATCTCGGATGAGGATCGCGCGGATCTGGAAGCTGACGTCATCGCACAGCTGGAAGAGTTGTCGACGTTGGTCGGTGACTTGGTTGATCTGGCACGCGAAGATGGCCCGCAACAGGTTATTGAGCATGTCGATGTCGACGAAATCATTTCCACGTCGCTGGCGCGTGTTGAGCGTCGTCGTCCGGATATTACCTTCGATGTGCAGACAGCTCCGTGGTATGTCTACGGGGATTCGGCGGGTCTTGGTCGCGCAGTTTTGAACTTGATGGACAATGCTGCAAAGTGGTCGCCAGAAAATGGCACCGTGCGGGTTCGTCTGACGCCGCTCAGCGAGGTTGTTGCTGAATTCACGGTGGCGGACTCGGGGCCAGGTATCCCGAAGGAAGATCGAGACAAGGTCTTCGAGCGTTTCTACCGTTCCATTCAGTCGCGGTCGATGCCTGGATCCGGCCTGGGCTTGGCCATTGTGAAGTCGGTCATCGTCCGCCACGGGGGTACGATTACTGCCGATGAGTCCGATGATGGCGGTGCCTTGATGCGAGTAACGCTGCCGGGCAGTCCGCACAGCGGAAAAGGTGACGACTCCGATTCAGCTCAAGAGCCTAGCTAGAAACGCATAACCCCACGTCAAAGCTGATGTAATCCCCGCTGCACGCGGCCTTTTAAGGAAGTGCGTGGCGGGGATTCGGTGTTTCATTCGGGGAATTATCGGCGAGACCGCAGACTGCTCTCAGCCAATTGTTAGACAGACAGTGCAAGGTATTACGTATGAGCAACTCTTTCAACGATTCCTCGCGAGGAGATGAGCGGGGACACTACTCCTCGCAATCTCACAACTTCAGCGAGAACCGTGCCATTGGGGATGCTGGTGAGACAAACCAGTTTTCTGTCAATGAGCGCGGCTGGGAGAATTCCCACTACAACACCATCCCGTCTCAGCCGAACGGCGCTTACGGAGGCGGTTCAGAGTGGGACGTTGCGGCCAATCAGCAGAAGACCAAGGGTGCCCAGGGGGCTAAGGGCATGGGGGCGCTGGCAGTCGCTGCCCTGATGCTGTGCTCGGCCGGTATCGGTGGCGGTGTCGGCGCATGGGTAGTTCACAACTCGCAGTCGTCGGCCCCCGCGGACAACGCGCTGGATAAGCCTGCGGAAACCCGTCAGGTAGCAGCAGCTGAGGGGTCCGTGGAGAAGGTCGCGCAGAAGGTCCTTCCCAGTGTCGTCTCCATCACCACTGCCTCGGAGCGGGGCATGGCGTCGGGGTCAGGCTCCATTCTGTCGTCCGACGGTCTGGTGCTGACGAATAATCACGTCGTCGCAGGCGCGGGTCCGGACGCACATATGGAAGTCCTGCTTTCCGACGGCACCACGCACCCGGCAACTCTGGTTGCAGGGGATGCGGCTACGGATATTGCCGTTATTCGAATTGAAGGTGTTAACGGGCTGCGCCCAATCTCGCTGGGCAACTCCTCGCAGGTTCAGGTTGGCCAGGAAGTGGTAGCCGTTGGTTCGCCACTGGGACTGACCTCCACTGTTACGCAGGGCATTGTCTCCGCTAAGAACCGTCCGGTGACCGCCGCTGGTGAAGACGGTCAGTCCTCGGTCATTGATGCAATCCAGACCGATGCGGCGATTAATCCGGGTAACTCCGGCGGAGCGCTAGTGGACATGGAAGGCAACCTCATCGGTGTGCCCAGCGTGATTGCCTCTAACAGTGAGGCATCGGAACAGGCGGGCAGCATTGGCCTTGGTTTCGCAATTCCGGTTAATCAGGCTCGTCGCATAGCGGAAGACCTGATCGATTCCGGCAAGGCGCGGATGCCTGTCATTGGCGCCCAGATCGATTCGCGTCCGATTGCACGTGGTGCACTGGTGCGAGAGGTAACGCCAGGTGGCCCAGCTGATAAAGCGGGGCTGAAAGATGGTGACCTGATTACCAAGGTTGATGACCGCACACTTGACAACGGCGTTGCACTAATTGCGGCTATTCGGTCGCATCGGATCGGGGATTCTGTCACACTTACAGTTACAGATGAGCGAGGCGGCAGCGAGCGAACGGTCGATGTCACCTTGGCAGAAGCCCAGGATTGATAGGCAGCGTGGTGGAGTGAGTATCTCACCATCTGTAGAAGAGTTTTCGAGTGAAACTTCGAGTGAAAAGCTGTGGGAGAAAGCGAGATAGAGCAGATGAGTGAAACCGTGAGTACTGAGCCAAGTGACGTCAACCTCGCTGAGATGGAGCGTCTTATCAACGACGACGGCCAGGTCCGAAATGCGTTCGTTGTCCTCGTGGGCGACCATTTCGAGAACCCGGATGGTGCGGCTTCGCTCATGGTTGAGCTGTTGGAAGAAGACGGCTACTCGGTCGATGCCGTGGTCAGCACTGGTGCAGTGAAGCGTGAGATCCGGAAGGCTCTAGATACCGCTGTTGTCGGTGGCGCAGATTTGGTCGTCACGGTGGGCGGTGTTGGAGTTGGTCCTCGTGCGAAGACTCCGGATGCCACTCGCAAGGTTCTCGATGTACGACTGCAGGGCATCGAGCAGGCTATTCGTAACTCCGGTATGGGAGCTGGCGCCTTGGATGCGGGGCTGTCCCGCGGTTTGGCCGGCGTGTCCGGTCAGACAGTGATTGTCAATCTCGCGGAGTCTCGCGCTGCAGTGCGCGATGGCATGGCGACAATTCTCCCGCTGGTCTCACATGTGCTTGACGATCTCTGCCGCTGGAGCGTCTAGGAATGGGCGACGCTAAGCAGCCCAATCAGCTTGAGCAAGCCGCGCCGCGCAGTGGCAGCCGTAGGCAACGTCGTCGCGCAGGTGCACCGGCGAAAAACTTTGCCCAGTCACGCAGTGCGAAAACTGCGCGCACAGTGCACTATCACGATGAATCCCCGGAGGATGCTCGTGATTTTGATGCGGACTACTGGACAAAACAGCGCCCACCCCATTGGGGATGAGCGCTGTGTAAAAAGCGTTAGTTAGCTTCTTATCGGAAGCTCGCAACTAGCAGCTAGAGGCTAGTTCAGCTCCGTCTTCGGCTTGCCGTTCTGCTCTGCCAGCAGGTCACGAATCTCAGTCAGCAGGTCAGCCTCGGTGACCTCCGGTTCAGCGGAGGTCTCCAGACGAGCCTCACGCATCGCGTTGAACTTGTTCATCGGAGCAACGATGACGAAGTAGACAACCGCTGCGACCAGCAGGAAGTTGATGACTGCGGTGATGACAGCTGCGAAGTCAAGGTAGGTCGACGGGTTGCCGCTGATGATTTCGAAGCCAAGGCCAGTGACCTCAGCGCCACCGATGGTGTTCAGCAGCGGCTCGAGCAGGCTGTCGGTGAAAGCAGTGACGATTGCGGTGAACGCAGCACCGATGACAACACCGACCGCCAGGTCGATGACGTTGCCGCGCATGATGAACTCTTTAAAGCCCTTAAGCATAGGAAATTTCCTTCTGTAGAAACGGAACAAACCAAACGAGACCTGTGAGTCATCGTGTTGCTCATGGCAGGCCCATACGATTTTGAGAAACGGGGCAGTGCGATATCAGGCAGTGCCACTCTTCTTCGCTCTAATCGTAGTTTTGAATTGCCTGGCCATTGTATCCCTGCACTAAGTTGTGGGACAAGTCAACTTTCTGCGAAAAAACACTGTTCAGAGCCGTAAATTCTTTGGATCAGTGAGATTTTGGTCACTAACCCGCGAGTAACAGTGTGAGCGGAGATGCTAGCGACGTCGCAGCCACCACCTCTGCGGCGCCGGTGGGCAGAGCGACCAAGACCACCTCATCGTCGACGATGTTGACCACCCTTGCCCCGTGTGCAAGCGGCGCCGCCATCCCGCGCTCATCCGCTGTCGACACAATATCCACGCTGTCACCAGTGCGAAGAGCGGACACAATGCCCGCATCAGTCAACGTGATGGCAATAATTTTGCTTTCCGGCGTCCCCGTCAGCGACTTCGCAAGTGACGGGCCGACCATTCGCTGCTCTGTAATTATCTCTCTCGGTGACATGCCGGTGGCCAGGGTGCGTCCCCGCACAGAGGCGATGTCCGTTACGGCTCCACCGGGAACGAGCTCCCGGGGAATGTCCTTGAAAGCCACATCTTGTTCTGCCACCGATGCGCCAGCGGCAATGGATTTGGCGCTAACCACTACCCGAATATGGCCGCTGCGGGGTGTCAATGACTCCACCGCCGCCAGGCCGACTGCGCATAGGAAAACAGTGAGGGCAACCATCCGCCGAATAGTTGTGGGGCGGAGCTTTCGGAATGGACGCGGAAACCGGGACGAATATTTTGGGCTCATATTAAGTTAGGCGCGAAAATCCCGGAATCGGTTCCATTAAATCTGTGAAATCCCCGCTGGCGTGATCACATAATCGGCAGGAATGTCGTGCTCATCGTAGGCAAGCTCCGTGCGCAATTCGGTGTCGAAAACAGCAACAGCGATGACCGCAGTTCTCGCTCCATCCGTATCGTCGTCGCGTCGAGCGAAAACCAAGCTGCGATCGTAGTAACCAGCGCCACGCCCTAACCGCATCCCGGTTGCGAGGTCGGCCGCAACTGCCGGCAGGATAATGGCGTCGGCAACTCCCAGCTCAGCTGGGCCAGCAGAGTCTTCCACCGAAACAGGTTCTAAGAGTCCAAATCGGCCCTTGTGGAAGCTGCCGTTGTAGTAACCCCAGTGCAGCGGTTGTGGTGGACCGGGCGGGCAGACGGGAAGCAGAATTCGTGCTCCGGGAACCGCGTTGGCCAGAGCTTCCACAAAGCCCTGGCCGGGCTCACCACCAGTCGAACTAGAAACGCTTGCGCCGGGTTCGTCGCCAGCGGGGACATAGGCGGCAATGATGGGTTTTGCGAGGTCGCCGACGGTATTGGATAACCATTCTTGCAACCGCTGTACCAGTGCTTCGTCGTCAAGCATGCGCTCACGCTGCCCCTTGGCGGCGCGTGCGGCGAGTACCTCGTGCCGTGTGCGGGCTTTGAAATCAAACGTGGTTTCGGGAAGCGGAGCCATACCTGCAAACCTACTCTGTCAGGTAGGGGAGCGACCGCTGTCGTCAGCGCAGGAGAAAATTTCTGATTAATGCGTTGAAAAAGCGGGGTCAGCCTCCGAGCAAATGGAAGTTATATAGGTATCGTTGCCATTATGGTCTCATCGTCTAAAGAGTCTGGTTCGGACATGACTACTCCGGTTCGAACTGTCATCGTTCCTGCCGCGGGCATGGGTACGCGATTCTTGCCTGCCACCAAGACAGTGCCGAAAGAATTGCTGCCCGTAGTTGATACGCCGGGCATCGAGATGATTGCTGAAGAGGCCGCCGCCACTGGTGCGCAACGCCTGGCTATTGTCACAGCGCCGAGTAAGGATGGCGTGCTTGGGCACTTCGACCCGCGCCCGGACCTTGAGCAGACTCTCGCCGAGCGTGGCAAGGACAAGATTGCAGCGAAGGTACGCCGCGCCACCGAGGTCATTCGCGTGGAATCCGTTGTTCAAGATCGACCGCTGGGCCTGGGGCATGCGGTGTTGGTCGCAGAGCCGCTGCTCGAAGACGATGAGGACAGCGTTGCTGTCATGCTTCCCGACGATCTCGTGCTCCCAGTGGGCGTAATGGACCGCATGACGGAAGTGCGCAAGCGCTTTGGTGGTTCGGTGCTGTGTGCGCTGGAAATTCCTCACGAAGAGGTCTACAACTACGGTGTCTTCGATATCGAGGACGCTACCCCGGCGGAGTCTGGTGAGCTCGGTGCAGACGCAGCCGACGCTGATGCCTGGGACGATGTGAAGCGAGTCAAGGGCATGGTGGAAAAGCCGGACCCTGCGGATGCTCCATCCAACTTCGTTGCAGTCGGACGTTACTTGCTCGATCGTGCCATCTTTGATGCGCTGCGTCGTATCCCGCGCGGCAAGGGCGGCGAGTACCAGCTCACCGATGCAATTGAGCTGCTGATTCAAGAGGGGCATCCGGTTCATGTGGTCGTTCACAAGGGGTTCCGCCATGACCTGGGAAATCCTGGTGGCTTCATTCGCGCTTGCGTAGACTTTGGACTCAGGCATCCGGACTACGGCGAGGGGCTGCGCGACTACATGCAGCAGCGTCTGGCGCAGGATGAACAGGCTTAAAGCCTTTTTTATAGAGGCTTGTACTGAGAAGCTGAATAGCCATAAAGCGCACCGCGGGTTGGTGCCGAGGAAGGTAAAACATGCGTTCTGTGGAAGAACAGTTGGCGGCAATCACCGCACACGCTGTGATGCCTGATCCTGTGCGCGTTGCTATTTCGGAATCCCTCGGCATGCTGTGCGCTGAGGATGTCATCGCTGAGCAGCCGTTACCGGGATTCGTGCAGTCAGCGATCGATGGTTATGCGGTGCGCGCTGTCGATATCGTCGGTGAATCTGGGTCTTTACCTCCGGATGCGCGTCAGAGTGATGTTGATTTTCGCGAGGTTGAGCTACCTGTTGTCGGTGAGGTGACAGCTGGATCTCACCATCCGATGCGGCTACAGCCGAAGCAGGCCGTGCGCGTACAAACTGGTGCGCCGCTGCCATCGCTTGCCGACGCCGTCGTGCCCCTAAACTGGACCGACCGCGGTGGCCGTCGAGTTAATGTTCTCCATCCGGTCTACTCCGGTGACTTTGTGCGCAAGGTCGGTGACGACGTGCAGCCGGGTGACGTGGCGGTGTCCTTGGACTCGGTGATTTCGCCGTCACAGGTTGGATTGCTGGCAGCGGTGGGGCGTTCGAAGGTTTTGGTGCACCCCAAGCCACGTATGTCCGTGATTTCCATTGGTAATGAGTTGGTCGATGTTGACCGCACACCGGGGCTCGGTCAGGTCTACGACGTCAACTCCTACGCGCTGGCTGCAGCCGGCCGCGATGCTGGGGCTGAGGTACACCGAGTGGGTATTGCCACCGGTGAGCCCCGCCGCATCCGGGAAATCATCGAAGGCCAGCTCATTCGCAGTGAGCTCTTGGTCATCACGGGGGCTGTCGGCGGTGCCGCGGGTGAGCAGATTCGCCGTGTGCTGGCTGAATTGGGCGAGGTTGATGTTTCCCGCATCGCTATGCATCCTGGTTCAGTCCAGGGCTTTGGTCTGCTGGGAGATGACAAGATTCCAACGTTCCTCCTGCCGTCGAATCCGGTCGGCGCATTGGTCGTTTTTGAGGTCATGGTTCGTCCCCTCATCCGACTGGCGTTGGGGAAGCGCAATCCCCGCCGCCGCGCTGTCACCGCTCGTGCTGTCGGCCCGATCGAGTCGGCGGAGAAGCGCCGTGGCTACATCCGTGGCCAGCTCATGCGCGACCGCGAGACCGGCGAATACATGGTGCAGCCGCTGGGAGGTTCCGGCGGTGCGCAAGCCCACCTTTTGGCCGGTATGTCGGAAGCCAACAGCCTCATCGTGATTCCGGAAGACGTGCTGCACGTGCGTCCGGGAGATGTAGTTGACGTGCTGTTCATGGCGCGCCAGGCCTAACCTCACTCCACTACCGCGAGTATTGTTGCTGTGCGTACTTCTCGTCTAGTAACCAGTGGCGGCCGAGTCCGCCTGCGTGTGCCAGAGCGCTCTGATGCCTCTGCATGGCGGGCACTGCGGCTGCGCGACGAGCCCATTTTGCGCCCCGTGGAGCCAACCCTCGAGGACGACTGGGATAACGCCCACAGGGCTTCTGTTTTCCGCCGTAACCTGCGCAGTTGGCGTCGTTCAGAGGCTGCGGGAGACATGATTGTCTCCACCATTGAGGTAGACGGCCAGTTCGCCGGCATGCTCACACTCGGCGGTATTACGCCTTTCCCCGTCGCTCACGCATGGATTGGCTACTGGGTCGGCAGCGGCTTTACATGTGGAGGGGTCGCCACTGCGGCAGTGGCGTTGGCGTCGGATTATGCCAAGAGAGTTGGTGTCCACCGAATTGAAGCGACTGTGTTGGACAGCAATGTCCCGTCGATACGCGTGCTGGAAAACTGTGGGTTCGAGTACGAAGGCGTGGCGCGGGAAGCCTTCCATATGGATGGCGCGTGGCGCGATCATCTGACCTATGCGCGGGTGGGGGAGGACAGTGCAGTGGACCTCATCGTGGCGAGTGGTCGCGCGCAATATGAAGAGGCGGAGAAATACCCACCGCAACGGCGCGCCTGAGTAGTCTGAGTAACACACGCCGATAGGGTGATGACAACTCTACTATTGGGCGAATTCGCTCTAGATACGCTGACTGCCTTCGCAAATGCCTCTGTGGAAGGGCATGTGGGTGGCGTATTTGGGCCGGGGAGAGACGGCGAAACCCCGGGCGAAATCGCAAGGAGACACAAAATATGTCAACTTCACTGTTGCTGATACTCATCGTTGTACTGTGGCTGTTTGTGCTTGCCCCGCTGGTGGTCAATACGCGCAAGCCGATTCGTCGTACCTCCGATGCGCTAGGTAAGACCCGCGTGCTGCATCGTGGTGGCGAGGAGTTGGCCACGACGCGCCGCCGTCCGTCTTTTAAGGAGTCGGACGTGCGCGTGGCCGAAGAAGTCGACGATTCTCTCGAAACCGTTGACGCGCAGGTCGACGATGACTTCGATGTCAGCGACGTGCTTATCGACGACACCGTGGACGAGGCGGCCGACCCGGCCGTCGTTGACGGCGATATCGTCTACGAGCTGGAAGCGGCAGATGCAGAGGAGGAGACCCCGCAGGCGGATGATTCCGCTACCGAGGAAGCCACTGCTGAGTCTTCTGACCGCTCTGACATGGACGTGTCCGATGATGAGTCTGCAGACCAGTCGCTGCAGGCTGTCGTTAATGACGAGGATGCTGAATCTGACTCCGCCGTTGCCTCCGCCGAAGGTGACGTGGTTCGTGCAGATGAGTCCTCTTCCGATGTGAGCGTTGACGTTCGCCGTCAGTTTGTCGACGCCGATGACTTGATGTTCGAAGATGCCGTTGAATCTGACGCTGATTCCGGTGCCGCGGCTGACGCTGAGCACGCGGACGCTGAGGCTCTCTCTGAGACTGAAGAGGCAGCAGACACCGTAGACGAGCAGGCGGAACCCGACGAGACCGTCGAGGACGACAGCGACCACAGTGTCGAGTCCAACGATGACGCAGTTGCTGTCGATGACATCTTGACCGAAGATGATTACGCGTTCGCTGAGAAGCGCCGTGGTCGTGGTGGGTTCGATCCGATTTCGGATGCTCAGTACGCTGAGACTCGCTTTGCCCGCCGCCGCCGTTCGGTTGCTGGGCTGGCAGCGTTCATCGCGGTCACGGTCATCATCGCTGCTTTCGCCGGTGGTTGGACCTGGTGGATTCCACTGGTCGGTGTCGGCTTGATGACCCTGTATCTGGTCAACCTGCGCCGCACCGTGCGTGCAGAGCAGGAACTGCGAGCTCGCCGAATTCGCCGGATGAAGATGGCCCGCCTCGGCGTGCGTAACCGCGAGGATGATGAGCTGGGAATTCCACAGCGACTGCGCCGTCCGGGCGCGGTAGTGGTCGAGCTTGATGATGAGGACCCGGATTTCGCAGATCTGGCCTACACTGACCACCGCTTTGATGACGACGATTATGACGAAATGCCACAGGCTCGTGTGAGCTAGTCCTGTGAACTGAGCCGTAGAACAACCTTAAAGTTGTCTGAGCACGTCAGCGCGATTTTTTGTTAGAAACTCGGCCTGTTACGATGTCACTACCTAAGACATGACACACCGGGTGTGTTTGGCGGAAGGCTTCTCCCGAGGGGTTGGGAGAAGCCTTTTTGCATGTTTAAGTCGCTGGCCTCTCGCAGCCGCAGTGCTACCGTGTTTTGACCGTGCCGTCGGGTAGCATGTCCCTCATGGATCGACCGGTAATGCGCGATATCGCGCTCGTGATTCTCCGCCTGATACTCGGAATTATCTTCATCTGCCATGGCTGGGACAAGATTTTTATCACCGGTATCGACAAGACGACCGGTTACTTTGTCGCCGCGAATATCCCGCAGGCGCACTTGACGGTCTGGGTTGTCGCTCTAGTCGAACTGGTCGGTGGCGCGTTGCTGATTCTGGGACTCTTGGCACCGACGGTGGCGATGGTCTTCATCATTGAGATGATTGGTGCCTGGTGGTCGATGCACTTGGGCAATGGCCTGTTTATCCGCGACAACGGTGCGGAGCTTGTGATGTCGCTCATCGGTGGTCTGGTGATGATTTTCGTTTTCGGGGCTGGCCGTTTCAGTTTGGACAGGCAGTTCATCAGGTAAGACCTCATTAGGTACAACCCCCTTAAGAGTTAAAGGCGGTGGAGATTCCCCGTGGAGTGCGAGGAAATTCGCGCAGCATTGTCAGCTCGCCTCGATGGCGAGCAGGCAAGCATTGCCGATGAAGTCATCGATGCCCATCTTGGGGCCTGCGAGGAGTGCCGAGCTTGGTACGAGCGAGCGGTGCGGCTGAACCGCGCCCTTACGGTTGGGCCTGCCGATGGTATGCCGGAGATTTCCACGGATGATCTCTCGGAGCGCATTTTGGTCTCCATCGAACCGGAGCGCCGGCGGCGTGAGCGCGCATGGCTGCTCATGGCCGGCACCGCCCGCGGGGTGCTCATTGCGCTGGGCCTTTGCTGGGCGGTCTGGGGGATTGCGACACTGGTCGACGCCTCCGGCATGATGACGCTCGGACTTTCCTTGGCGCAGCCGCAGGACGGTGCAGGAATCGCAACAAGCACGGGAGCGCCTATCGACGGTTCCACTGCCACTGTTGACCCAATGGAGCTCGGAGCACGCCTTGCCATCCAACTCGCGGCAATTCGGCTTGCGTTGGCAGTGGGATTGTTCTGGGCTGCCTGGCGGCCACGCGCTGCCATGGGCATGGCGCCGGTCTACGGTGCCGTCGCCACGTTCAGCATCGGTTTTGGTATTCGTGACATTCTCATCGGTGCTCAGGGAGCATCAGAGATCGCTGGCCTGGCCTTGATGTTTGTCTCCGCTTTGACGCTGGCCGTTGTGTGGCTGGGCGGTTATACGCCGACGGCAATCGCACAGGCATGGCGGGCTGCCTCCGGGTTGCCGGTCACAGGCGTGCCGCCACAGCGGGACTAGCTCCAGGACGGCAACCAGAACCGCCATTCAAAGTGGTTGAGAGGCAGCGGGTAGCCGGTCAAAATCGGCAGCCAGAACACAAACGCGGCCACCACTAGTGCGGCGTGCGTGCCAACGATTACCAACCCCACCGGCTTATCGCGGGGCCGCCAGTGTGAGAGATCGTCGGCAAGCAGAGCAAAGGCGATGAGTACAAATGGAATCAGCGCGGTGGCGTAGAAGAAGTACATCTGACGGTCGTAGCCGATGACCCACGGCAGCCACGAGGCGAGGAACCCGATGACTGGCAGCGCGTAGCGGCCGTCGCGGCGGCCGAGCCAGCGCCATGTGGCCCACAGGACCACGGGGACCAGCAACCACCAGATGGGCGGGGTGCCAAAGAGCATCATCCAGCCCTTGCACTCCTGGCCACCACTGCAGTTGGTTTCGGTGGAGTAGTAGAGCATTGGCCGCCAGCTGACCAGCCACTCCCAGGGCTTGGACTCCCAAGGGTGTTTGTGGCCATTAGAGGTGGTCAGCTCGGCGTGGAACTTCAGCACGCTGTTTTGGTAGTGCAGGTAGTTCTGCACGGCCTCGGGAAGCCATTCGGTGCCGGGGAGTCCCGTATCGCGCTCTTCGGGCGAGACATGGCGATAGACCGACGTTTCTTCGGCGAACCAGGAACGCCAACTTAAGAAGTAAACGCCCAGCGGAACCACCACCAGATCACGCAACGCCGGGGCGGTATCGCGGGCGAGCGCGCCGAGCACGGGCTTGTCCGCACCGGCATTCTTGCGTGACACCAGATCCGTGAAGACGGACCACAGGCCGAATGCGGCCATGTAGTACAGACCGGACCACTTCACCCCGGTGGCAAGCCCCAGCATGATGCCGGCGAGCAGTCGCCACCAGCGATAACTGAGATAGGGGCCGAAACTACCTAGCTCCGTGGCGGATTCCAGGCGCTTGCGGGCATCGGCCTGGTCAATGAGAAGTGCCCACGCGGCCGCGATGATGAAGAAGGTCTGAATCATGTCCAGCATGCCGACCCGAGAGGAGACAAACAGCACTCCGTCGGCAAGCGCGTAGAGACCAGCAATACCCACCGCCAACCGCGAGCCGCGAGAGATGCGTCGGACGATGTCCATGAGCAGCAGGATGACCAGCGTGCCACACACCGCCGACATAAATCGCCAGCCCATTGGTGAATAACCGAAGATCCACTCGCCCAAGGCGATGACCTGCTTGGCCACTGGCGGATGCACAATCAGACCGTAGCCGGGATTGTCCTCAATGCCAGATGAGATGGGGTCGCGCGTGGACTCCAGAATCTGCCAGGCCTGTGGCACATAGTGCTTTTCGTCGAAGAGCGGGGTGCCATTGTCGGTCTTGGCAGCAAGCCCGATGAAACGCGTTAGCGCTGCGACGATTCCGAGAACCACAAAAGTGGCGGTATCCCATTTGTCCCACCGCCGCAGTGGCGGCAGCGGGGGAACCGGGGGAATCGGGCGCAGGAAACGTTTTTTCGCGCGGCGCTCGGTTTCCGGTGGTGGGGTTAAAGCGGCATCGGTCACGAATGTCAGTTTAAGCTATGGAATCATGACGCATTCGGCATCGAACTTCCAACCGCACGAGAACGAGCCCCTCAGCGAGGCTACGACGCTGGCTCCCGGCATCACTCTGGTGGCAACGCCGCTGGGCAATATAGCCGATGCCTCCGACCGCTTGCGCGGTGCGCTTATCGACGCCGATATCATCGCCGCGGAAGACACCAGGCGGGCGCGCAACCTAGCCACAGCGCTGGGCATTTCCCCCAAGGGGAAGTTTGTTTCGAACTTCGATCACAACGAAGAGAGCCGCACTGAGTCGCTGATTCAGGCGGCGAAGGCGGGACAGAAAGTCATTGTGGTGACCGATGCGGGGATGCCGGTGGTGTCAGACCCCGGCCTGGCTGTGGTGGCGGCTGCTCACGACGCGGGTGTGCCGGTGTCCTGCGTACCGGGACCGAGCGCGGTGACTACCGCATTGGCTCTCAGCGGCTTGGGTGTCGGCCACTTCTGCTTCGATGGCTTTGCACCTCGTAAACAGGGGGCGCGCCGGGCCTGGTTGGAATCACTGAAGACAGAGAAGCGAGCCTGTTGTTTCTTTGAGTCGCCGCATCGATTGGCTGCCACGTTGGCGGATGCCGCGGAGATTTTAGGTGAGGAGCGGCGCGCGTCGGTAAGCCGTGAGTTGACCAAGCGCTTTGAAGAGACTCGCCGCGCGACGCTGGGAGAGCTGGCTGCGTGGGCGGAAGAAGGTGTCCGCGGAGAAATTACGGTGGTGATTGAGGGCGCGGGGCAGCAGGCGACGGAGGTATCCACGGAGGACCTAGTTGACCGCGTGGAGGAGCTCGTGGCTGATGGCATGCGGTTGAAGGATGCCGCGAAGCAGGCTGCGGCGGAGGCTGGAATGACAAAGCACCGTGATCTCTATCAGGCGGTTTTGGCTGCTCGCGAGGAAAATCGTTAGGCGATTGTTACTTTGTGCCAGGAAATGCCCAGCGCACGACAGTGAACAGGGTAAACGCCATTATTGGCAGTTTTTGCAAGCTGGGAAAAATGAAGAAAACCTGAGAAAACCCGCATTCTAAGTTGAAATCCCAGGTCAATGGTGGACATGGTGGAGGAATGACGAATCCACCAGAGCATGAAATACAACAAGAAGTAGGGGAGTCAGTCGTCGGCGAAGTCAGGGCCGACGATTCTCACGCTCCCGTGAACCTCGGGGTTACCATCCCCGCCGTTGTCGCAATTCTGGCAATCATCGTCTGGGGCCTGGCGTGGCCGGATAGTTTCTCGACGTTTGCATCTAGCTCTCTGAACTGGGTCGTGGAGAACATCGGCTGGCTGTTTATCTTGGCCAGTACCGTCTTTGTCTTCTTCATTGTGTCCATCGCGATTTCCAAGTTCGGTCACATCCGCTTGGGCAAGGACAACGAGAAACCAGAGTTTTCCACGCCTAGCTGGATTGCGATGATGTTCGCCGCCGGTATGGGCATCGGTCTGATGTTCTACGGTGTCGCTGAGCCGCTGACCTTCTATCGCGATGGCGTGCCGGGCCACCAGCCGAAGGAAGTCGGTACCGCCATGGCTTCGACGATGTTCCACTGGACTCTGCACCCGTGGTCGCTCTACGCCATCGTCGGTCTCGCAATTGCTTACTCGACCTACCGCCTCGGCCGAAAGCAGCTGATTTCGGCGGCGTTCATCCCGCTCATCGGCGCGCGTCGCGCTGAGGGGCGGTTGGGCAAGCTTATCGACGCGCTTGCGATTTTTGCCACCGTCTTCGGTACGGCAGCCTCTCTCGGTGTGGGCGTACTTCAGATTTCCGCCGGTTTGGAAATCAACGGGTTCAACGCCATCAAGGGCGCACCTTTGTGGATTGGTCTTATTCTCGTTCTGGGCTGTGCCTTCTTGGTCTCTGCACTGTCGGGCGTGGGCAAGGGAATTCAGTACATCTCGAACTTCAACATGGTTGCCGCAGGTCTGCTGGCTCTGCTGGTGTTGGTCCTCGGCCCTACCGTGGTGATTCTGAACCTGATTCCGACCTCTATTGGCAGCTACCTGGATTCCTTCTTTGAGATGGCCTCCCGCTCCAGTGCTTCCGCTGACGGCACCGCCGGTGAATGGCTCTCTTCCTGGACAATTTTCTACTGGGCCTGGTGGATCTCATGGTCGCCGTTTGTCGGTATGTTCATCGCACGTATTTCTCGCGGCCGTACTATCCGTGAGTTCGTCTTCACCGTCGTCGCAGTTCCGTCGATTGTCTCTGCCGTATGGTTCTCCATCTTTGGCGGCACCGCCATTACTCGTGAGCAGCAGGGTGCTTCCATCTATGGCGACGGCTCGGCTGAGAGCCAGCTGTTCAACCTGCTGGAATCCCTGCCGGGTGGCGCGATTACTTCCGTCATCGCAATGGTTCTGCTGGCTACCTTCTTCATTACCTCGGCGGACTCCGCCTCCACGGTGATGGGCACCATGAGCCAGTTCGGTCGACTCACAGCATCGCGCACGGTCACTGCTATGTGGGGTATTTTCACCGCTCTGATTGCGATTGTCCTATTGGTCACCGGCGGCAGCGATGCCCTGTCCAACCTGCAGAACATCACCATTTTGGCGGCAAGCCCGTTCGTCATTGTTATCTTGGCGCTGATGGTGGCGCTGGTTAAGGGGCTTTCCGACGATCCGATGTACCTCGATGACAAGGAACAGCGTCAGTTTGCCCTGCGCATGGCTCGCGAGCGCCGCTTGGCGGAAGCGGCCGAACAGCGCGAACGCCGCCGTGCTCGTAAATTGCGCAACTAGCTTTCCAACAGCAGCGGTGCGGCCTTGGCCTCAATCTCGGCCCATTCGCCCTCGGGCGTAGACCCGATGGTGATGCCACCGCCGATGCCAGCTTCGACCCGAACTCTCCCCGAGTTCGGGTCTTTTGCATACTCAGCGGTACGAATGGCGACATTGAGCTCAAGTGCATCCCCGTGGGCCGCACCAATCGCGCCACAGTGAGCGCCACGGGGCTCGGGTTCCCACTCGCGCAGAAGCTCAATTGCTCGCAGCTTCGGTGTACCGGTGACTGAGGCCGGTGGGAAGCAGGCATCGATCAGCTCAGCGTGGCTGAGCTGATCGGGAAGTTCCGCGGAAACTGTGGAAAACAGGTGCCACACGCCCGGTGCCGGACGCACACTGAGCAGATCCGTGACCTTCACAGTGCCAGTTTTGGCCACCTGGCCGAGGTCGTGGCGCACCAGGTCGACAATCATGATGTTCTCGGCGACATCCTTATCGCTGCGCAACAGCTCATGCGGTGGCCGGTCAGCGGGAATCGTGCCTTTGATAGGAGTTTCAGTCACGCTTGTGCCAGCGCGGATGAGGAACTCCTCAGGACTCAGCGAGGCCAGAATTGGAATTCCAGCATCGAGGTTGCCGGGCAAGAATGCCGCTCGAGCCGGCTGATACCGCGCCACGCGGGAGGAAAACCACGCGCCGGCGTGGGCTAGTGCAGCATTGTCCACATCGACGTTCGTGCCCGATCCCGCATTCAGCTCCGCGTGAAAGCGTGTAGAGATGCAGGTTTGGTACACCTCGCCCGCGGCAATTGCTTCCTTACAGTTCTCCACTGCAAGCTGGTGGCGTTCTCGGTCGCCCTGATCCCACTCCAGTGGTGTGGCCGCGGGGAGCGCGTCGTCACGCGTGTTTTCGTGCGAGTATTTGATGGTCTCCTGAAGGGCTTGGAAATCCGGATTTGAGGGGTCATCGGTGCCGGGGCCGTCGAAATGCCACGTGCCGTCGTCGGCAAGCAATGCGACGCAGGCAGCGATCCCATGCGCGCTGGTGCCGGAGTAGGGGCGGAACCCAAATAGCCACGCATTGGGGTCGGGGCTGGTGAAAAGCGCTGTCGAATCGCAGGCGGTGAGCTCGACGTTAGCGGCGAGAACCGCGCGATAACCGAACCAGGAGCCGACGAGTGCGGCGGGGCGATGACCGGCGGCGATAAGACGAGCTAGCGCAGTGGTCGCGCGCGAAGTGAAGTCAGCGGCCGAGTCGGAGGAGGTGGACCGAGTGGACATAGGACATAAGCGTAGTGACTGCGCGAGCGCGCGATGACGCTAGGGGACAGTTCTTGGAAGACTTCATGAGGGCACAGTTCATCGTGATGGTAGGTCATCTATTACCCTGTTAAATATGTCTCGCATTTTCACAGCAGTTGCGTGGCCGTACGCTAACGGTCCGCGACATATCGGCCATGTTGCAGGTTTCGGTGTCCCCTCGGACGTTTTCGCTCGCTACCAGCGAATGATTGGCAATGACGTGCTGATGGTCTCCGGTACTGATGAGCATGGCACGCCACTGCTTGTGCAGGCGGAGAAGGAAGGCGTTTCTGTCCAGGAATTGGCCGACCGTTACAACCGCCAGATTGTGCAGGACCTCGCGGGTCTGGGGCTTTCCTACGACCTGTTTACGCGCACCACCACGCGCAATCACTACGCCGTTGTCCAGGAGCTCTTCCGGGGACTCTACGAAAACGGCTATATGGTCAAGCAGACCACGATGGGTGCGATTTCCCCGTCGACCGGTCGCACGCTGCCGGACCGTTACATCGAAGGTACCTGCCCAATTTGTGGCGCTTCCGGTGCCCGCGGCGACCAGTGTGACAACTGCGGTAACCAGCTTGACCCGGCCGATCTGATTGATCCGGTGTCGAAAATCAACGGCGAGACCCCGAAGTTCGTTGAAACTGAGCACTTCCTGCTAGACCTGCCGGCTCTGGCAGAGGCCTTGACCGAGTGGCTGCAGGAGCGCAAGGACTGGCGCCCGAACGTGCTGAAGTTCTCCCTGAACATCCTGAAGGACATCCGTCCGCGTGCAATGAGCCGTGATATTGACTGGGGTGTGCCGATTCCGCTGGAGGGCTGGTCGGAAAACGGGACGAAGAAACTCTACGTTTGGTTCGACGCCGTCGTCGGGTACCTATCCGCTTCCATCGAGTGGGCCTGGCGCATTGGTGCTCCGGAAGCGTGGCGCAAGTGGTGGAATGACCCGGAGGCGCTGTCCTACTATTTCATGGGCAAGGACAACATCACCTTCCACTCCCAGATTTGGCCGGCTGAGCTGCTGGGCTACCGTGGCGAGGGCTCCCGCGGGGGCGAGGTCGGGGAGCTCGGTGAGTTGAACCTGCCGACGGAGGTCGTCTCCTCGGAGTACCTGACCATGTCGGGCTCGAAGTTCTCCTCTTCCAAGGGCGTTGTCATCTATGTGAAGGACTTCCTGGCGGAGTTTGGTCCGGATCCGCTGCGCTACTTCATCGCGATGGCAGGCCCGGAGAACCAGGACACCGACTTCACCTGGGATGAGTTCGTCCGCCGCGTGAATAACGAGCTGGCCAACTCCTGGGGCAACCTGGTCAACCGCACCGTGTCCATGGCTTTCAAGAACTTCGGTGAGGTGCCAACTCCAGGCGAACTCACTGACGCTGACCGTGAACTGCTCGATTTGGCTGAGCGCTCCTTCGCCGAGGTCGGCGACGCACTCGCACTGTCCCGCTTCCGCGCTGGTATCACTGCCGCAATGCACCTGGTCGGAGAGGCCAACGCCTACATTGCTGCGCAGGAGCCGTGGAAGCTAGCCAAGGATGAGTCTCAGCGCGAGCGCCTGGCCACCGTGCTGTGGACAGCACTGCAGGTAGTCAGCGATGCCAATGTGCTGCTGACCCCGTACCTGCCGGAAAGTGCACAGAAGGTCTTCGAGACCCTGGGCGGCGAGGGCATCTGGGCCGCAATGCCGGAAGTGCAGGAAGTCCAGGACGACATGCCGGTCGAACCGGTCGGCGCTGACCTGCCGGCAGAGGGCAGGAGCTACCCAATCATCACCGGTGACTACGTCAATCAGAAGGCCGCCTGGCGTCGCTTCGACATTGAGCCGGGTACGGCGCTGGCCAAGCCGAAGCCGATTTTCACCAAGCTCGACGCTGAGTTGGCTGAGCACGGCCCCGAGTGGGCACAGGTGAAGTAGGGGCTCAGTAGAGGTATGGGAAAGCGCAAACGCAAGATTGCAGAACCCGCGGAGTATCTCACTCCGCTGTTTGACGCCCACACGCATCTCGCGTCCTGTGGGGCGCAAACTCCGGAAGAGATTGCGGCGCTCATGGACCGGGCCGCCGCAGCGGGCGTCGTCGGAGTCTGCACGGTCGGCGATGGCATGCCGGAAACCGAACTGGCCTTTGCCGCTGCGCACGCGCACCCCAACGTCTGGGCCGCCGCCGCCATCCATCCGACGCGCGCGCACGAGCTTGACGACGACGCCAAGGCCCGCTTAACCGAAATGGCTGCCGACCCCAGGGTTGTGGCCGTGGGGGAGACGGGATTGGATTGGTACTGGCTGGATTCCCTCGACGGCTGCGCGTCGAAGAGCGAACAGCTGGCTGCGTTGCAGTGGCATATGGAGCTCGCAGCAACCGTCGGCAAGCCGTTGATGATTCATAACCGCGACGCCGATGAAGACCTGATGGCGGCGTTGGACGGCTACGACAATACGGTCATTTTGCACTGTTTCTCTTCGCCCATCGAGGTTGCCCGCGAAGCCATTGCACGCGGTTACCTGCTGAGTTTTACCGGCAACGTGACCTTCAAACGCAATGATTACCTGCGGCAGGCTGTGGCTGAGGCGCCGGCGGAGCAGCTGCTGGTGGAAACCGATGCCCCGTACATGACCGCGGAGCCTTTCCGAGGTGCGCGCAACGAGTCCACTTTTATCGGTCATCAGGCGCGTGCGATGGCCGCAGCCCGAGAAATCGGGGCGGAGGAGATGGCACAGATTTTGACGGATAATGCACGTCGGGTGTACGGCATTTAAGCACGTGCTGGCGTATTGCCGCCCCTGAGCTGTGGAAATGCAGCCGGGGCGGTTTGTTGTATTTCCCGTCACTTTTATCGATATATTTTAGACAACACTGAATCTTTACCGTACTGTTACAAACTGTATTTCTTTCATTTGCTAGCTGCCCCATCCTCCGAAAGGCTGTGACGAACCCCGTGAGTGCTGCGAAGAAGCGTCATCTCAATCGTGCTAATGACGGAGTCTCCACTTCGTCCAAGATTGCCGCAGGCGGTCTGGTCGCTGCTGTTGCTCTGGGTGGTACTGTCGCAGCATCCAACTATGACACCATCACCGTCGAAATCGACGGTAAGGTTGAGCAAATCGCAACCTGGTCCAAGGATGACAAGGCCATTCTGCAGAAGGCTGGTGTCGAAACCACCGGTGGCGACCTGGTTCAGCGTCAGGGCGATCTCACGGACGGCGGCAAGCTGGTCTACCGCTCTGCCAAGCCAGTCACGATGATTGTCGATGGCAAGCCGCAGGAGCACAAGACCAATGCCATCACTACCGATGAGCTGATTGAAGGTCTGAAGAAGCAGGGGCTCATCTCCGATAAGGACAAGGTCGAGGTCGAAAAGGGCGAGATTTCCGCTAAGGGAGTCGAACTCGACGTCGTTCGTGCCAAGAATATTGTGCTTCACGACGATGCCAAGGACATCGACCTGACCGTCCCGGCTATGACCGTCGGAGATGTGCTGGCTCAGCGTGGCATTGAACTGCGTGAAGATGACACCGTCGAGCCGGGTCTGGATGCTCCGGTCACCGAGGGGATGCGCATCGCTCTGTCTCGTCTGATTGATAAGACCATCACCGAGACTGAGGAGATTCCAGCTCACGAGAACATCATTGAAGATGATTCGATGTTCGAAGATGAGCGCATCGTTGAGCAGGAAGGTGAACCGGGCCAGGTAGAGCGTCAGGTCAAGGTCACCTCTCGCGATGGTGAAGAGCTCGGACGCGAGGTCCTGGAAGAAAAGGAGCTAAAGGCTCCGGGTATCTCCACTATTCGCCAGGGCACTAAGTCTCGCATTGCAGCTCCGGCCGCTGGCTACGGTGTGTGGGATCAGCTGGCTCAGTGTGAGTCCGGCGGCGACTGGGCTATCGATACCGGTAACGGTTTCTCCGGTGGTCTGCAGTTCACCGATTCCACTTGGGCAGCTTACGGCGGTACTGAGTATGCACCGCGTGCATCGCAGGCTTCCCGCGAGCAGCAGATTGCTGTCGCTGAGCGTGTCCAGGCTGGTCAGGGTTGGGGCGCATGGCCCGCTTGTACCGCTTCCATGGGGCTTCGTTAAAGCTAGTTCCGTCTAGCCATAACGAGCTAAGCCTATTTTTTGTGTTGACCCCGTAGTATCTAACTGTGACTAAAGCAGAAGTTTCTTTCTTGGGGCCGGTCGAAGTACGCGACTTGGCGGCGCAGTTGGATATTGTCCCGACGAAGAAATTGGGGCAGAACTTCGTCCACGACGCCAACACCGTGCGTCGAATTGTCGCTGCGGCGGACTTGCCGGAGGATTACTACCCTGTTGAGGTTGGCCCCGGCTTGGGCTCGCTGACCCTCGGGCTGCTCGAACACTGCGGCCGCGCGGCGGCTGTTGAAATCGATTCGCGGCTGGCGGCGCGTCTGCCCCAGACAGTCACTGAGCGCGCCGAGGGCTGCGCACTTGAGCTCATTGAGAAAGATGCGCTGAAGGTCAGCCGCGAGGACTTTCAGACTGCCCCAGATGCGCTGGTGGCCAATCTGCCATACAACGTTTCTGTACCGGTGCTGCTGCACATGCTTGCCGAGCTGCCCACCATCCGTCGCGTGCTCGTGATGGTGCAGTCTGAGGTCGCTGACCGGCTGGCGGCTCAGCCGGGCTCCAAGATCTACGGTGTCCCCAGTGTCAAGGCCGCCTACTACGGCACAGTGCGTCGCGCCGGTGCCATTGGTCCGCACGTCTTCTGGCCGGTCCCCAAGGTTGATTCCGGGCTCGTTCGCATTGACTGCTACGCTCGCTCCGACGCTCCAGAGAACTCCAAGACCGCCGATGCCCCCGAGGCCCCGTGGGAAATCTCGCCGCAATTCCGCGCGCGCCTTTTCCCGCTTATCGACGCTGCTTTTGCGCAACGCCGCAAGACCCTCCGGGCGGCCCTATCGGGGATTTACGGATCTGGTGCCGCAGCCGAAGAGGCGCTTATGGCAGCGGGGATTGACCCCAAGCAGCGAGGAGAGAAGCTTGAAATTGCCGATTTCGTTCGTCTCGCTGAGGTCTCACGAGACCAGCGCTTTTAATAAAGGACAGGCAATCTTTCCCCATGCACCGTGACGACACCCCCAGTAGGGCCGAGATCGGCCGGCGCGAACCGCGCAGCCTGGCTTGGACTAAGTTCTGGCCTGACGACGACGGCTGGGTGTGCAACTGCATAGTTTTCCGCGGTGACCGCTTGCTGCTTCTGCTGCGTGAATACGAGGGCTTCCTCGGGGGCCAGTGGGATTTGCCCGGTGGCAAGCTAGACGCGGGGGAGGAGCCCGTGGAGGCCGCTGTGCGCGAACTGCGTGAAGAGGCCGGCTTGCGCGCAGCGGAGGTCAGCGAATTTGCCCATTATTCCAATCCGGACTTGGGCGGGGAGAATTTCCGCTTCCACACGGTGACCTTTCTAGTACGCGAGGCCGACGACACGCAGAATGTCCAGCTCAGCGGCGAGCATCCGGAATTTAAATGGGTAACCCGAGAGCAGTTCGATGAGCTGCCGGTGGCCTGGTATGTCCGGCGTGTGCTTGGCAACGTCGAATGGGGCACAATAAATACTCATCATGGCGAATCTGATTAATTGCGAGAATATTTCTAAGTCCTTCGGGCTCAAGACTCTGCTCGACGGCGTCAGCCTCGGTGTTCAAGAGGGCGACCGCATCGGTGTTGTCGGTTTGAACGGTGGCGGCAAGTCCACACTGCTGAAGATTCTGGCAGGCGTGGAGCCAGCGGACTCCGGACGTATTTCGCGAGCCAACGACATGGCCATGGCGCATGTCACCCAGGGCGCCGAGCTCGACCCGAATTCCACCGTGTTTGAGTGCGTCATTGCACCGCTGGGACTCGCTGAACACGAGTGGGCGGGTAACGCTTCCATCCGCGAGGTCCTCGATGGCATCGGTATCAATGACCTCGGTATGGATACCAAGGTCGCCAATCTCTCCGGTGGTGAGCGCCGTCGCGTTAACCTGGCGGCCGCGCTGGTCCGAGATCTGGATCTGCTCATTCTCGATGAGCCAACGAACCACCTCGATATTGAGGGTGTGCAGTGGTTGGCCGATCATGTTCTTTCGCGCCGGGCAGCCCTGGTCGTCGTCACGCACGATCGTTGGTTCCTGGATACCGTTGCCACGAAGACGTGGGAAGTCCACGATGGCACCGTCGATTTTTACGATGGCGGTTACAACGACTGGACGTTCGCGCGTGCCGAGCGTGCGCGCCAAGCCGATGCCGCCGAGCAGCGTCGCCAGAACCTTGCGCGTAAGGAACTCGCGTGGTTGCGCCGGGGTGGGCCGGCCCGCACCTCGAAGCCTCGCTACCGCATCGAAGCAGCTGAGGCTCTCATCGCCGATGTCCCGGCGCCGCGTGATTCCGTGGAGTTGATGGCGTTTTCGCAGCGTCGACAGGGCAAGGTGGTCGTAGAGCTAGAGCATGCGTCCCTGGAAACGCCCGATGGTAGGGAATTGCTTAACGACGTCACGTGGCGTCTGGCCCCCGGCGAGCGCATTGGCCTGGTCGGTGTCAACGGCTCGGGTAAGACGACTTTGTTGCGCGCATTGGCGGGAGACTACCCCTTAAGCGATGGCAAGCGGATTGAGGGCAAGACGGTGCGTCTGGGTTGGCTGCGACAGGAGCTCGATGATCTGCCGCTGGATATGCGTGTGCTCGACGCTGTGGAGGACGTGGCGACCTACATTGACCTGGGCAAGAAGCAGATTAGCGCCTCGCAACTGGCGGAGCGACTGGGTTTTTCCCCGAAGCGGCAGCGCACCCCAATCGCAGACCTCTCCGGCGGTGAGCGTCGCCGCTTGCAACTCACACGCGTGTTGATGAGTGAGCCGAACTTCCTGCTGCTCGACGAGCCGACGAATGACCTGGATATTGACACGCTGCAGGAATTGGAAGACCTGCTGGACAATTGGCCGGGCACGTTGGTGGTCATCTCGCACGACCGCTACCTGATTGAGCGTATTGCGGACTCGACCTGGGCCCTTTTCGGCGATGGTGAGCTGACGAACCTGCCAGGTGGGATTGGTCAGTACCTCCAGCGCCGCGCACAGCTGGCTGACAGGGGTGCACGCGTCACTGCCACGCGAACTCGTGAAGATGATGCTGCCGAAGAGACATCGAAGCTCTCAGCTGCGGAAGCTCATGCTGTCCAGAAGAAGATGAGTGCTCTGGAGCGGAAGATGGCGAAGCTCAGCCAGCAAGAAAGTGAACTGCATGCGCAGATGGCGGAAGCGAGTGCTGATGTAGCCAACTTGGACACACAAAAGCTGGCGGACCTCGATCGCCGTGCTGCGGAGGTGGTTGAGCAGAAGGCAGAGCTGGAGATGGAGTGGCTGGAGCTAGGGGAGCAGCTCGAGGGCTAGCATCTTACTTCAGCTACTAGCCGAACATTTTAGGTATGAGCCGGGTACTCGTGGTCAGCGTGCCCGGTTCTTTCAATTTGCACCGTGGCGTGTTCAATCCCGTGGACGTCGTGAAGCAGTGCCTGCGCGCGGTCGAGCAATGCGTGCTCGTCGCCGTTGGGGAGCGTGTCGCAGCGCACGAGATGGACAGATGCCAGTAGGTCGCTGCCGTTGAGGGACCAGACGTGGAGATCGTGGACATCGACCACTCCGTCCAAGTCAGACAGGTCAGCAGTGATTCTCTCAGTGTCGACGCCCTTCGGGGTGTACTCCAGCAACACGTGGAGACAGTCGCGCACCAGAACGGCGGCTCGGGGGACGATGAAGAGCGCAATCACGATAGAGACCACCGAGTCGATGGCAGTCCAGCCGGTGTATGCGATAGCGATAGCGGAGATAATGACGGCGACCGAACCAGCGGCGTCGACAAGCACGTGCAGATACGCGCCGCGGACGTTGACGCTTTCCTTGGCAGCGCCGGCGAGCAGAAACGCCGCAATCACATTGGTGAGCAGGCCGATGACTGCGATGATGAGCATCGACGTGGTTTGAATCTCAGATTGCTCCACTGACCCGAATCGCCGGATTGCGCCCCAGAGAATCACAGCGGCAATGATGAAAACTGTCAGACCGTTGACGAGAGCAGTCAGAACCTCAACACGACGGTACCCGTACGTCGCGCGGTGATTGGCTCCGCGCTGGGCGATAGCCAAACCGGCAACTGCCATAAGCAGGCCTGCGGAGTCCGTCACCATATGGCCGGCATCTGCCAGCAGCGCCAGTGAACCCGAGACCAAGCCGCCGATGAGCTCGGCGAGAAATACGACAAGAGTTAGACCCGCAGCTGCGAGCAGGCGACGGGCAGGAGTATTCGCGGGGTCAATATGAGCGTGGTCATGGCCGTGTGAATGACCGTGTGAATGACCGTGGCCGTGTGAGTGGCCAGAGTGTTCAGTTGTGTCCATAACCCCTAATGATAACAGGGCTATTCAGCCTCCGGAAGATAGCTATCCGCCCACGCATAAATCAGGTCAGCAGCGCGCGCGGCGGACTTAGCGCGAGTGAGCAAGTGGTCTGCGCGATCCAAGCTCATCAGGGATTTTGGATAGCGAGAGACCTGGAAAATCTTCTGGGCGCTATCGATACCAACAGTCTGGTCGGTCGGGGAGTGCAGAATAAGCAGTGGCTTGCGCAGCTGGCTGAGATAAACCTCCGGGTTGTAGTCCGCCAACACTTCCAAGAACTCACGGGAGATGGGAATGCCACGACCTTCAATCTGCAGAACCTGCGTGCCGTGCTCATCGACCGTCGAAATGTCACCGGCGATGCGCACAATCGAGTGTGCCGGATCGAAGGGTGCACCGATTGTCGCTACCGCCTTGATTTTCGGCATATCGTGGCCGGCGTTCAGCGCCGCTGCGCCACCGAGCGAGTGCCCAATCAGTAGCGAGGGGGCCTCAAATTCTGCCTCCATGAACTCGTAGGCGGCCTTAAGGTCATCGATGTTGGTCTGGAACGTCGTCTCACCGAAATCACCAGTGGACTGCCCGAGGCCAGTGAAGTCGAACCGGAATGCCGCAATGCCCTTCTTCGCCAGCGCCTTGCAGGTGCGTGACGCGCCGGGCACCATCCGATTACACGTGAAGCAATGACCAAATAGCGCCCACGCGCGTGGCTGACCGTCCGGCAAATCAATTGATGCAGCCAGAGTCTCGCCGGTCGATCCCGTAAATTTTAGGTGCTTTGTTGGCATAGGTTATATCCGCGTCTCAGTGTGTGCTCAATGTGTGTACGTTTTCGCTTTACGACGCCCGTTGTGGTGGCGACCGTACGCAATATTAAGCCCGGGTGCCACAAATAAGTGAGGGATTGGGCGAAAAACTCGACCAATCCCTCAATCTCCTAGTGGCTGTGAGTTAACGCACCGGAACCCCCGGCCCCAGCGGAATGCCCGCGAGATACCACACGACAAAGAATAGGAACCAGCCCACCAGCATGCACAACGAGTACGGGATGGCCAGTGACATCAGCGTGCCGACACCCGCCGGCTTGTAGTACTTCTGCAGGAAGGTCAAGGCCAGCGCAAAGTACGGCGACATCGGTGTAATGATGTTGGTCGGGGAGTCACCAATACGGAATAGCTGCTGAGAGACCTCCGGGGAGACGTTGACGTACATCAGCATCGGCACCACGACCGGCGCCATCAGTGCCCACTGTGCAGAGCCCGAGGTAATCAGCATGTTGAGAACAGCCACCATCAGGACGAAGGCAGCAAAGAGCAACAGTGGCGGCAGATCCGCCTTGGTCAGGAATTCGGAGCCCTTGATGGCGGTCCACTGGCCGATATTGGACCACTTGAAGTAGGCCGTGAACTGCGAAACAGCGAAGAAGAGCACCATCATTGTGGTCAGTGTGCCCAGGCCACGTTCCATGAAGGCGGGCACATCTGCAGAGGAGGTGATGGTCTTGGCGCCAATGCCGTACGCAATACCGACCACGGCGAAGAAGAGGGCAATGGACACCACGACGTCGGTAAGCAGCACGGAATTCAAGATGCCGTCGCCTTCGCCGCGCAGAGGCGAACCCGGGATGAACAGGGCAGCGAACCAAAGCGCCAGGAAGATGACAGCGGCGATGTTGCCGTAGCGGAGGCCACGTCGTTCGGCATCGTTGAGGATTAGCTTGTCGCGGCCATTGCTGGAGCTGCTAGATGCGGTGTTCCGCTCCTCCTTCTTGGCGTTTTCCTCGGCAGCTTCCTCCGAAGCGCCCGGTTTGGTGAATTCCGCGGCATCGTGGTCAATGTGGTCGTCGTGGACGGTCTTCTCCACGTGCTTGGTAATAAACAGTTCAGTAACGGCGGTAATAATCAGAGCCAGCACAATCGACGAGGCCATAGTGAAGAAGTAGTTGGCCAGCGGTGAAACTACGTATTCCGGATCCACGAAGTGCGCTGCATGCGTGGAGATACCTGCCAGCAGCACATCGGTGATGTTGAGCACCAGTGACGAATTGAACCCGGCCGACGAGGCGGCAAAGGCGACCATCGCACCGACAATAGGGTTACGACCAACTGCGGCGAATGAGGCGGCACCCAGCGGAATGAGAATCACGTAGACGGCATCAGAAGCGATTGAACCAGTCACGCCGGCCAGTGCAACAATGAATGTCAGCAGGACAGGGGAGTGCACCTTGGAAATTGCCGCGCGGATTGCCGAGCCGATGTAACCGGAGTACTCCGCAATTGCGACACCGAGCATGCACACCAGAATCAGGCCAACTGGTGCGAAGTCCGTGAAGTTCGTTACCGCCTCAGAGACCATCTTTTGCAGGTACTCTGCGGTAGCAAGGCTTTCCACCTCGATGATGTCACCCGACGCGGGATCCTTGGCCTGCATACCCGCAGCCTCACCGAGCCACGAAGAAACGATGACTACACCGGCAAGAATCACGAATAGCCAAAATGGATTTGGCAGTGCGTTGCCGATACGTTCCAGTGTTGCTAGGAACCCCTTTGGCTTCGGTGGCGCTTTGTCCGGTTCCAACGTTTTTGACTGTCCCATATATATAAATCCCTCTGTGTTAGACGTTGGTAAAAGGTTAGGGGAAAGTAAGTTGCGTCACAACGTAAAAGGCCAGAGGCATATGTATGTCGGGTGCGAGCAGGCGCATAAGGGAAAGTTAAGGGAATAGCTAGGGAATAGCTGTAGTGCACCTTCTTCGACTAGAGTTAATCAGGTTATGGGCAAGAAGAAGTCGAAGAAAGAAAAGGTCAGCGCCAACAACGCGGTGGTGGCCACCAATCGTCGTGCCCGCCATGACTACAACATTCTGGACACCTACGAATGCGGTGTCGTTCTCGTGGGCACTGAGGTCAAGGCGCTGCGCGAGGGCAAAGCATCGCTTAATGACGCCTTCGCGACCATCGACGACGGCGAAGTGTGGCTCCGCGGGCTGCATATCCCGGAGTACTCCTACGGTTCGTGGACTAATCACTCACCGCGTCGCTCGCGCAAGCTGTTGTTGCACCGCAAGGAGATTGACACCCTGTGGGGCAAGGTCCGCGATGGCAACAACACGCTTGTACCCCTGAAGCTGTATTTCACCGACGGCCGCTTGAAGGTCGAGCTCGCACTCGCCCGCGGTAAGCAGGATTATGACAAGCGCCAGGACATCAAGCGCCGCACGGAGGAGCGCGAAGCTACTCGTGCGCTGGGCCGTCGTGTGAAGGGCATCAAGGGGTAAAAGAGGTCTTCATTAGAAGAAACCCTTTTTAGAAGGGGAACTCAGTCGCATCGACTGGGAGGATGAGTAGGCCAATGACGTTTTCGTGACGGTCAAAGGCAACTCGAGCCATCCATTCGCCAGCCTCATGTTTGAGGGTGGTGATGACGAGACTTGTGCCGAGAATCTTCGACAGGAGTTTCTGCGAGGTCGGTTCCTTAGTCCTGGTTCCCCCGAGGCTGGTGACTTGGGTGTCGTCGAAAGATTCGAACGCCCCAGTCTCGGTGAGAACATCTTCCCAGACAGAGTAGATAGTGGACCAGGGGAGATCCTTCCGGAGCTTTGGGGAAATCATGCTTACGGTTTCTGCTTCTTCGCCGTTGATGATGTGGCGAAGGAATTTTTCGCCGAGCTCGGCGATATGTGTAGTTTTTGTGGCAGTCATCAATTCTCCTGAAACGGGGTTTTGGACACTTCCGAACCGCTTGAATGCCGCTTGCCGGGAGATATTGAGTACATTTCCAATCTCTGCCCATGAATGGCCCGCTGCGCGAGCCTGCGCCACGGCATCTTCAAGTTCTTGTTCGGCAATGTTCGTTGCTTGCAGTCGGTGACGGATTGTCGTCAATGGATCCATGACTGCAGTCAACCATTGGTTGACGTCAGTGTCAACCCGGAGTTGACATTCGGGTGGGGGGGGCGGAGCCTTGCGGCGAAGCTTGTTGACTTTTCCCGTCGTAAAGCGTTATTCTTGAACATCCTTTGAGCGCAACGCACTTTCCCGTGCTCGAAGGCATTGTATGGGGCTGACATGGTTTCGACACCGTACAGTGAGCCAGGGGAAGCGTGCCGGTGCAGGCTAGAGACCACCGTTTAAGCGTCGTAGCAACTGATTAAGCGCCGAGAACACTCAGCGCGACTACGCTCTCGCTGCCTAATTAAGCGACTAGCGTGTCTGTCAGACCGGGCTTGCCCTTTGGTCCGGACCCTGGCATCGACTTAAAAGGGCTCGCCCGATGGGTGTGCCGTAAGGCTCATCAGGGATCTTCTTACTTGCGGCTGGGCCCGTCATTCGGACATGTTTGCCTGAGCCGAAGGGTCGAGTAGAGGCGATCGTGCGAACTGCGCACGGAGAAGCCCTGGCGAGTTGGCGGTGGACCCGAGTTCAATTCTCGGCAGCTCCACAGATTAAAATCCCCGGTCATTACGGGTTAAGTAGCAAAAAGTGTGTCCGCTCGGCGTGTTGCGGGGCGGGCACACCGTTTGTTACTTCATGGGGCCTTTT
>NZ_JASPJP010000012.1:0-65926 GCF_030232615.1 Corynebacterium sp. MSK035
TGCTTATATCCGCCCGATTTACCCAGCCTAATCAGCAGTAATGCTGAAAGTCAGACACACTTTTTGCTACTTAACCCACAGTTTTCGATTTTGTGACCTTGGATGACTGTGTCGTTTTGAGGAGTCGTCTGCACGGATTTCAGAAGTCCTCTGTACTATCGCCATCCACTCCGGAGAGGCCGCGGGCGTTCGTCCACTTCATCTGGAACGCGATTCGACAGAGCGCATTCAATACGATGGTCTTTTTCTCCCTGCGAAGGATGGGGGCAGTTTAGGGTGCCAGGGTGTTGACCAGATCGAGGAATTCCTCAGCGTAGGCAATTTGCTTGCGTAGCTTTTCGTAGCGGGTGCGCGTCTCCTCACGAATGTCGGCAAGGGTGGCCTTGGCATTACTCCGTGCCTGCTGTGCGGTATCACTTTCCTGCCCGCCATCTGAACTATGAAGAATCTCCGCAGCTTCCAGGAATTCCCGCATCTGATCCAGAGTAAACCCCAGCGGTTTCATCCGTCGCACCAGCAAAACACGACGTACATCAGCCTCACTATAAAGCCTGAACCCACCAGGGCTACGCCCCGATGGGGTAATCAGGCCGACGTTGTCATAATAACGCAAGGTGGGAATCGACAACCCCGTCTGGTCAACGACCTCGCCGATCTTGAAATTACTGTTTTGCATTGCCTGTTCTCCTTCACGGTGATGTTGCCCACGGGTTCCTGTGCCTGGGTTGGCGGTTGAGTAAAACTCCCGCTACCATGACCACCATCACCAAACCTAAAGTTACTAGAGGGTTGGATTCCTTTCGGGCGTTCGCCCAGTTACCTATCCCCTCAAAGATTGGACATCTATGACTGAAACTAGCACGGCGGCCCCCCGCCCCCTCCTGAGTCCAGACGGCGCTGATGCCCCTACCGGGATCATCGCATCCTTCCGTTACGCATTTTCTTCCCCCGCCCGTATCCGTATAGAGATTCTGGCCGGACTGGCGGTATCCCTGGCGCTGATCCCTGAGGCCATTGCCTTTTCCATCCTTGCCGGTGTTGACCCAGCCATGGGTCTGTTTTCCTCGGTAGTCATGGCCATTGCGATCGCCTTTACCGGTGGCCGCCCGGCAATGATCACCGGCGCCACCGGGGCTATTGCCCTAGTCATTGCTCCTGTGGCGCGTGGTTACGGGATGGATTATTTCATCGCCACCGTCCTGTTGGGCGGTGTCCTACAAATCGTGCTCGGCGCCCTCGGTGTGGCGAAACTTCAGCGTTTTATCCCCCGATCGGTGATGCTGGGTTTCGTCAATGCACTGGGCATTATGATTTTCACCGCCCAACTCGAACACCTCATTGATGTGCCTTGGATAGTCTACCCACTCGTCGGCTTGGGTGTGGTGATCATGATTTTCTTCCCCAAGCTCACCAGTGTGATCCCCGCCCCGCTGGTCACGATTATCGTGCTCACCGGTTTGGTCATTGCCGCCGGTTTGACTGTCCCGACGGTCTCGGACATGGGCAAGATGCCGGAGACCTTACCGTCCCTGTTTATTCCGAACGTGCCGTGGACGTTGGAGACCCTGCAGATCATCGCGCCTTATGCCCTGGCCATGGCCGTGGTCGGTCTCATGGAATCGTTGATGACCGCCAAGCTCGTCGATGACATCACCGACACTCATTCCGATAAAACTCGTGAATCCTGGGGACAGGGGGTGGCTAATATTGCCTCCGGTTTCTTCGGCGGCATGGGTGGCTGCGCGATGATCGGTCAAACCATGATCAACGTCCGCGAATCCGGGGCACGTACCCGCCTATCCACCCTGTTAGCCGGTGTGTTCCTGCTGGTCCTGGTCCTGGCACTGGGCGACATCGTTGGCATGATCCCGATGGCTGCGCTGGTGGCAATCATGATCATGGTCTCGGTCGGCACCATCGACTGGCACTCGGTGCATCCACGCACCCTTAAACTCATGCCGGTCTCTGAGACCATTGTTATGGCCGTGACGATTATTGCCACCCTAGCCACCAGCAACCTGGCCATTGGTGTGGTGTTGGGTGTGGTCACCGCGATGATCATGTTCGCCCGTCGGATGGCACATATCGCTTCCATTGAAAAGGTCTCCGAGATCGACGGCGACGGCGATGGCGAGATTGATACTCGTACCTACCGGGTGCATGGCCAGTTGTTTTGGGCATCAAGCAATGACCTGGTTTATCGCTTTGATTACACCGATTCTGCCCGTCATATCACTATTGATCTCACTGAGGCGGAGATCTGGGATGCCTCCACGGTCGCGACCTTTGACGCGATTACGCAGAAGTTCCAGGACAGAGGCAAAACCGTGTCCATTATCGGGCTCGACGGTCCCAGTCAGGACCGGCTGAACCGCCTGTCTGGCCGGCTTGGCACCGGCCACTAACATCCCCCGACTCGAGCACATCGACTTGGCGCCCCAACTTATAACCGGGGCGCCAGTTTATTGGTGCTGTTGCAAAGTTGGGGCATAGGAAGAGCATAAAAGAAGCGTAGCGGTTAACCGCTACGCTGTGTTGTGGGGATTTTTACTTTTTACGGTGCACGTGTTCTAGTTAGTGGTTCGTTTCTTTCCTCGGGTGATTGCGACGGTATTCCTCGACTAAGTGAGCAATACCCGGCGCAGCCTGGGACAACATCCAGGTCATAAGCGCTATAAGAACCCCTATGACGATAAGTGTTAACGCCAACCAGCCCAGTGTTGGGCCGATGCCGTTGGCCTCCTGGACGTGACCCCACAAGGCAGACACGCCGTCGGGTATGCCGAGCATACTTAGCAGCCCGTTCCCCAAGGCTCCGACAGCAACGAGTGCGATAGCAACGAAGAGAACACTGGCTGCAATCCACGAGGCAGACATGCAGGCCTTAATAAAGTTCGTGTTCGACTTTTCCATGTCGTCGTTGTACTTTTTGCGCTCTGCACGTATCTTCTCCAGCAGCTTTTCGTTGGACTCCTTCTCCTGGAGCAGGGCGCTGCGAGCCTTCTTAGATGCTTCTGCTGCCTTGTGCAGGCTTTCGGACTCTTTCGACATTGCCTCAGATACAGCTACTTCTACCAGCGGTTCCAGGCTAGAAGTCAGGCTCGAAGTCATCTGAGCGTTCAGGCTCTGGGCTACTGCTTGGCTGGAATCCTTGTCGAGATGGATGGGGCTTTCGGCTGCTTTGAGTACCAGCTGTTGCATCCTTGTCAGACGCGACATCTGCTCGCTTATCTCGATTAGGTACCCTTTTACCCCCTCCAGGCCGTTGGGCAGATCCTCGATGTTCCTTATCAGCCCGGTGATCATCTGCTGCACTTCCATCATCGTTACTTGGAAGTGACTGCTGCTCACGTAGTTCTTGTTTGCGGCGAGATTGCTTTTTACGTTCCTTAATTCGCTTTCCGCTTGCGTCAACCTCGTCGAGAAGTCGCTGGGCAGAGAACTGAGAATGTCCCCTGTATTCTCCGGCAGACTCTTCAGTTTCTCCTGCAGCGTCTTGATAGCCTTCTCCGCCTTGTCCAGGCGTGGGCTGAGAACCTTCAAGACGCTGTCCATCTTGCCTTTCGCCGCTGCTTGGGCTAGCTTCGTCATCTCGGTCACTGACACCATGATTGAATACCTCCTGGTTGTTATAGTTTTCTTCCTCCTCGTCATCGAGAAGGCTGGAGCCGTATTTCGCCTCCAGGTCGTCATCGGTTGAATTGGCTTGAAGTGCTGCAAGCTGCCGCGCAAGAAGGGCTGATTGGGCCTCGTTAACGCGTTCGGTCACACCCTCTAGCGAGTAGCTGCGGCCCAATTTTGAGCCAGCTTTAGCTGCTTTACGCTTTCGAGTACGTCCGGCCTTCGTGGTGTTCGTGAAGTAGGCATCCTCGCCGTCGTCGTCGACCAGGGCCACGGTTAGCGACTCACCCTCGGTTTTTGAGTTGGGCTGCACTTTTAGAGACAGGTTGTATTTGCCAGCAATCTCTACTGCCTTCGCCAGTGGGTCGTCAGCATCTGCCACCTGTTTATCCGCGCACAGCTCATCCATGCGCTTGCGGGCAAAATCAGCCCACGTGGCTGCGGTCAGCTCATCCACGCCCAGGCCCGTCGAGTCTGTGGACTTGCCCTCCTTGCGTGCCCTGCGCTCAGCAGGAAGCAGCGATATTTCCGGCTCTCGCTCCAGGACACGCATCCCCAAATCGCGCATCAGCTCGTCGTTGATATTGCGCAGCTTGTACCAGTTGCGCATATCCCGAGGTGCAGCCTTCTTTGTCTGCGTATCGTGGTTGGCAAAGACGATATGGTTGTGGACACAGCCGCTTTTACTGTCGGTGTGCGTAGCCACGGTAAACGGAACTCCCGTGCCCTGCGTCAGCCGCATCGCCAGCTCTGAGCCAGCCGCATTAGCCCGAGCTACATCGGCCGGGTTATCCTTATCCAGCTCGTCTTTAGCCCACGATTGGATATAAATAATTGCTTCGTCAGTGCGCTGAGCCGGAGCATATCGCTCCATTTCTTCCACACTGGCTTCCATGAAGTCCACACCCGACCAACGGCCAGCCGTAGCCTCCGGAGAAAACGATTCAGCGTTGGGCTGAACCGTGCATAAGGCATCAGCTCGCACCTTGCCCTTGCGGGCATTGTCTGCCGTTCCATAGACGGCATAGACCGTCGCCGCGCGGATATTCTGGCTGTAGTTAATCTTGATTGTGGACAAAGCCCTTCACCTCTTTACGAAGAGAAGAAACCTCGGAAGCAATCGCTTCTACAGCCTCAGACACAGGTGCAACGCCGTCGATATTCGCGCGCCGCGCCACCTGGTTCAGATTGACACCAATCCGACGCAGTTGGTCATTCATCTCGTCTAGGCGGCGCAGAGTGTCCGGGGCCAAACGCTTCTGCGTTAGTACGCTCCCCTCCTCTGCGAGGACGTAGAGAGCTTCCCGGAACACGACGGCTTTTTGCACCCCTGAAACCCGTGCAACCTCCTCGACAAATCGGTCTAAATCCTTATCGAGGCGCACGGTTGTACGCGAATATGCCGAGAACTTGTCTCGCATATCCACCTCCTACATGTCGTGCTTACTGTGGCAGGGTGGCCCCGACTGCTGATGCAGCCAGGGCCACAGTCTGTTTGTGAGGGTCACGCTTCTCCGGTGTCGGCCCCCTGAATCTGCTGCGCAGATTCAGGCGTACTCGCCACCGTCAAAGACGGCCCTCACAAACAGGCGGCGAGCAAGCTCCATCGCAAAACATGGCAACGTGGTTGCGCTGGCACTACTACAAGCGGGGACGGGACTTCGCATCTCAGAGGCGCTGGCGGCGACGAGACAATCTGTAAAAGTCGCTAATGGGCAAATCGCGATCAGCATTACATCTGATCAATCCAAAACGCACAGAGGCCGTTCTATCCCGTTCCTGGACAAGCGTGTCGAAAAGTTTTGGTTAAACCGGCTCGACGGACTAGGAACGACCGACCCACTGATCCCTTCGCCAGGAGACAAGCAGGCGCACTGGCGCACCGACAACGCCGTGAAAGCGTCAGCGGCTCTGTTTAAAGATGTCGGCGCGCAGGTCCAGGACGACCACATCGCTTTAATGAGATCCCATGACTGGCGCACGGTGCTCAATAACCGGGCCATCGCGCGAGGGGTGCCCGCCCAGGTGCGTGCAGCCTACTTCGGGCATGACGTCGACGTGAACGCGCGCAACTACACGGATTGGACTGATGTCGACGCTATGCGGGGAGCCTTGAATCTCGGTGAAGAAAGTGGGACTCAAAACGGGACTTAAGAGTCGGTAATCCGCGGTAAGGCGCAGTAAGGCCCAGTATGCTTATACCTCTCTAATCAGCAGGTAAAAGGGTAATAACTGCAGGTGGCTCGAACTTGAGGGTGAGAACCCAGAGGTCGTTGGTTCGAATCCAGCCCCCGCCACTAAGAAGAGACCCCTACCGGTGCAAACGCTGGTAGGGGTTTTCTTTATTTGGGGGTCAAATCACCGTTTGGGGGTTAAGCCGTTAGGTAGTCGTTGGGTCTGACGAACTCGCGCACTTCACAACCGGGCATTGAAGGACGGTCATCAGAAATGCAGCGTGAGGCGCTGCTCGATTAGTCGGGCTGAAGGTACTTAGCTTGAGGGGATTGCTGGGTTGATTCTGGTCGACTTGCCTCAGCTCATGTACGCGCTGCTAGCTTTCGGTTTCACATATCGATGAGTTATTCACTTATGGATACGCTGGAGCGCATCGATGGGTGAATCATGCATCGATAAGTGAGCGCAATACTGGCAAAACGGTGGGAAGACAGCTGCCAGACAGGCCCGGACAGCCCACGCTGGGCTCGCAAATGTGGGCGGTGTGGGAACTTCTACAAAGCCCTGGCTTTCGATTTCTTTAACCAGATCATCGGCGGAATCAACAGAGCCAGGCCACCGATAAGTGCGACCCCGCCGAATAGCCACACCAGTCCGGCGATAATGGCGATGGGGGCGAGGATGGCCGCCGCGATTTCGAATGGTGCGAAGCCCACGTAGGCCATGCCGAACTCCTCGAGAGTGCCGGATTTCTGCTCCGGGTCCACAATCTTCAGGACGGCGATGCCCGTGGCTACGGAAGCGGTTGCCCAGCCCCAGCTGAATACGGCGCGCTCGAACCAACCATGTTCGAAGACTCGTGGTGCGACGTAGAAAAACAACACCAGGCAGAAGGCCAGACCCACGACGAACAGAATAATCAGCGGGACGATGTAGGTGGCCACCACTGCCGGCACAATCGACGCGATGCCCACTGCAACCAGGAAGTCCGTCGACGCCCCGGAGACCGAACCCATCAACTTCGTATCCAGGTAGTGCGGTGCCTTAATCAGGTGCAGTACTCCAACACCCGCCAGGCCGACGAGGAAGGCCATCGCGAACAGCGGGAAGCTCAAGGCCGGGAAAGCGTCATTGACCCAGTCAGTCAGGATATTCGCCAGGAAGAGCGTCACCGCCAGTGCCGCCACGTGCAGCGCGATCGGCTCAATTGAGGACGGGCTCGTGGTCGCGCGTCCCACGCTTGGTCGCTGGCCGGGAAGAGAGATGATGCCGGTACGCATGTCCTCCGGCAGTTTATCCAAGGCGGGCAGCTCGTTGGTGTGCCCCTTCATTGAACCCCAGCGGGCAAAGATAACGCCACCGACAATTGCGGAAAACATGCCCACCGCGGCGGCTGTAAAGCCCAAACTCGTGGCCTCAGTCATGCCGGCCGAGTCCAGTGCGCCACCAACTGCTGCTGCCACACCGAAACCGCCGACGAAGCCGACGGGCAGCATGATGCCGAACCAGTCCGGAGTATTGAACAGCGGGGCGAAAAGAATCACGCCAAGCAGTGCGAAGAAGCCCCACTGTGCCAGGTACATGCCCACGGAATAGGACCACATTGTTCGCGCGCGCTGGCGAACCTTGGCATCGAAGTCCATTGTGAACGGAAGGGCACCGAAGACTGCAGCGATTAGAATCGTCGCATAGTCGCCGAAGTGCTCGCTGAACTGGATGATTCCCAAAGCGTTGGGGCCTAGTAGCAAGCCGAGCAAGCCCGCAGTAATCGGTGCAGGGATGAGAAGCTTTTGGAACCAGGGGATGAACCGCCGCATCAAATTACCGATGATGAGCAGCAGCGAAATCCAACCGATATCCATCAAGACGTCGAAGGGCGTGTAACCATCCACGGGAATTGATTACCTTTCTCGTTGGTGGGGTTTCACCAATTAACAATTATGTGAATCGCATAGTCGATTCTTAGAAAAATTGGAATAAAACCATAGGAATACCTCACGATTGTACGTCAGTTACCGAGAGATTTTGTGGCTTCAGTCACGATTAAGTTCCTCGCATGCACGATAAAAGCCGCCTACCCAGTACTTTCCGGGGAGGCGGCTTGTGGTTGTGGTTAGACGGTTCTACTGTCGGCCATTCCTAATGCGCGACCAGGCTGCTGCGACAACCAGGCCAACGCACGCGATGGCGAGGTAACCCCACATGTGATCGGCGCTGGTCTGAATGGTCTTTGGCGGAGCAGGAGTGTTCTCCGCGGTCAGCACGCTTTCTGTGTCTCGGCCAGAGGTGATGTCATCGATCCAGTCAGCCGTGCCGGCGAGGGTGGTGATAGCTGCGCTGGGGGAGGGGAGGTCAGGGTCGCCATTGGAGGTTCCGGCAGTAGCCAGGCCCGCGAGCTTACCGTCGACGAAGAACGGGCCGCCGGAGTCACCGCCCTGCATACCCGCGCCAGAGACGGAATGTGCGTCGAGGATGGCGCTTTGAATCATTGGCATCATGGCAGCGTCGGCTGGGATGCTTTCCGTTCCTGCGGGGATCGACTCGGTTTTGGAGTCATCTGGCTTTACTGCATCCGGCATGGCACCGCCCGGAACAGCCTCACCAGGAGCGGCCCCATCTGGAGCAGCCTCACCTGGAGTTCCATCAGCCGGTCCTCCGCCTAGCAACTCATTGACGACCATCTTGGTCATCGGAAGCTGCCCGGATCGTGCCATGGACGAACTGCTACTCCAGCCATAGAGAGTTCCCGTCTGTTCAGGTGTTGGGATATCGCGGGAAACATTCGCGGGTGTTGCGTCAGTGACCTTTTGGGTCAGGTGGAGCAACCCCGCATCAGACATTGGAGACAGCGCCCAAGAATCGGCATCGTAGACCTTCCCGCCGATGCGGGCCTGGGTCCCTTCGTTGTTCACAGACTCCAGGCAGTGGCGTGCAGTGAGCACCCACTGGTCGGCAACCAGCGTCCCGGTACAGTCACCGAAATTGCCGATTTTGCCAATCTTCAGCGCGGCCACAGAACTGCTTTCAGCATTCGCAGGTGCGGGTTCGCCGTTTTCCAATGCAAGAGCTGGGGCTGCAGATAGAAGCAGGGTGCTGCTAACAATTGCTGCGATGGAAAAAGATGTTTTCTTCACGGTTATTTCCCTTTCCCAGAAGGAACAATGGCCTTGATTGCGGTGGCAACGAGTTTTTCGGCAGGGCCCTGTCCGACAAATTTCTTCCAGAGGCTAGCAATGACGAGGAAGAATACGATGAAACCGGCTGCGGACAACGTGGAATGCAATACAACATTCTGCTGCCAATAAAACGCGGTGAGAACGTGCAGGATGTAGATAGTCAGTGACATTGTTCCCATAGCCGCGAATGGGTAAACCACAGCTGGGAAACGATCGCCTACGAACAGGCACAAGTGCAACACAATAGCGGCAACAGCGACGGAGAGAATGATTTCGCCGAAGACGCCAGTGTGTCCGGTAAAGCGGAGCCAGCCAGCAATCTCTGGATCAAATCGGAAGTACATGCCGACGGCAGTGACGACAACGCTGACAGCGGTAACAATCCAGCTCAACCGAGTATTGGCGTTGGTCTCAGAGGTGGAAGTGCTTTGCAGGCGACCGCGCAAGTAGACGTCGTAAAGCAGCATGCCGCCGATGAAATATGCAATCCACGCGAGTAGCGGATAGATCTGTGGCAGCGTCATAGGCGCGTACTTGATTGTGGCGGCGATGGTTGCGGCGATGAAGAAGCCGACTCGCCACCAAGTTCCGAGCGCTGGCATCCAGGAAACCAGCATCATTACCAGGCCCATGATGACGAGGACCACCTGAATTTCTCCACCGACCGGCAATAGTGCCAGGCCGATGAGAATGATCAGGGCACCGCGGGTGATTAGACGCAAGAAGGTAGTGCTGCTGTAATTACGGCCGATGATCATCATTGTGGCGCCGGCGATGATGGCGAACAGTGATGAGGGTAGGCCAGAGAGCACAACCTTTGTGCTCCAAAGTAGTGAGGCCATATGGACAATAATCATGCCGATGATGGCGAGTGAGCGCGCTATATCAAGCCCCACGATTCGGGTAGGTTTATTCACCCCAGATTTCTCCTTTACTACAACGTATAGGGAGGTGCTCTTTGGTAAAAAGCACTCTCTACAAATGGCGTATTGAAAACGACTTTCTAGTTGTAGCAGCCGAATCTGACAATACATTAAGTGAGCATGTGTAAAACACGGTGTTTCGTCTGTGTTTTTACTGGGAAACTAGCGCGTTCAAAAAGCCCAGGGGCACGCGTAACCTAGTGGCATGAGATCAATGCTGACGAGTTTCACCTGGGCTGAGGTGCCAGGAGTCTTCCTCGCGTACCTGTTGATTATTGCCATCCCCACCGCTCTCGCTTGGATGGGTGCCGTGTGGCTGGCCAAAAAGTCCGGCGAGCGTATCGCGTTTGGGCACACGATTTTCGTCTTTGTCGCAGCATTCCTAATCTGCTTTTGTACGCTCGCGTGGACGCTCGAGGGCGAATACGACTACTCGCCATGGCAGGTTTTCTGCAGTGGCTTCGCGATGGTCATCCTTACTGCCTCTGCCATGATGCGCGTGCCCGCCCCAACTCTGAACCTGCTGCCCACGTGGTGGGCAGCGGTCGCCGGCTATGCCCTGTGCTGGAGCATCATCGCCGGCACTGACGACACCACCGGGCTTTGGGGAGTCGGTCTGATATTCCTGCTCCTCGGCCTCATCGCAGGCGTCGGCGCAGTCGTGTGGCTTACGCTGGCGATAAGGAAGCTTTTGTTGGATTCTGCCGCTTAGGGATTCTTAGTGGGACGGAGTCCGACAGCTAACTCGTCGATACGGCGCTCGAGGTCATCGCGAATCAGGTCCATGCGTTCTTCTCCGTCGATACCTCGTTTTGAAGGCTCGTCAGTAAGCCAACGCTCGAGTGAGCCTTGAGCGTCCGAGGGGAGCTCTACATGAGCGGCATCGCCGATGATGACAACACGATCTGCAGTCCGGAGAATCGTGGGGTCAATGGGCTTTGGTGATGCACCGTCCATAGAGGCGCCGATTTCTGCAACTGATTTGGCTGCAAGCGCATTGGTAGTAGTTTTGGGGTTCGTTCCTGCTGAAAGGGCGGTGAACTGCGTGGCATATTTTGCACGCGCAATGGCCTCGGCCATTTGGGATTTACCGGCATTTGCCACGCAGATGAAAAGTACCTTCGGGATTTCCTTCATTTCAGAATCCTTTTTCTATAGTTTTTCCGGTACGGAAAGGTCATTGGGGAAAAGGCGCGGCCCGAGCCAGCGGGTGACGTAGACAAGTGCAACGAGTACGGGTACTTCAATAAGTGGTCCAATCGTTCCCGCAAGTGCTTGCTGGGACAATGGGCCGAAGGTGCCAATCGCAACCGCAATTGCCAACTCGAAGTTATTTCCGGCGGCCGTAAAGGCAATCGATGCGGAGGTTGCGTAGTTCATGCCCGCGGCCTTGGCCGAAGTGAGAGCGATCGCGAACATGGCGAGGAAGTAGATCACTAGTGGTAGCGCCACTTTCGCAACGGTCCAGGGATTCTCAAGAATCTGCTGTGACTGAAGCGCAAAGAGCAACACGATTGTGTATAGAAGGCCGGCAAGTGCCAATGGTGAGATTTTGGGCAAGTACTCATTTTCATACCAGTCGCGACCACGGGTGCGTTCACCAATTATGCGTGATGCCGCGCCAGCCAGAAGCGGAATACCGAGGAATACCACTACGGATAGTGCGATTGCCCAAAAAGAAAAGGAGGCGGAAGTGGTTTCCAGTCCCAACCAGGAGGGCAGAATCTGCAGGTAGAACCACCCTAGAGCGCCGAACATGAAAATTTGAAATAGCGAGTTTACGGCCACCAATACGGCAGCGACTTCAGTATCGCCGCAAGATAGGTCGTTCCAGACCAAAACCATTGCAATGCAGCGGGCGAGACCGACGATGATCACGCCAGTGCGCAGTTCTGGACTATCACTGAGGAATACCCAGGCAAGGGTGAACATCAGTGCGGGGCCGAGAATCCAATTGAGGAAGACTGTGATGCCCATCAGCTTCCTGGATGTCAAAATTTTGCCCGTTTTGTCGTATCGAACCTTTGCGAGCGGTGGGTACATCATGACCAGCAAGCCGATGGCGATTGGTACGGAAATTGTCGCAATTTTTGCCTCTGCCAGCCAGTTCACAAGTGACGGTGCAATTTTGCCCAGAATGAGGCCAATTGCCATTGCAGCTGCAATCCATAGCGGCAAGAAGCGATCTAGGAAGCTGAGTGACTTTGTAGTCTGTGTCATAGTTTCCTGTGTAATCAATATATCGATGATTGTCAATATATTTAGAGAGGGGGCCGTGTAGCCTCAACAGGTATGGACGAAATCTCAGAATGCTGTGCACTTGGCGGTCGGCCTCTCGACGCGGCGGAAGCGCAGGCTGCGGCAACTCTCTTCAAAGCGCTGGCGCAACCGGCGCGCCTGCAAATTTTGTCTCAGCTCGCTGCCGCTGGCTGTAGTCCGATGACCGTGGGGGATCTGGCCGCTGTTTCTGGGCTTAGTCAGCCGACGGTGTCGCATCATTTAAAGACCATGGCGGATGCCGGGCTGCTAACTAGGTCTAAGAGTGGACGGGTGGTAACCCATGAGGTACGCCCTGAGGTATTTGCTGAGCTGCGACGTATCCTGGATATCGGTCACGCGGACGGGAGATAGTGAGATAGTGAGCCGCTCGTCGCAAATTGCGATAGGTTGGAAAACCCTGTTTACCCGCCCAGGCGCTTGACGACGGCGTCGTGAAGCAACCCATTCGTCGCAACCGCGTCCCCGCCGTGCGGCCCGTCGACTCCCGCTAGGGAAGTGAAGCGGCCGCCAGCTTCCTCCACCAGAATCGCAAGAGCTGCCAGGTCCCACAGGGAAACTTCTGGCTCGGCGGCGACATCGACCGCACCCTCCGCTACCAGGCAGTAGGAGAAGAAGTCGCCATAGCCGCGCAGGCGCCAGGCGTCATCGGTGAGACCGATGAAGTTGTCGCGCAAATCGCGCTCGGCCCAACCTGTGAGCGAAGAGTTGGAAATTGAGCAGTCCGCGATGTTCGCCACCTTCGAGACCTCAATGCGGCGCTCAGCGGCGTCCCAGCCGCCGACCTGCACGCGCTTGAATGCGCCGTCGCCCTTGGACGCCCACCAGCGACGTCCCAGCGCAGGTGCGGAGACCACGCCGACAACGGGCTTACCGTCCTCCAACAGGGCAATCAAGGTGGCCCAGACCGGGACATTGCGCACGAAGTTCTTAGTGCCGTCGATGGGGTCGATGACCCACTGACGGCCCTCAAACACAGCTTCGCCACCGAATTCTTCGCCGAGAACCTCATCGCTCGGGCGCTTGTCCGACAGAATCTCGCGGAGCAGCTTTTCGCACGCGATATCGGCATCGGAGACCGGTGTGAGGTCGGGCTTGGACTCGACGATTAGATTGGCCGCCTCGAAGCGGGACATCGTGAGCTCGTCGGCTGCGTCGGCAAGCGAGAGTGCGAGGGCGAGATCTTCGGAGTAAGAGGTGGTCATGGCCGAAATTCTAGCGCAGAACCTCACTCAGCTCTGCGACCTGGCCACTCGAGCCCGCAAGCTTCCAGCGCCCCACCGACGTGCATTCGCCGCCTGCGCCCGAGATAAGCGCATACCCAGGCAGCCAGTCCCAGGCTGCGACGTCGCGCTGGAACCATACGCCGATGCGGCCGTCGGCAACGCCTGCCATATCCACCGACGCGGAGCCCAGCATGCGCCAGGTAGCGCTGCGGGACACCGCATCCAACCAGGACTTTGTGGCGGTGACCTCGGATTCCTCGCTCGAGCTCACCACCGTGGTGTGGAGGTAGGTCGCTGCGCAGACTTCCGAGAGGGGGCGGTCAGTGACCCGGAGGTCATCAACAGTGCCATCGAGGTTGATACGAGTGGTCGGGAGATTGGGGCCACCAATCCAGCTCTCGCCCGTTGCCGGGCGGTGCACCGCGCCGAGGACGACCTCATCCGGATTGTTCGCATCGCCCATAACCAGCGCCAATGCGCTGCACCAGTAGTCCGAACCAGTGGTGAAGTTGTAGGTGCCATCGACAGGATCGATCACCCACGTGCGACCAGACTGGGACTCCTTCGCGGACCCTTCCTCGCCAAGAATGCCGTCCTCCGGGCGGAGCGCGGCCAAAGCCTCGACGACGAATTTCTCCGCTGCGCGGTCGGCCGCGGTGACGACGTCGGAAATCGATGTCTTGTACTCCGTGACCAGGCCTTCGTCGCGCATACGAGCGGCAATGGTAGCGGCACGCTTCACGATGGCAACCGCAACGCTGGTATCCGATGCCACAATCGACTCGGATACTTGGGAGAGAAAGAGTTCTAGGTCTTGGCTGGAATCTTGGCTGGCGGTGGATTCAGACATACGTCCTATTGTGCACCGAAACAGGCGGTATAGCTAAGGTAGTACCCGTGAACCCGGATCTGAATGCTGACCTCAAAGAACTCGACGCGACGCTGACCACCATTGAGAAGGTGGTCGATGTCGACGAGCTTTCCGACCGGATCAGGGAGTTGGAAGCCCAGGCCGCCGACCCGTCGCTGTGGGATGACCCCGACCACGCGCAGCAGGTCACCAGCGCACTATCGCAGGCGCAGGCGAAGAAGAAAAAGATCGACTCGCTGCGCGGGCGCCTCGACGATCTCTCTGTGATGTACGAACTCGCGGAAGAGGAGGGCGACCCCGACGCCGTCGAGATGGCCGATGCCGAACGCGCTGAGCTGCGTGCCGACATCGAATCCCTCGAGGTCACTACGATGCTTTCGGGGCCTTACGACGAGCGCGAGGCGGTCATCAACATCCGCTCCGGTGCCGGTGGCGTGGATGCCGCTGACTGGGCCGAGATGCTCATGCGTATGTACCTGCGCTGGGCCGACAAGCATGGGCATAAGGTCGAGGTTTACGACACGTCCTACGCTGAAGAGGCCGGTATTAAGTCCGCTACTTTCGTCGTCCATGGCGAGTACATGTACGGCACCCTCTCGGTCGAGCAGGGTGCGCACCGTCTGGTTCGTATTAGTCCTTTCGACAACCAGGGGCGCCGCCAGACTTCCTTCGCTGAGGTTGAGGTGCTGCCGGTTGTGGAGGAAACGGATCACATCGACATCCCCGAGTCAGATTTGCGTATCGACGTCTACCGCTCCTCCGGCCCAGGTGGGCAGTCGGTGAACACCACGGACTCCGCGGTCCGACTTACGCACGTCCCAACCGGCATCGTGGTGACCTGTCAGAACGAGAAGTCGCAGCACCAGAACAAGGCATCTGCCATGCGTGTTCTGCAGGCGAAGTTGCTGGAGAAGAAGCGCCAGGAAGAGCGCGCGGAGCTGGACGCTCTCGGCGCAGGCGGCAATGCCTCGTGGGGTAACCAGATGCGCTCCTATGTGCTGCACCCGTACCAGATGGTGAAGGATCTGCGTACCGAATACGAAGTCAACAACCCGCAGTCGGTCCTCGACGGTGACCTCGACGGTTTCATTGAGGCCGGTATTCGCTGGCGCATGGCTCAGCAGTCCGAAGGGGAGCAGCGCTAGAACGGCGGTTCGTCTTCGGGTGCTTCCGGTGTCTCGGGAGTTTCCGGTGCTTCCGGTGTGGTGGGCTCGTCGGCTTCTGATTTTCTCTTGTTTTTGTTCATTCCCAGTTCTTCGCGAGCCTGATTTGTCAGCTCCTGTGATTCGCGGAGGTTTTCCAACCTCTGCTCGTTGTACTCCTTGAGTGTCTGTGCTTTCTTTGTCTTGCGCAGGTCGAAGGAGTAGCGACCGTGGCCGGAGAGCGGTCCTGATTCTGTGCTGATAAGCGCAGCTTTTTCGGTGCTTTGATCAGTGACGGAGGTCCAGTACTCCACGCCGTCGATATCGCGCACGACATTCCAAAGACCGGCCGTTTTTAGATTGTGGTGACGGCGGCATAGGCAATGGAGGTTAGGCGTTTCGGTTTGGCCACCTTCTTCGGGATTCTCGTGGTTATACGGCTGAATGTGGTCGATGTCGCACTTCGTTGCATCGACATCGCATCCGGGAAAGCGGCAGGTGCCGTCTCTACCTTGGACGTAAGTACGCTGTCGCTCTGTTGGCGAGTACTTTTCCGTTTTCTCGTCCGCTAGTAGCCGGATGCTAGTGACTCGATCGAGCCAGGATTCAGTGGCGATTTTGTTGATCCACCCCAGACCGCCGATCCATGCCTCCTGCGGCTTGTCTTGAGTAAGTGGGCAGTACAGATTCAATGTGGCGGTGACCTGAGCAGTCCCGTGCAGAAGGTGTGAAAAAGCCTCGACGAAGTCGCAGTCCTGATCAGCGGTAATTTCTTCCAAGACTTTCTGAAACTCAATTGCCCGCTCAGGCATCAGTTCCATGGTGACTTCAGTGAGGTTGTTCTTTAACTCGAACTTTATAGATTCGCCAGCTTTTTGCTCGATGCCTTTTTGAAACGAAGTAATCGGCGGGTCGTACTCATTTTTAGGGCGCAATAGCGGGCTGACTTCATTAATAAATCGCTGAATATTCTGTTGAAGACTCCGAACTCCGCGAAGAACTACACCATTGACTCTCGGCGTGATCAGTTCGAGGAGATGGTCTTCGAAATATTTCACAGTAGAGGAGTCATCCAAGGGGAGGATGGCTGTGGCAATGACCCGCATGTGGGGAAGCGGTAGCTGTGCGCGTTTGAGCAGAAGCTCTTTCAACCGCGGGAGCCGCTCTAGCTGCATCCCGATATCGATGTACTGGAGTGTTCTCCCGCGCGACATGCCAAGAGCTGGAGCGATTTTGGCGATGTAATCTTCGACATCTTTTGTTGAAGAAGACGGAACACAAGCAAGGGCAAGCTGCAGATCAGCTCGATTACGGTCAATTCCAAGACGTGCTGGTGCTGTTTGAGAAATCTCATGGTGAAAGCGTGGCGCTGTTGCTTCCATCGCCGCAGCGTAAGTGCGTTTCCGTGGTATATGTTCCCCGCTGGCCATTGTTGAATCCCCCTGAAAGATAAGGCCTGGACGTTGAAATGTTGAAATAAGGAAGAGATAGTGAAAATATTTTCGACTAACCTTGAGTGTTAACTTTCCGAGTTTTAAGCAGCTAGGCGACGTTATTCTGTGTTTTTAATCCTCGCGTTTAATCTTTCATCGCTCATTTTAATCGAACAGGTAGGCGAAGTAAAGGGGGATTTAAAGATTTTTGGGGAAAATGGTTTCGAATTCTGTCGTAGTGTGCACTTCTGTGTGGTCGCGCGCTCCGGGGGGGGGCAACGCCACCTTGCGCCGCAGCCTCGCTATTCCAGCGTCCAATTCCACGCATTCCAGAGTGACTTGAGTGGCTTAAGTGATTAGAGTGTCTATTTATGATCACTTTCGACGGGGTTACCAAGTCCTACTCGACTTCTAGCCGACCAGCTCTCGACGACGTTTCAGTCCACATAGATAAAGGTGAGTTTGTCTTTCTCATTGGACCGTCGGGCTCTGGTAAGTCGACCTTCCTGCGCCTTATGGTGCGTGAAGAGAAAGTGGATTCAGGAAAACTGACGGTTGCAGACCAGGATCTAACCAAGATTTCTCGTCGCAACATCCCTAAATTGCGTCAAAAAGTGGGGTATGTCTTCCAGGACTTCCGCCTGCTGCCAAAGAAGACGGTGTACGAAAATGTCGCGTTCGCGTTGCAGGTAATTGGCAAGCCGAAGGCGAAAATCGACAAGGCAGTTCCGGAAACGCTCGAAATGGTCGGGCTCTCGGGCAAGGAAAACCGCTACCCGCACGAGTTGTCTGGTGGTGAGCAGCAGCGCGTCGCCATTGCTCGCGCCTTCGTCAACCGCCCGCTCATCTTGCTTGCCGACGAGCCCACCGGCAACCTCGACCCAAGCACCTCCGGTGACATCATGCTCCTGCTTGACCGCATCAATCGCATGGGCACGACCGTTATTGTGTCGACTCACGACAACGATGCCGTGGACTCCATGCGTCGCCGCGTGCTGGAGCTGGAGCTGGGGCGTCTCGTGCGTGACGACGCCACGGGTGTTTACGGCCTGAACAACTAGCAGACAGTCCATCGGTAGAAGAACTCATTCGAAAGGTATTACTGACCTATGAAGACTCGCTTTGTCCTCGGTGAGGCTTTCTCCTCCTTGGGCCGAAACATCACGATGACCATCGCGATGATTATTACGACTGCGGTGTCGTTGGCGCTGCTTGCGACGGGCATCCTGGTTACTGAGCAGACCAGCCGCACGAAGGATCTCTATCTCGATCGAGTAGAAGTGCAGATTGAGCTGAATGAACAAATCTCCGCCGAAGACCAAACTTGCTCCTCGCCGGAGTGCGCTGACGTCGTCGGCAAGCTTGAAGAGGCTGACGGCATTGATTCGGTGACCTTCCGAAATCGTCAGCAAAACTTTGACCACTTCGTGGAGATGTTCAAGGACAGTGACCCCGTGCTCGTGGAAAATGCGACGCCGGAGTCGCTGCCGGCTGTCGTGATGGTGCGTTTGAGCGATCCGACCGATGTCAGCCCGCTCGATCCGATTCGGGAGCTGCCACAGGTCGACCACGTTACTGACCAGCATGAAGAGATCGGTACTGCAGCTCAGAACTTGGATTCGGTGCGAAATGCGACCTTCCTGCTGGCTGCGGTGCAGGCCGTTGCCGCTGTGTTCCTGATTGCGAACATGGTGCAGATTGCGGCGTTCTCGCGTCGTAAGGAAGTTGAGATTATGCGCATGGTCGGTGCCAGCCGTTGGTTCACGCAGGCGCCGTTCGTCCTCGAGGCTGTGATTGCGTCGCTGATTGGTGGTGTGCTGGCCATTGGTGCGCTGTTCCTGGGCAAGGCGACGGTCATCGATCCGGCGCTGAGTAACCTGTACAAGGCACAGCTCCTGGCGCCGCTGACCAACGGCGATATCGGTGTGGTGGCGCCGATCGTGGTCGTTATTGGCATGGTCTTCGCTGGGCTTGTTGCGCAGGTCACGCTGCGTCTTTACTCACGCGACTAGGGTTGCAAAAAGGTTAGCTATTAGGCCCCGCGGTTAAACCCGGCGAATAGGGTCGTCGCGCCCTGCCGGGTAAACTGTGGACTATGAATAATGACGACGTCCAGCGCCCACCGAAGCTCGACAAGAAGGCTTATGAGGCCGAGCTTAAAAAGCTCCAGGCAGAGCTCGTCGAAATGCAGCAGTGGGTAGTAGAAACCGGTGCCCGAATTGTCATCGTGATGGAGGGGCGTGACGCTGCCGGCAAGGGGTCGGCCATTAAGCGCATCACGCAGTACCTGAACCCCCGTACCTGCCGTGTTGAGGCTCTGCCGGCCCCAACTAGCCGTGAGCAGGGTCAGTGGTACTTCCAGCGGTACGTCGAAAAGCTGCCGACTGCTGGTGAAATCGTGATTTTCGACCGCTCCTGGTACAACCGTGCCGGCGTTGAGCGGGTCATGGGCTTCTGCACCTCCCAGGAGTACCGTCGCTTCTTGCATCAGGCGCCGATTTTTGAGCGTCTGCTGGTCGAAGATGGCATTATCCTGCGTAAGTACTGGTTCTCTGTGTCGGACGAGGAGCAGGTTGCCCGCTTCAAGTCCCGCCGTGAGGATCCGCTGCGCCGCTGGAAGCTCTCGCCGATGGATTTGGAGTCCATCACCCGCTGGGAGGATTACTCCCGTGCAAAGGATGAGATGTTCATCCACACCGATATCCCGTCCGCACCGTGGTTCACGGTTGAGTCTGAGGATAAGAAGCGTTCGCGTATCAATGTCATCAACCACCTGTTGACGACCATTCCGTACGAGCGCATTCACCGCGATGTTCCGGAAATCCCGGAGCGTCCGGAGTCGGAGGGAAGCTACGAGCGTCCGCCGCGCACGGAGTTCCGCTATGTGCCGGACGTTGCCGCCAATCTCGAGGCTGACCGCGTAAAGGGCGCAGGCAAGTCCGATAAGAAGGGCAAGAAGCACAAGAAGGGCAAAAAGGACAAGAAGAGCAAGAAGAAGTAGCTCCTTAGTCTCAGTGAGGTTCTGGTCGTCAGAACCTTCGCAGCAGAACCTTCCCGTCAGAACCTTTCCCTGGTTAGTTATCTGTGTCACACTGGGTGACATGACTGCTACTGATAACGGTTCTGGCACTGCACGCACCGAGGTCGATGAGCCGAAGGTGCTGCGAGAAGTCCACGGGCGATCTGGTCACCTTCGGCTGAATAGGCCGAAGGCACTTAATTCGCTCGATTTGGATATGGTCACCGAGGTCGTCGAGGGGCTCCGCGCATGGCGTGACGACGACTCGGTGGACCACATTGTTGTTTCATCCGGTCACCCCAAGGCGTTTTGTGCCGGTGGTGATGTGCGCGCAGTTCGGCAGGCTGTGCTCGATGGCGTTCCGGAGCAGGGGGAGGAGTTTTTCCGGGATGAGTACGAGATGAACGCGATGATTGCGGAATTCGCGCAGTCCAAGCCATATATCGCGATTATTGATGGCATCGCTATGGGCGGTGGCCTTGGTGTTTCCATGCACGGCTCCCACCGAATCGTGACCGAGCGTGCCAGCGCTTCCATGCCAGAAATGGCAATCGGCTTTATTCCCGACGTTGGAATTACCCACTTTTCGCAGCATGTGAACACGCGGTTAGGAGGGCCCTCGTCGGCAATCGCGAGGTTTACCGGGCTGACCGGTTACCGCCTAACTGCGGCGGACATGCTGTGGTCTGGATGGGCGACACATGCGGTGCCATCCGCGCAGCTGGACGAGTTTGTTGCGGCTCTGGACCGCGATGGAATTGATTCGGCGCTCGCGGAGTATGCGCTCGATGTGGACTCAGCTGAGGCTCGTGATCTGCTCGGGGATCCGCAGTTGGCCGAGTGGAGCGACTGCATTGAGGCTTGCTTTGGGGCTGATACCTGGGCGGAGATTGAGCGAGCTCTCAACGAAGCCGCTGAGGCGGGCTCCTGTGCATCGTCAACAGTGGAGACTTTTCGCGACCTGCTGGCACCCGCCAACCCGGAAAGTCTCGTAGCGGCCGTGGAACTCTATGCGGCTAACTCGGCCCACGAGGTCACCTTGCAGGAGGCGCTAGACCGGGAAATGAGGCTTGGCGCTTACATGCGTCAGCACCCCAATTTTGCCGAAGGCGTGCGGGCAGTGTTGGTGGATAAGGACCGCGACGCCGCCTTTAAGCCCGCTACCGTGCAGGAAGTTGATGTCGAAGAGATTCGACAGCACCTTCGTTAGCTGGCTATGCGTTAGACAAAGCTGTGGCGGCCAGTCGTCGGCGCGAAATCATCGGCAATCATGGCCGCCAATTCGAGATAACTCTGGGTGGTGGCGGGCTGGAGATTGTCCAGCTCGATATTGGCACCATTCGCGATATGCGGATCGTAGGGGATGACCTGCACTGCACGGCAGCGCTGGGCAAATAACTCGTGCACGGTCTCTGTGGACAGTCCCTGTTTATTTAGCTCGTTGACCACCACGACAGTGGTAGAAACCAACCGTTCGAAGCCGTGCGCTGAAAGCCAGTCCAATGTCGTCCAGGCGCTTTTCACGCCGTCCAGTGCAGGCGTGGTGACCAGCACCAGACAATTGGCCGCAGACAGAATCGAAGCGGAGATGGGCTGCGTCAGGCCGGTACCGCAGTCAGTCAGGCTCACGTTGTAATGCCGTCGAAGGATGTCGAGGGCCGCGCAGTATTCGCCGTCGGAAAGCGCGATCGTCGATGTCGGATTTTGGTCGCTGCCGACAACCTCCAGCCGCGATGGCGTGTGCGATGTATATGTACGGACCTGCGCGTATTTGTCCGTATCCGGGGCTCGGAGCAGATCGCGAATAGATGCGGGATTGGCTGCGGTGACGCGTGCGCCGAGGGTGCCAAAGTCCGGATTCGCGTCGATCGCGACGATTCGGTCACTGCGCAGGCTTGCAAGCGTGGCGCCCAGGCACATGGTTGTCGACGTCTTGCCAACGCCGCCCTTCACGCTGATAACAGCGATGTTGTAGTCACCGTAGATAGGCTGTCGCACCCGCTCTATCAGCTCGCGTTGCTTGCGTGCCGACGATGATTCCCGCGGTGAAATTGCGCCCCAGGTGGCCTTATGAACCCAGCTGCGCCAGCCCGACTGTGGTGCCTGCCGCGAGTTCAGGCTAGCGGCCAAGTCTGAGACGGAAACTGCGTGATTGACTGCGTGTTTGGTGGAAGTCATAGACTTCATCCCCTCCCCAAAAATCCCCAAAGTATGTCCCCGCCGTCGTTTTTACCACGCAGCCAGAACGACGGCGACTCCAAAGAAGGCATCGAGAATTCCGACCTGTTTCGGAGTCCACGGCCGAGCGCGGCGAGCGCCGGAGATTGGCATGGCAAAAGACCTGATGAGAAGCCCAATTGCGACGATGGGCACACCGATGCTGATGAGGTTCCGGTCGTGGAGGAGGAGCCACCCGATGATGGCCACGGCGGTAATGAGAACGTGATACGTGACCGAGCCAATGAGCCACTGGCGGTTGCCGCGCTTGCGAATCATAGTTTTTACATAGGGCACGGTGCCGACGAAATATCCAGCGTAGATAGCCGCAATTGCCCAAGCTTTCGGGGTTGGTCCGGCGATGATAGGCACCATGAGGCTAGCGGCCAGAACGGTGGAGACACCAGAGAGAAGTGAGCGCGGTCGGCGGCGGTAGGTCTCCCAAATAGCGATAGCGGCAAGAGGGGCAATGAGGGCGACCCAGGTGAGGAGGGAAACGTCGGCAAGCAGTGTGATGCAGCCGGCGACGGCAGTGAGCGCGGTGTATGTGGCGGCGGGTGCGAGGTGGCGGCGTTGGCGACGAGAGCGGAGCCAGACGCTCACGGCGAAGAATGCGAAGTAGCCGAGCAGCCAGGTCGCGGTGACGGCAAGGCCTGTCCCTGTGGGGGTGAGGGCGAGAGCGGTCAGCGGGGGAATGGTGACCATGAACCAGGCGCCGTGCTGGTCCGGAACCCAGCCAGCGGAGCGCTTGTGATGGGAGCGGCGGGCGGGGCGGGGAGGACGTGGTTGGCGGGGCTTTTGGCTCATACTACGCATTGTAGATGCGTAATTATGTCGAGGCTGTATTAGAACCTCATATTGAAACCTCATTGAATAAAATGCACATGCGCGCAAGGCGACAGTGCTAACGTTGAACTCGCATTCTCAGGGCGAGGTGAAATTCCTCACCGGTGGTGATGCTGCGGCTGACGCAGACAAGTCCACGAGCGCCCTACCTGTGGCCAGAAGGGTCGTCAGGTAGGGGACAAGCAGATTTCGGTTGGAATCCGAAACCGACGGTCATAGTCCGGATGAAAGAGAAGGAGTTGAATAATTCGTGGAATACGTGTCGGATTTTTTGGTGGGTTTCCTCACTGCACAGCTCAGTGTGGCGGGAGCACCAATCTTGATTCGAGAAATTGTCGGTAACCTCTTTGGCCTGGCGTGTGCCTTCCTAGGTATGAAACGGAAGGTATGGGCTTGGCCGGTCGGCATTATCGGAAATGCCTTGCTGTTTACCGTCTTCCTCGGCGGAGTTTTCCACACGCCGCAAAATCTTGATCTCTATGGCCAGGCGGGGCGTCAGGTCATGTTTATCGTCGTCAGTCTCTACGGATGGTTCAGCTGGGTCAAGAGCCGCAATCAGAGCGGTGACGAGGTCGCAATTGAGCCTCGGTGGGCGACGGCATCGGAACGCATTGGGATGATTACCGTGGCTATCTTCGCCACTGTGATTTGTGCCAATATCTTTGAGATGCTGGGCTCGTGGGGGCCATGGGCCGATGCCTGGATTTTCGTCGGTTCGATGTTGGCGACCTGGGGTATGGCCCGCGGGTGGAACGAATTCTGGCTAATTTGGATTGCCGTTGATGCCGTGGGAGTGCCGTTGCTGCTCAAGGGTGGCTACTACCCGTCGGCGGCGCTGTACCTCTTCTACGGATGCTTCGTTATTTGGGGCTTTGTCTCCTGGGTTCGCCTCGAGCACCAGAGCGACAATGACCAGCAGAAGAGCTCCGCGACCGACCAAGTACCGGCTTTGGCAGCAGCCGAGCGGTAGGATAGTCCAGGTGAGCTTCCGACCAGATAACTCCCGTACCAACCGCGCCCATCAAGCCGAAGAGCGTGCCCGCAGTCTCGTGCAGGACGTCCTCGACCGCGAGGAGCGGGTACGCAACAATCTGGCCAGCGCTGATGTCGACCCGTGGACGATGCGTTTCGTCGTCGATGAGTCGATTTCTGAGGGCGCAATCATCACCTGGCGCAATGAGGCCACTCGTGCCCGCCGCATCATGCGCCGCTATGACATTCAGCGGGGCTACCGCGAGAAGTTGCGCGAAGTTGAAAAGCGCATCGATGCCATGTTGCACCTCGCGGAATCGCTGGAGGAGTCGTGGGACGCCGCGGCACACGCCTCGAAGAGGCTTTCCGACGCGGAGGCCCGCGATGTCGCAGCCTTTGAACGCGAGCGCGAGCGGCAAAATGACGCGGCAGAGACTAAGCGGCAGCGTGAGGAGAAGGTCCGCAAGTTCCGTCGGAAAGCGGAAAATATTGCTACCGACGCGTGGGACGCGGGCCGTGACGCGCTGGAGAAGCTGCCGCCGCTGTCGTCTTCGCTGAAGGACATCGCGGCTAAGTTCCGTTCGCGGGGCTCGGAGGAGGAACCGCGCGAGGTACGGCGGGCAACAGCCCGCGACCTGCGCAAGGAGCCCCCGCTGCCGGAGGACTAGCGCTCCTCAGCTTTAGCTGCCTGGACTACCTCAGCGAGCTTGGAAATCTCCTCGTGAGAGGGGCGGATATCCGGATGCGTGCGACAGTAGTCCAGCAACAAATAGCCAGCTGTGCGAATGCGACGATGCCCATCCCAGTGTGGAGTGGCGATTTCGGGGTCGTTGGTGGCCAAAGACGAGATGGCCTGGCGCTCACTGAGCAGCTCGTACTGGAGATCTCGACGAATATCGAGCGCCTGATTCGGAGTACCGGTTAGCAGCGCGCCGAGAAGAGCGCCCATCTGTCGATAGCAGCGCGGAATATGACGCAGGTAGTGCTTTTCAATGCTCTCGGTTGGCCAGAAGTGCAGGACAGCGAGAGCCAGCGCGCAGGCGATACCGACTTCCAAGACACGATCGGTCACAATCGGTGCGAGTTCGCCAGCGACGTTTCCGCCCAGCAGCAGCGCCAATGGAGTGGTGACGATTGTCGTCAGCGCATAGTTTTTCACCACGAGAACCTCCGCGCCGAATTGGCAGGCTGCAAGCGCGATAAGTAGCGTCCAGCTGTCCAGGCCAAAGGAAAAGAGCAGCGCATAGAGGAAAATGCCGATAATCGAGCCGACCATGCGGTGAATCCCTCGGATCGAACCAGCGGTGCGGTCGGGACCCCACTGCAGAGTCATCAATGCGCTGACCACCGCCCAGTCAGGCCGGTCGAGACCGACAAGCACGCTAATGAGACCAGCTAAGCCACCGGTAATAGCAACCTTTGCCGCAGTCATCGACGCATGGGAATAGCGATCGAAAGAGCGGAAGATCCGGTAACTCACGCTTGGTCGCGCGAGTGGAATGGTTGTCTGCGTCTCGTCGAAGAGGTTAGGCGTGTCCACGATGTCCACAGCGCTGCCGTGCACGCCCAAGCGTGTGCGGATAGCAATCAGACGCTGATGAGCAGCAATGACACGGTTGACCAGTTCCGTGTGGGAGGGCTTGACGATTTTGCTGCCACGGATGATGCCTGCGTCGGCAAGCGATTCCCATGCGTCGGTCAGTGCAGTTTGCGCCTGGTGATGAACGGCGAACGATGTCGAGTCTGACTTTTCCATCGCATCGATGGCTGATTCAAGGGATTCGACAGCTGCCATCTCGGGGCCGTGCGGATTCCACAGCCGCGGTGCCATTCCGATGACTATCGCGGAAAGCACACCAACGGTAGCCCACATGGCGGTTTCCACCGGGTTGAAGCCAAGGCGGGCGACCATTGTTGTGCCGCCGGAGACCATCACAATGAAGAATGAACCCGGCGGTGGCAGGCGCAGTGCGTTTTGAATAAAAGCGCCGATGGTGGCCAACGCCGTGGTAAAAAGTGCGATGAGCAGCAGCCATAGATTGCTGCCGCCGGAAGCGATCTCACTGTGGACCACTGATCCGACAAAACTGCCGGACATAACTCCGGCGATCAGGCATAGCCCGGCGATGGCCATCACGCGCAGACGACTGCGGTAGGGGTGGCCTTCGCCATAGATGACCACGCACCCACCAGCGGCGATAAGGAGCATTTCCGAGCCGTGTCCGGTGAGAAGTGCCACGGCACCCGGCAGGAATAGCGCGAGTGCTGCGCGGAGGGCGCCTGGCCATCTCTGTGCACGGGAGTGGAAGGCAGTAAAAAGTTGCCATGCACTTGGTTGTGGAGGAAGCTCAACCGTTTGGCTCAATGTTGGTGAAATCTCCTTAAAACTCTAGTCCGCGACCAGCGTCTCGAGCGTGAACTCCGGGTGCTCCTTCTCAATGAAGGACAGCTTCCACTTGTCGCCGAAGAGGGCGATGAGGGCGCCGTCGGAACGCGTGAAGATCTCCACGCCGCGCTGCTTTGCCAGCTCAGTCGCGGTCTCTTCGTCCGTGCGGCGGGCGACGGAGTAGGGGATGGGCTCGGCGATGGTCTCGACGTTGTACTCGTTTTCCATGCGTGCCATCATGACCTCGAACTGCATCGGGCCGACCGCGGCCATCACCGGGGCGGCATCGCCGCGGGCATCGTTGCGCAGAATCTGCACCACGCCCTCGGCATCGAGCTGATCGACAGCTTTGCGGAACTGCTTGTACTTGCCCAGGCTCTTGGCGCGCAGAGTGCGGAAGTGCTCGGGCGCGAACTGCGGCATCGGCTTGAATTGAACCTTGCGGCCCTCGTAGATCGTGTCACCCGGTGCCAGTGAACCCGCATTGACCAGGCCGACAATGTCGCCCGGGTAAGCCGTCTCCACGGTCGAACGTGTCCGGCCGAAAACGGTCAAAGCATACTTTGTGGAGAAACTACGTCCCGACTGCGCATGCGTGACCTGCATGCCGCGGTCAAACTCGCCAGAGACAACGCGCATGAATGCCAGCTTGTCGCGGTGGTGCGTATCCATACCCGCCTGCACCTTGAACACGACGCCCGAAAAATCATCCGTCGGCTCGCGCTTTTCGACGATAGCCCCCTGGCCGCCAGCCGCCGCAGCGGCAACGGCAGCCGGGTCGGACTCGCGGGCACCAGGTGCCGGAGCCAGCTCGCAGAGAGTGTCCAGGATCTGGTGGACACCCCAGTTCAGCATGGCGGAGGCGAAAATCACCGGAGAGGTATCGCCAGCGAGGTACATCTCCTGGTCGTGGTCAGCGCTATCGGCGGAGAGCAGCTCGGACTCCTCGGCTGCCGTCTCCCAGGCGTCGCCCTGCTCTGCGGCGGCCTCATCTGGGGTGAGGTGACGCTCAGCGGCAATAGTGGCGCCACCGGCAGTGCGCTCGAAGCCGATGAACTGCTTGGCTTCGCCGTCCTCACCACGCTCCAGCAGACCGCGGAAGTCGCCGGCCTCACCAACTGGCCAGTACAGCGGAGTCGGTTGCAGTCCAATCTCCGCGACAATCTCATCCATCAATTCCAGGGGAGCCTTACCCGGGCGGTCCCACTTGTTGATGACGGTGACGATGGGAATTCCGTTGGACTTACAAACCCGGAACAGCTTCAACGTCTGAGGCTCGAGACCCTTGGCACCGTCGACAAGCATGACAGCGGCGTCGACAGCGGTGAGCACACGGTAGGTGTCCTCGGAGAAATCAGCGTGACCAGGCGTATCGACGAGATTGATCATGTACGGCTCGCCGTCGTGCCCCTCTGGCTGGTACTCGAACTGCAGCGCGGAAGAGGCAATCGAGATGCCGCGATCCTTCTCCATGTCCATCCAGTCGGACACAGTCGACTTACGGCCGGCCTTGCCGTGGACAGCACCGGCCTCGTTAATGACATGAGCATGCAGCGCCAGCGCCTCGGTGAGCGTGGACTTACCGGCATCCGGGTGTGCGATGACGGCGAATGTGCGGCGGCGTGCGGCTTCTTCGGCGAGAGTGGTCACAGGGAAACTACGCTTTCCTTAAAAAGAAAATCGGAATAAGGGAATCGGGTTCAACCTTTCTAACTTACCGCTCCAGTGGGGTAAGGGGTCAATTGCAGTTAGAGGTTGAACAGTTCGCGCAGCGTCGTGATGACGCCTTCCTCCGCGTTCGATGGTGCGATGTCGGTGGCGCGGCGTTTGATTTCCGGGTGACCGTTGGACATGGCAAACGAACGGCTTGCGTGGTCGATGAGCTCGAGGTCATTCAGGTAGTCAACAAAGCAGACAGTTTCGGCAGGAGAGACACCGAGGGCCTCCTGCAGGGCGGCGAGTGCCGTGCCCTTGTTGGTGTTGGCGTCGATGAGGTCGACCCAATGTGCACCGGAGACTACCGCGCGCAGGTGCGGGCTCTGGGAACGCAAGTAATCGGCGGATTCGTCTTCGACGGAGTAAGGATCAAAGGCGGCAATTTTGACGATGCCGTCCTCGGCGGCAGCGGCGATGACATCATCGACCTTCTGCAGCTTCAAATAGTACTTGGCGGCCTCGTTGAATTGCAGCTGCTGAACTTCCTCCGGAATATTGAAATGCGGCGGGAAAAACTCCACGTATGCGCTGGCAGCGCCGCAGATGATAACCGATAGAGGAGTGCGCCCCGCTGCCACGCGGTTGTCGTTGAACTGGCGGATCGCGTGTACCAACTGGGTGACGATGTCGTGGTCGATGCTGGTAACCGAGACCACCTCGCCCGCATCCGCGACATAGTTGCCGTTTTCCGCAATGATTGGGATGCGGTGTGCAATGGGGGCGAACTGGTCGGCCAGAGTGGCGTACTGGCGGCCCGATGCGGGAGCGAAGTGGACACCGCGGTCGAGCAGTTCGGTGACTACCGGCCAAAAGGAATCCGGGATTTCCTTGTCTTCATTTAATAGAGTCCCGTCCATATCCGTGACTACAAGGCGGTATGGCGGCTGGGCGGGAGATTGCTGCTGGATATCCAGGGGTTCCGTCATGGCTTTAATTCTAACGGGTAAGTAGGGTTCACTTTTCTTCCTCAGGTCGCCTCCCAGCGCCTCCCCCGATTGGGTGAAAGCTGGGCCACAATACGGGGTACCCAGTTGAGGGCGATAGCCGGTGAATAGCGTGTGCGGGGTATTTTGAGGGGGAACTCATATTCATTTAAGCCAGGAGGATTTATGTCGGATTCGGCCCCCATCAAGCGCAATGACTGGAATGAGCGCATCAGCCTTGCAGAGCAGATGATCCCCCTCCTGGGGCAACTGCGTCGCAACAACGATGTCGTGACTTCAATCTTCGGCCGCCGACTGGAAAACGTTACCGAGACCGGCATCATTAAGTCGCACCGCTACGCCCGTCGCATCACCTCGCAGGAGCTGCCCTTGAGCCAGACCCTGCCGATCCTGCAGGAACTGGTGAAGATGGATCTCGGCACCGCCTCCATCGACCTGGGTGCCCTGGCTACCAGCTTCGAAGAGGAAGGCGGCGAGCTGCGCGCATTCCTCGAGCGTGAGCTTGCTGACGTCATCGGTGCCGGGACACAAACTCCGAAGACCGACATTGTCCTCTACGGTTTCGGCCGCATCGGCCGCCTGCTGGCTCGCATTCTGCTGGCTCGCGAGGCACTGTTCAACGGCCCGCGCTTGCGCGCAATTGTGGTTCGCCAGAATGGTGAGGACGACATCGTCAAGCGTGCTTCGCTGCTGCGCCGTGACTCCGTCCACGGTGCATTCGACGGCACCATCTCGGTTGACCGCGAAAACAACATTATTTGGGCAAATGGCACCCCGATTCAGGTCATTTACTCCAATGACCCGGCAACTGTTGACTACACCGCCTACGACATTAACGATGCGATTGTCATTGACAACACCGGTCGTTGGCGCGACCGCGAGGGACTGTCGCAGCACCTTCAGTCCAAGGGTGTTTCCAAGGTTCTTCTTACCGCGCCGGGCAAGGGCGATGTGAAGAACATCGTCTACGGAATCAACCACAACATCATCGAGGAATCTGACAACATTTTGTCGGCAGCCTCGTGTACTACCAACGGCATCACCCCGGTGCTGAAGGTCGTCAATGACAAGTGGGGTGTCGAGTTCGGTCACGTCGAGACTGTTCACTCCTTCACCAACGACCAGAACTTGATCGACAACTTCCACAAGGGTTCTCGCCGTGGCCGCGCAGCCACCCTGAACATGGTTCTCACCGAGACCGGTGCCGCAAAGGCCGTCGCCAAGGCTCTGCCGGAGTTCGAGGGCAAGCTGACCGGTAACGCCATCCGCGTTCCCACCCCGGACGTTTCCACGGCGGTGCTGAACCTGACCCTGGACACTGAGGTCGACCGCGACGAGGTCAACAACTACCTGCGTGAGGTTTCCCTCAAGTCCGTCCTGCGCCAGCAGATTGACTACATCCACTCCCCAGAAGTGGTTTCCACCGACTTCGTCGGCTCCACCCATGCTGGCATCGTCGATGGTCTGGCTACCATCGCCAACGGTAAGCACCTGGTGCTCTACGTCTGGTACGACAACGAGTTCGGTTACTCCAACCAGGTCATCCGCATTGCTGAGGAGATCGCAGGCGCTCGTCCTCGCGTCTACCCGAAGCGCAAGCACATCGACGAGCTGTAAGTCGGCGGTCCTGGGCTTGAGCTGTTGAGCCCTCGAACGCCCTCTTCCCCCTCCTAAACCACGGGGGTTGAGGCGATGGGGAGGGCTTCGAGGCGCTCGTCGACGTGCCGGACGGGGGGCGGAGAGATTTTCCTGTCCATCGACGACGACCTGGATTCCGCGTATGAGCCGTTCGAGTTGGTGAGGATTGTGAACCTGCCGGAACTGGGCGACGAGGATCTGGTTTTCGGCCTCCAGTTCCGGGCCTCCGGCGACATCGAGCACCGGCGGGGGATGAAGATCCGGGAAAGTGATTTCGGGATCGTCGAATACGGCTCGGCGGAAGTGGCCCTGTTCGGCGTCTAGGTGACGGCCGCCACTCGGTCCCGATCCGCGTGGGGCCCTATGTGGATTGTCAATAGTCAGGCGGGACTTTCACGTACATCGTATGGGAGGGGTGTAGCCATGACTGATCGCCGGGCCGCATCGTGCGGGCCGGCGGTGATCAGCGCAGCGGTCTACGCAGCCGTGGCGATGGTTCTAGCAGGGATTTCTCGGAAGAACTCACGCCGAGTCAACAGGGCATAGATGTCGTTGCAGCGGCTCCGGGCAAGCCATATCACCGCGGCATTGTGCTTCTGTCCTTCAGCCCGTTTACGCAGGTAGTAGTCGCGCGATGCAGGATGGCAGTTCGACGCGATCCACGCCGATTGAAACATCGCGTTTTACAACTGTTTATTGCCGGCCCTGGTGGGAAACTCGCCGCGGACCGACGTACCCGACTGCCGGGTGGTCGGCGTGATGCCGGCGTAAGCGGCCAAGTGCGCGGCGTCGGCGAAGTCCTGGCAATCGCCGATGGACAACACGATGTTAGAGGCGGTCTTGATGCCTACGCCGGGCATCGACATCAAGACCTGGGCAAGAGGGAACGATTCAAGCATCTCCTCGACTTGTCCGGCAATCGTGTCGCGCTGTGCTTGAAGCGCTTTGATGTTCGCCGCCAGCTGGGGAATGACCAATTCTGCTGCCGCAGTGCCGGGTACCGTGACAGTTCGCTCGGCAAGGGCGGCGAAAAATGCGTCAACCAGGGCAGCAGGGGCCTTCTTGGCGCGGTTGCGCATCCACTTCAGGACCCGGCCTCGACCTGCGGCGGCCAGTTTTGTCGGACCTTCGTAGTGGATGAGCGAGTCCAGCACCAGCGTGCGGGAGAGAATCTCGCCTGCAAAGACGCGCTCGAGTACGGGGCGAATCTCTGTGAGCACGCTGGGAAGGCGGTTTTTCGTTCGGGGGGGGGCGGGGGTAATTTCAGTAAATTGAGCCTGGCGTAAGGCGATAAGCATTGCCTAACCTAATACTGTTTCAGGTGGTGTTCCCGATCGGGAATCGGCAACGGAAGCGAGGCGGCGACGATGAACGGAAAACGTGGATCGACCGGAGAACCCCTCTCCGGAGGGGGAGCCGGGGACGCGGTGGCGTCGCAGACGGATGACGGGCGGTTGGTGCACGTCGCACCGGTCGCAGCGGGTGGCCGACCATCCACCCGCGACATGCTCGTCGCCGCCGCGATCGGCGTTGCGGGGTCTCTCATCATCGTGCCCCTGACCTACCTGCAGGTGTTTGCCGGCATCGCCCACGTTTATCTCGTCGCGGCGACGCTCGGGTTGTGGTTCCTGCAGTGCGTTGTTCCCCTCATCGTCGTCCGCAAGCTTGGCGCGAGCCTCATCGCGTGCCTTGCCATGGGCGTCGTGTCCGCGGCGACCACCCCGTTCGGCGTCGCCGCAATCGGGGCGCTGATTATGGAAGGATTGCTCATCGAGCTTCCGTTCATGGTCACCCTGTACCGGCGGTGGACGCGTCCCCAGTTCGTGGCCTCGGCGATGTTGTTCTCCGCGCTGATGGGAACGATGGCCCCGCGCGCAGTCGGCGTCGACTCGCCGACCACGCCCATGACCCTGATCAGCTTCGCCGTAGCCTTGGCATCGAGCTTGGTGTTTTTGGTCCTGGGCTTTGCCGTCGCAAAGGGGCTTCGCAGCCGCGGGGTCACCCGGTGACCGGCGGAGCACCCGCGTGCGCCGGTGCGACACGCGGGACGGCCCCGGCCCGGTTACGGGTTAGTGGTGCAGGTGTGCGGCACGCCGATGGGCGATGGGCACCCGACATGGTGGATCTCTCCTTCGATTTCGGCACGATCAACGCCATCACGGGGCCCGTGGGATGCGGAAAGACGAGCCTGGCCCACCTCATCGCTGGACTGATCCCCTCGCACATCCCCATCGACCATGCCGGATTCGTGCACATCATCGATGCCGACGGCACCGAACGCCCCGTGGACGGGGACCGGGTCACCTTCGTCGGGCAAGACCCGGCGACGCAGGTGCTCACGCTCCGAGTCGTCGATGACGTGGCCATGGCCCTCGAGTTTTCCCTCGTGGAAGCCGGTATCGTCGCCAAGCGATCAGCCGAGGCTCTATCGGAGGTCGGGCTGTCAGAGCTCGCGGAGAAGGATCCGTGGGCTTTGTCGGGCGGGCAACGCCAGCGGATGGCCATCGCCGGTGCGGTGGCCAGGGCGCCGGAGGTCATGATCTTCGACGAGCCCGCGGCCCACGTCGACGAGGACGGTCGCCGGTCGCTGTTCGCCGCCATCCGTGATTTGCGGGCCCCGGGGCGCGTTATCCTGCTCATCGAGCACGACCTCCGCCCGTTCGACGGGTGGGTCGACACGGTGACGGTCCTCGATGCGGACGGGAGCGTCGCCGCCCACGGAGCGCCGGATGGCATCGCGGTGAAGGGCATTGCGACGACGGCCGCGACCGCCGGAACGCCGGACGCCAGTACGCCGGGCACGGGGGCGCCGGACCGTCCCGATCCGGAATCGGAGGCGGATGCCGTTCCACTGCTGGCCTTGACCGGAACCCACGTGGCCCGAGGCGGGGAGAGGATCCTGAACGGGGCCGATCTGACACTGGAACGGGGCGAGATTCATGCCCTAGTCGGTGCCAACGGAGCCGGTAAGTCCACCTTGCTGGCGGTGCTGTCGGGCCAGATGACGGCGGGAGCGGACCTCCGGATTGACGGCGCGTCCGCCCGGCGCGTGCCCGACGCCTTCGCGTCGTTGGCGTTCCAGAACCCCGAGCACCAGTTCACCCGCGCGACCGTCGCCGCGGAAATCGACTCCGCGCTGGCCGGCACGGACCCGCACGGACCACTCGGCGCCGATGAGCTGCGGAAACTGCGGGAAGCCCTGTGCCCCCGGGCACTTGACCCCGTCTCGCCGTTCGTCCTGTCGGGCGGACAGAAAAGACGGTTGGGCATCTTCCTGGCGGTGGCGGCCAATCGCCGTTTGCTGCTTCTCGACGAGCCGTTGGCGCACCTGGATTCGCCGAGCTCGCGCATCGTACTGGATGCCCTAGCGGAATACGCCGGGGCCGGCGGAACCGTTGTGTTCACGTGCCACGACCGCCGTGCCGCGCGAACGTGGGCGGATCGGGCGAGCATCGTCGCCGAAGGGAAGGTCGCCTGGTCCGGTCCCGCAGCCGACGTGCCGGCTTCCCCGGAGTCGTCCCGGCGGGATCGTGCACTGCCCGCGGCCGGCGCACGGACGTCCTTGGACGAAAGCCCCTGGACCAGTGGATCCGCCGCTCGAAGGCGCGCGGGGTTGAACGCCATCACGATTGTCGCGGCGGTGATGCTCGTCCTCGTCGCCGGGCTGCTCTACGGCGGAGACGCCGTTCTCGCCCTGACGGTGGTCGCGTTCCTCGCACTCGCTGCGATCGCGGAACGCGACGTTCGGGCGACGGCGGGGAAGGTCCTTCTCGTCCTGTTAATCGGGGTGTTCTTCGGCCTGCTCGGGTGGCGCTCCGAGTTCTACGGAGGTGGGGATGCGGCGGAGGCCGGCCGCCACGGCATCCATCACGGACTGCTGCTGACGGCCGTGTTCGCGGGGACGGTCCTGGTCTCCGCGTGCATGCGCGTCGAGGAGCTTTTCGACGCCATGGTGCAACGCCTCCGGGTGCCCTACACATGGTGCACCATAGCGATTTCCGGGGTGAGCATCGCGGCGTTCCTGCGCAGCGAAATCCCCCATCTGACATGGGCGATTAGATTGCGCTCAATGCGACCGGGGCAGTCTTTCCGCTCCGGCTTCATCCGCGCGACGACGCCCGCGCGCATCGCCTTTCCCCTGTTCGTCAGCGCCGTGCGCTGCGCCGAAAAGCTGTCCCTGACCCTGGCGATGCGCAACTTCGGCCGCCATCCGCGGCGCACCTTCCGCACCGATTACCCCTGGCGAGTGCGTGACGGGTTCGCGGCCGCAGCGTCCGCTGCGGTCTTCGTCGCCGCCCTGGTGTCCGCAGTGACTTGACGGGCGCCTGGAACCGGCGGGTGAGCATTTCCGGGCTTGTGCGGAGACGCGCCCCACCCAGGTGCTTCACCCTTTCAACCCTTCAGACACATCCTCCGGGTCACGCCATGCGGGCCCGGTCCGCCCGGCACCGGCATGGCGCCGACAACCGAAAGAGGTACCAATGAACACGATCCGGACCATCAGCGACGTGCTACGGGACAAAGCTGATGAGACGAAAAAGGGGATCACCTTCGTCGAGAATCGGCGGGACGTCTTCGTCCCGTATGGCCGGGTCCATGCGGAGGCGGTGGCGGCTGCGACTCGGTTGGCCGAAGCCGGCATCGGCCCCGGCGATCGCGTGATCTTCCAGGTTTCGGAGAACCGCGGGCTCATCCGGGCGTTCTGGGGCTGCGTCTACGCCGGCGCGGTTCCGGCGCTTGCGCCGCCGGTGTCGGGCCCGGTTGACGTCGACAGGGTGCGGACGCTCTCGGACATGATGCCCGGGGCCCCGATCCTGGTCGACGAACGCAGTTACACGCTGCTCACCGGCGCAAACGGTGCCGTGGTCGTGGGCGAGGACCGGCTGCTCGACGTGTCCATCGTCAATGACGCTGCCGCGGAACCGGATGCGGCGATGCCGGGTGATGCTGAATCGGACTTCTCTCAGGCGGGTGACGTGAATTCCGGGGATGGCGCCGGGGCGGTCCCCGCGTTCCCGGTGCGAGGTGGGACGGCAGGCGAAGCCCTCATCCAGTTTTCGTCCGGCTCCACGGGATCGCCAAAGGGCGTCATCGTAACCAACGAGTCCGTGCTGAACGGTCTGCGCGCGACGATCCCACGCCACGCGCACCGGTACGAGAACAAGATGCTCACGTGGCTGCCTTTGACCCACAACCTTTCGCTGATCGGCTTCCACGTCTACGCCCTTTTTCGTGGGTACGACCAGGTGTTGCTGCCGGTTTCCGAGGTAGTCGCCGATCCCCCGAGGTGGTTCGAGGCCGTGACCAGGCACCGGCCGACGGTGACAGTGTGCCCGAACTTCGCGTTCAAGCATTTCCTGCGCCATCTCGAGCGCCGGCCCCTCGGGGATGACCACGGTTACGACTTCTCCAACGTCCAGAAGCTGATGAGCGGTTCTGAGCCCATCGACGCTCCATTGGCCCGGAAGTTCCTCGCGGCGATGTCCGCCATGGGCCTCCGGGAGGATGCCCTGACCTCCGCCTACGGAATGTCCGAAGCTTGCCTGCTGGTCACGACCCGGGACATCTACTCGGGTCTGTCCACGGTGCGACTTGACCGGACGGGCATCGCCACGGGGCAGCGTTTCGAGGACATCGAGAGCGAGTCCGGAGCTGAGTTCGTCGCCTTGGGCAAGGCCGTCCCGGGGATTTCCTTGACCATCCGCGATGACGGGGGCGGGGTCCTCGGCGACGGCACCGTCGGTGAAATCCACATCGCCGGCGCTCCGATGACCCGCGCCGCGATCACAGCAGAGGGGATCGTGGAGCACGAGCTCACCGATGATGGGGCGTTCGCAACGGGGGACATGGGCATTCTCCGCGACGGCGAGTTGTTCGTCCTCGGCCGGAAGAAGGACATCATCTTCGTCAACGGCCGGAATTACTATTCGGCTGATTTGGAAGCCGTGCTGGAGAATGTGCTTGACCGCGATGTTGCCGTTCTCGGCCGGAGCAACCCAGCCACGGGCGAAGAGGAGATCGCCGTGTTCTTGGCCAGGCGGACCCCGACCGATCGTAAGGCCGACGATGCGACCGGTGCCGGGCAATCGGACGGGGATGAACCTCCGATCGATGAACAGGCGGTGGCCCGGTCCGCGACGACCGAGCTGATGCGCGTCGCCGGGGTGCCCGTCTCCAGGGTTCTGTGGGTCGACGAGCTACCCGTCGCGTCGAACGGCAAGAAGCTCCGCCGCAAGCTCGAGGCTCTGCTCTGAGGCGATGACGATGACCAATGAAACGATCGCGCCGGCCGTCGCATCTACCGCCGTGGGAAGAGCCCGCACCGGGGCCCGAGTCGCCCCCGAACGGCTGTCGGAGTCCATCGCCGACGCCATCGGCGTGCACCTGGATTCGGCGGACGTGAAACTCCGCGACCACATCCCGAACTCCCTGACTTTCCTCCAGATGCTGCTGGCGCTGGAGGACGAGTACGGGGTCACCATCGATTACGCGGCGATGGACCCCGGGGTCACGGTCGCTGATTTGGCGGCCGTCATCGACGCCGCCCGGGGTGGCGCTGATGCCGGATCTGCCGCAGGTGCCGCTGCCGGGGCCGATCCCGCTGTAGCGACGGGTGAGTCGGATGACGGCTGTGCCGGCAAAAATGGGGCTGGTCCCGCGGATGCGGTCCCGCTCAATCCAATCCAGACCGCCTACCTGCTCGGCGCGGACGAGGACATCGAGCTTGGCGGCCAAGCGACGTACATCTACGCGGAATCCCGGCACGACTATTCGTTGCCGCAGGTGGAGGAGGCCGTGCGGGCGGTCTTCGGGCGTCACGACGTGCTGTTCCATCGGCTCGACGTCGATGCCGGGGTCTTGAGCCCGACCGGCGTGTGCCTCGCCACCGTCGAGGTAGCCGGGTCCGGCGACGATATCGACGCGGCGGTGGGGGAGATCCGTCGGGACATGCGAACCGCGGCGCGATCGTCGAACGAGGACGGCCCCATGGTCGCCGCGAGGCTGCTCGCAGATGCGGGCGGGTGCAGGATGTTCATCTACTTCAACATGATCGTCATGGATGCGGGTTCGGTGTACCTGTTCTTCGACGAGCTCGAATCCCTGCTGGCCGGGGAGCCGCCGGCTCCGGCTTCCAGATATGGGGATGCCCTGGCGGCAATCTCTGCGCGCCGGCGCGACGGGAAACGGGCCGAGGACCTCGCCTACTGGGAGAAGAAGGCCGCAGATCTGCCGCGGCGTCCGGAGTTCCCGGCGGCCGTGGGGGGTGGCGACGATTGGTCGACCCGGCGCTTGGGCACGGTGCTCGACGCGGAGGTCACCGCCAAGCTCAGCGAACGTGCCCGCCGCATTGGAGTTACCCTGTCGTCGCTGGTGATGGCCGTCAACGCCGCCGTCGTCTGCAGGTGGCTGCCCGAATCCGCGTTGACGGTCAACGTGACTGTCAGCGAACGCAGCGGCCTCGCCGCGGGCACGAGGGTGATGGGAGATTTCACTTCATCGATGCTTGTCGGCGTCGACGCCGGGAGAGCCGCGACCATCGACGGGTTGGCGGAGGCGATCGACCTGGACATCCGCGAAGGGCTGTCCCACCGCTGCGTTTCCGGTGTGGAGGTGCTACAGCGATTCCTCCGGGACGCGGCCAATCAGTCCCAGGCCACCGCTCCGGTGGTGTTCACCAGCTACCTCGGCGGCGAGCGGGGAAGCGGGCGCAGCCCGGTCATCGAACGCGTCTACACGCAAACCGCGCAGGTGTGCCTCGACATCCAGGTGATGCCGGCATCGGGCGGGATGGCGTTGTCGTGGGACGTGGTCGACGATTACTTCCCTGCGGTAGATGCGATGTTCGGAGCCGTTGCGGAGGCCCTGGACGTGGTGGCGGAGGGGGGAGAGGCTCTGCCCATCCGTCATGCGGAGACGGAGGGGGCCGTCGCCCGCTACAACGATGCTGCGGGCCCAATCCACGATGACACCCTGGTTTCGCTTGTCGAAGCCGCATGCGCGGCGACTCCGGATGCGCCGGCCGTGCGCCTAGCCGCCCGGGGCATCTCGTACACCTACGCCGAGGTCTGGGCCAGGGCCGGACGCATCGCCCGCCAACTCTCGGATTCCGGCGTCGGGGCGGGGGATGCGGTGATCGTGCGCTACACCAAGCATCCCGACGACATCGTCAACATGGTCGGCGCATTGCGTGCGGGAGCCGCATTCGTGCCTGTCGACGCGGGCATGCCGGCCCAGCGACAAGAATACGTAGTGGAAGCCTCAGGTGCGGAGGGCCCGATTCTGGACACCGGCGTGATCGATGAACTGGACCAAAGCGGAGTAGAGGGCGTCGGCAAGCCTGCAGCCGCGAAAGTCTGCGACCGCGCGGGCAGCGCGGGTGCGCACTCTTCGCCCGGCACTGCCCCTGACGACCTTGCCTACGTCATCTTCACCTCGGGGACCACGGGCCGGCCAAAGGGTGTGCGGATCAGTCATCGCAACTGTGTCAACACCATCCTCGACGTGAACCGGCGGTATGGGGTCACCTCCGCTGACTGCATCATCGGATTGTCGTCGCTGGGATTCGACCTGTCGGTCTACGACGTGTTCGGTGCGTTCGCGGCAGGAGCGACGGTGACGATGGTCGGAGACGAACGCAACGCCGATGAAATCCTCGACGTCTTGCGGGAAGAGCGGGTCACGCTGTGGAACTCCGCGCCCGCCCTGTTGGAGCTCGCCCTGGTCCGGGCGACGGACGACGACGTGTTCCCGGATGTGCGCACCGTATTGCTCAGCGGCGATCGCATCGCAGCGGGGCTTCCGGCGCGCGCCATGGACATGTTCCCGAACGCGTCGATCAATAGCCTGGGCGGTGCGACCGAAGGAAGCATTTGGTCCATCCAGTACCCGCTGCAACGCGACAGCCTGGAAAACCGCATTCCCTACGGGTACCCGCTGGCGAACCAGGGCATCCACGTGCTCGCGCCCGACGGGGTGCATTGCCCCGTCGGGGTGCCGGGGGAAATCCACATCAGCGGCCTCGGCGTCGCGCAGGGGTATGCGGCCGATCCGGAGCGGACCGCTGCCGCCTTCGGGTATGTCCCCGGCATCGGTCGCTGCTACCGGACCGGAGACGTGGGCATGTTCAACGCGGAGGGTTTTGTGGAATTTCTCGGCCGCCGCGATCGTCAGGTGAAAATCGCGGGCTTCCGCGTCGAACTCGGAGAAATCGAATCGGTCCTCGAGCGGTCCGGCCTGGTGACCGCGTCGATGGCGGCGGTTGTCGAATCGGGCGATCGGGGACTACTGGCGTGCCTCTACGTTCCGGTGGACGATATGACCGGCTCGCGGGATGCCGTCCGGGCCGAGCTTGCCCGCTGCTTGCCAGCGTACATGGTGCCGACGGTCCTGTTGCCGGTGGCGCATCTGCCCGTTACCGTCAACGGGAAACTGGATCAGGAGGAAATTCGTAGGCACGTCGGCGCCGCGGGCGGCGGGGCAACGGCCGATGGCGAGGTCGCCGGGGCGGGGGCCGAAGCCGTGGGTTCGGCTGGTTCCATCGCCGACCCCGGGGCGATCGAGTTGGTGTCCGGAGTCTTCGACGAGATTCTCGGGGAAGCCCCGTCGACGGGTGCCGCGGATTCGGCGTGCGGCGCGGGAGAGTCCTTCTTCCGCCGTGGCGGCGATTCCCTGCAATTCCAGATTATGATTCGCGCAATCCGGCAGAAGACGGGAGTCCGGCTCCGTTTCCGCGACGTCATCGTCGACCCGACCATCGCGCACATCGCCGGCCTTGTATCGGAGGCCATGCGGGAGTCCGGGGCCGAGTCTGAAGCCGTCGCCGAGGCAGTGCCTTCCCCCGATTGTGCCGTCGGTGCCGGTTCAGCCGCAGGAGGCGCCCGAGAATGCTCCGCGAGTGCCTACGGAAAGGATCCGGTGGAACAATTCGGGGATGACCCCCACGCGCCGTTCCCCTTGACTGACATGCAGAAGGCCTACTACGTTGGCCGGAACTCAGGGTTCGAGCTGGGCGGCGTCACCGAGCACTACTACATCGAATCCGTCACCGAACCCGGTACCGACATCGATCGCCTGGAAGACGCCCTCGACAAGCTAATCCGCAGGCATCCGATGCTGCGCGTCGTGTTCACCGCACAAGCCACGCAGCGGATCCTGCCGGAGGTTCCGCGCTACCGTATTGATGTCGCCGACTACCGGACCGCCGATGAGGCGACCGTGGTCGAGGCGGTGCGGCGCAAGCGCGATGAGCTGAGCCACCAGGTATTCGATCTGGGCAGCTGGCCCTTGTTCCATCTGTCGGCGTTCGCGCTCCCGGACGGGCGGCACCGCCTGTTCTTCAGCGTGGACATGATCATCGGAGACGGGGCGAGCCAGCGGATTTTCATCGACGACCTGGACAAGCTGTACCGAGGAACGGAGCTTCCGCCCGTCACTGGCGACTACCGCACGTACGTCTTGGAGATGAAGCGTCGGGAAGCTTCGGCGGTCGGGCGGGGCGAAGAGACGTTGACTCGGACGGTGGTCGAGGAGTTCCCGCCCGGCAACACCCTTCCATCAAGCGGTGCGGCCGCGGACGTGGATGTGCCGCGGATGCGTCGCCTGTCGTACACGTTCACCGCTGAGGAAACCGCGCTGTTGCGGGAAAGGGCCAGCGCCGCCGACGGCAGCGTGTCCGCACTGCTTCTCGCCTGCTATGCGACGAGCCTGTCGCTGTGGTCGAAGGGGGATTCGGTCGGCATCAACATCACCACGTACAACCGTGATTCCGAAATCGCCGACGTCGCCGGCGTCTTCGGTGATTTCACCGGCGTCATTCTGATGCCTGTAAAAGCGGCCGCCGACCATGATCTCCGTTGGTGGACGGCGGAACTGCGCAACCGGCTGCTCGGGCACATGGCGGCCGGGTACTCCGGGGTGTCGTTGCTCGGCACCATCGCGCGCCACCGGGGTCTGGCCGTCGGACAGGCCATAGCGCCGTTCGTGTACACCTCGTTGCTGTTCGGCGAGGGGGCCGCGGCAGGCGATGGCTCGGGCAAGGATGCCCACGTCCTGGGAGACGTCGATTACGCCATCTCCCAGACTCCGCAGGTGCTGTTGGACAACCAGGTGATGGAGGTCGACGGGCGTATCAACGTCGCCTGGGATTTCGTCGAGCAGATCCTGAAACCGGAACTGGTGGAGGACATCTTCGACCATTACATCAGGTCGGTGTCGGGCTTCGCCGGGGGCTGCTCCGAAGCGGCGCCGCTGAGCGTCGGCCAGGTTCGGCACCTGCGCCTGGCGGTCGGGGGCACTTCTTCCGGCGGTGGGGTGATCGACGACGGCGTCGCGGGCGTGTTATCGGCAGAGCGCGACAGGGCGGGCGCGATCTCGAGGATCGCATCCGGGGACCTGATGGGCCGAGTTCGCGGATACCTGACGGTCATCACTGGGATAGTCCGGGCCGACCTCGGCGGTGCCGAAGCCGGCGCGGACGACGACCTGTTCCTCCTCGGCTACGACTCCCTGGGATTCGTGAAACTGATGCAGCGGATCCAGGACATCACCGGGGCGTCGGTGCCGCTCGCGGAAGCGCTGGCCAAGCCGACGCCACGTGGCGTGGCAGAGCTCGTCGGCCAGTCGACGGCCACGCCGACCGACCGGCGGGACGCGGATGACCCCGGCGCGTCGGCCGCGGACCGTTCGCTGGTCCTATTGCGCAGCGGTGATGAGGCGCGCCCGATCTTCCTCGTCCACGGCGGATTCGGCACCGTCGACATCTACCGAGACCTGGCACTCGCGATCCCCGGTGGCGGGCAGGTGTGGGGTGTCGGCTTCGCGGAGTTCGAGAGACCATTCCCCCACGCTATCGGCATCGGCGATATCGCGGCCCACTACTCGGGCCGGGTCCGCGAGGTGCTCGTCGACGGTGCCGCCCCTGCGATCGTTGGATGGAGCCTCGGCGGCACCATCGCGGCCGAGATGGCGCTCCGTTTGGCCGATCTCGATCCTGCGCTGGTGTTTCTCGACAGCCTGGCTCCGGGGATCGCGGTCGACGTCGGGGATTTCGACGCGGAATCCGAAAAGGGGCTGCTGTCCCGGGTGATGCCCTCGATCGCCGATCTCCCGCACGGAACGCCGGTTGCCCGCCTCTGGGCGGAGTTCGGCGGGGTCGACGAGACCGATGAGGAACGAGGGGCCCGCCTGCGTGCCCTGGCCGCAGCGGTCGCACCGACGCTCCTGGAGGACCTTGGGCTTTCCGGCGACCGGGTGACAGCGACGGAGTTCAACTCGCTGCGCTCGCTCATCGATGCCCGCACCCGGTACCGGCCCGAGGGGCGGGTGAGGGAGGCGCTGTTCGTTTTCCCCGATGACGGCGAGGCTCACAACCACGACCAGTGGCGGGACCACCTCGTCGATGACCTCTGCGTCGCCGGCGTCGCGGGAAACCACTATTCGTTCGTCCTCGGAGAGGATGCCGCGCTGACTGGGGCTCTCATCGGGGAGTACATCGAACACCGGCGCCGGGCGCCGGAAACGGACGACAGGGCAGTGGACCCGTCGTCCGATGGAATCGACCGGTCGCGGGACCGGGGAAACGAGATGGAAAGTGACTGATCGACGAAACGGCGGGGAAGCACGGGACCGCGACGCGGGCGAACCTGTGAAAGTGCTGGTGGCCGGAGGTACCGGCGTCACCGGACGGCTCGTCCGGGGGATGCTCGGCGCCGTCGACGGGATCGAGCTGGCCTACACTTCCCGAAAGAAACCGGACGATGGCCCGGGGCGGCACTTCCCGCTGAGGATCGCCGCCGGCCACAACGAGATCTGCAGGGTATTCCGCAAACACGATTGGGTGGTCAACTGCACCGGCCCGTTCGAGGTGCACGCAGACTCACTCGCCCGTGCTTGCATTGACTCAGGCACCGGATACATCGACGTCAACGATTCGATCGACGCCCGCCGCGCAATCATGGCCCTCGACGGGGATGCCCGGCGGGAGGGGGTTCCCGTGCTCACCGGGTTCGGCCTGTGCCCGGGCTTGTCGACGGCACTGTTGATTCTCGGGGCTCGCGCTGCGGGGGTCGAAGAGGTCCGCGATGTGCGGGTCGATCTGAGAATCGGCGCCGACCAGGAATCCGGGGCCGCGTCGGTCGAGTCGATGTTCCGGACCATTCGCGGCGGATACCGCGCGATGCTCGGCGGCGCCATTGTCGAAGTGCGGCGCAACCCGGTGTCGTCGCAAAGCGGAATCGGCTACGAATGCCCGGACGTCGACGTCGTACGCGAGGTGTGCCCCTCGATCCGTGGATATTCCTACCACGTCGCCTTCGATGCCCTCCCCGATGCGTTGGTGGAGAAGATCTGCACGTCGAGACTGTACGCGATGCCCGTTGTCTCCGGTCTGCTCGCCCGTCTCGGGGCGGCCGTGACATCGCGGAAGGCGCGGGCGAAGGGCACTCCGCAACCCGCCGAGCTGGTCGTCGCACTGTCGTCCGCCGGCGCGGGCGATGCGGGGCCGTCGGCCGAGACGACCGTCGTCCGGGCGACCGGCCCGGGTTCCTACAAAATGACCGCGGCGATTGCTGCCGCCACCGTTGTGGCGGTGGCGGGGAAGCCGGTCACGCCGGGGTGCCGGGATCTCGTCGGCCACCCCCGGCTCCTCGAACCGGTCCTCGCCTTCGCCCGCGATGCGGGCATCCATATCGAGGTGCCGCATGACAACCCGCCCACGGGGCCGCTGCCGACAGCGGCCCACTGCGATACCAAAGAAAAGGGGAAACGATGACGGAGAAAGCTGAACGAGGTGCGGCGATCGTCGTCCGCAACCTCACGAAGAGCTACCCGATTGCGGGCAAAGCGGGCACCGCGCCCGAAGGCGGTGCAGGTGCCCCGCCGGACGGCGGGCGTAAGGGAAAGCGCGGTGCCCGGATGCGCAAGCATGTGCTCGACGGCGTGAGTTTCACCGTGCCCGCCGGGGCGATTGTGTCGTTCCTCGGCCACAACGGCGCAGGCAAGACCACTCTCATCCGAATCCTGTCGACGCTCATCACCGCAGACTCCGGCGAGGTGAGCATCTTCTCGCGCGATGTGAAAGAGGATCCGGTGGGCGTGCGCGCCGACATTGCCACCACCGGCCAATTCGCGGCGATCGACGAGAACCTCACCGGCCGGGAGAACCTGGAGTTCTTCGGGCGGCTGCGCGGACTCGACCGCGCCGACGCGGCCGCCCGCGCGACGGAACTACTCGCGCAATTCTCGCTCGCAGACAGTGCCTCGACGTTGGTGTCGGCCTATTCGGGTGGCATGCGGCGGCGCCTCGACATCGCCGCGTCGCTGTGCGTCGTGCCCAGGCTGCTGTTCCTCGACGAACCCACGACGGGGTTGGACCCGGTCAGCCGCGAAGAGCTGTGGGGCTTCATCCGGCAGCTGCGGGACGACGGAATGACCCTGGTGCTGACCACCCAGTACCTGGAAGAGGCGGAGGCGCTGGCAGACCACGTCCATCTGCTCAAGGACCGCCGCATCGTCGCCAGCGGAACGCCGGAGGAATTGCGCCGCGACTTCGGGTCGCACGTGCTCCGCGTGTCCTTCGCCACCGCCGCCGGGGCGGAGGCGTTCGCCCGCTGCCTCGGGGGAACGTGCCTGGACCGCGCCCGCGTCGCGGGGAAGTCGGTGTCCCTCGACGTCGACCCCGGACCGCGGATCCTCGAGGCGGTGGCGCGGGCGATGGAGGCCTCGGAAGCGTTGCCGGATTCGCTGAGCGTGTCGCCGCCCACCCTCAACGAGGTGTTCATATCGATGAACGCAGGGGGTGCGGCGCGATGAGTGCGACGTCGGTCGCGGCGTTTCTCCATCGGGATCTGCTGCTGTTGCGACGCAACACCGCGTCGCTGATCTCCATGTTCGTAGTTCCGCCCCTCTTCCTGCTGTGCCTGTACGCGGTGTTTGGGTACTCGGCGGGGCAATCCGGCTTCGGGTACCTGCGTTTCGTGCTCGGCGGCTGCCTGTTCCAGGCGGCGATGTTCACCGCCGCGGCGTCGGCGATGGCGGTGGGACAGGACGTCGAATCCGGGCTTGTTGACCGCGTGCGCGTGTTGCCCGGGGCCACAGGCGGCTATGTCGCCGGCAGGCTCGCCACCGATTTGCTGCGGATGTCCGCGTCGATCGCGGCGCTGCTGGTCGTCGCGTGGGCCTGTGGCCTCGACATGGCTGTCGGTGACGTCGCGTGGACTGTCCTGTGGTCACTGCTCGCCGCAGCGGTTCTGTCCCTGGTCACGGACGGGGTGATCCTGATGGTGCCCGCCCCGGTGTCGACGGCCTCATCGATCCAGGCGCTGGAAATGCTGCTGCTTATGTTCTCCACCGCGTTCATTCCGGCGACCGCTTTGGACGGCTCCCTGCGCGACGTCGTGCGTCACATGCCGTTTTCGCCGATGATCGAGGTGATCAGGGCGGCGTCCCCGGACGCCTTCCCGGATAGCGCAGGGGAAGAGGCAGCCCTGTGGCTCGGTGTCGCGGTGGTCGCCGGAATCGTCCTGTTCATCCGCCGGTTCACCTCGAGGAGCGAATCATGATCGACGCCATCTTCGTGCATTTGCGGCGCATCGCCCACATTTGGCTGCGGCGCCCCGACTTCTGGTTCATGACGTTCATTGCTCCGCTCGTGTACCTGTTCATCGTCAACCGCATGTTCGGTGGCCTGGTCAGGCAGCTCACCGGAGAGTTCGAACTCCGGAACGCGGTCATCCTGGTCGTGACGGCGTGGGCGTTCATCCTGGCCATCACGGGATCGTCCACCGTGTTCGTTGAACGCAGCAATGGCTTCCACGAGCGGTTAATCACCATGCCGTCACCGTACGCGGCCGTGCCGGCCGCACGGATTATTGCCGAGTTCATCCGGATCATGGCGATGACGGTCGTCGTCGCGGCGGTGGCCGCCTTGCTTTCCGACGGCCCCCCGGAGGTGTCCTGGTGGTGGAGGATCGCGGTGACCGGCGCGATGGTTGCCGCGGCGGCCGCATGCACCGGCACGTACATCGCGTTCTCCATCACCAGCCCCCAGGGTTCCGTGGCCCTCATCCCGTTAATCATCGTTGCGATGTTCGTCAACACGGTGCTCATGCCCGCCGACCACTTCCGTCCTCTCCTGCGCGGAATCGCCGGGCACACCCCCGTATCCGCGGCCGGCGAGGCCGTCAACGGCACCGGGGCTGCGGGTCTGGTGGTCTGCGCGGCCTGGTTCTTAGGCATCGCCGTGCTCGCGGCGTGGGGCATCGCCGTGAAAACGAGGCCGGGGGAGTCTGCATGACGGGCACGTCCACGGGCGCGGCGCCGCCGACGACGGCCCGCGAACCCGAGCACCTAACCCGAAACCGCCGCGTGGACGCGGCCCACACCCCCGGAGACAGAACCAGATGAAGTCGATTGCCCAGATCGTCCAGAACAACCGCAGACTCCTCGTGGCCTACGAGGACAAGGTCCAGCCGAGGTTCCTCAGCCGCTATGCGCGTGAACCGATGGACGCCGCCGCCGTGTATCGGAAGCTCCGTGCGCTGGATCCCGGGCCGGATGCGCCGGCCCGGGTTCTCGACCTCGGTTGCGGAACCGGGTGGCTCTCCCGCATGCTTGCCGCCGAGCCTCGCTATCGCAGGGCGAACATCGTCGGCTACGACCTGTCGCCCAATGCGATCCGCATCGCCCGCGAACGCGCCGCCGTCGAAGGGGTCGGGGCCCGGACGGAATTCCACGTCGCCGACGTCCTCGCGCCGCTCGCGGGAGAGACCGGCGGGGCCGATGAAATCTGGGTGTGCGGCGCGCTCCACCAAATGAAGGATGCGGGTGCTGTGCTCGGCAGGGTCGCCGGGCTGCTCGCCGACGACGGCATCGCTTACGTGCAGACGTTCGCCGAGGATCCCGACGTGAACGAGCGGGTCGACATGGCCGTCATGGCGAAGATGGGCCACCGGGTGTTCCGGGGCAGCGAGCTCGAGGACCTCGCCGAAGCCAACGGGCTGAAGCTGGGCGGAGCCTCACACGCCGGCATGGTGTACTTCTGTACTCTCACGAAGAAAAGCACGATCGGGGAGGCGGGCAAGTGAGCGCCGTGGACGGGACCGTAAGCCCGTGGTCGCTGCTCGCCCCGATCCGGACCCGGATGCGTGCGGTGGTCGCGTTATCCGTCCTGTCGTCGGTGGCTACCGTCGCTTCGCTGGTCGGCATCATCGACATCGCGATGACGTACCCGGAGGCCCCGGAGCATCGGACGTGGTTGGCCGTGGCTGTCATCGTCGTCGCCGCAACGGTGCGCATGGCCGCGGACGGCGCCGCCGGTATGCTCTCGCACCGGGCGGATAACGACCTGCAGCTCCACCTCCGGCGCCAGCTGGTCGCCCAAATCCGGAAGTTGCCGCTGGGCTGGCTGGACGCCCGGCGCTCGTCGGGAATCATCGGGTCGGTTGAGAAGGACGTCGCGGCTGTCCACCAGCTCATGGGCCACACCGTCGGTGAGACCGTGGTGGCGGTGCTGGTTCCCCTGCTTTCCCTCATCGCGCTCGTCGCGGTGGATTGGCGGATCGCGGCGGTGGCGGTCGTCCCGGTGCTGGTCACCTTCGCCCTGATGGGTGTGATGATTTCGCGCGGAGCCGGTCTTCAGCGCGACTACGAGCGAGCCTCCGAAGGAGTGACGGCCGCGGTCATCGAGTTGGTGCGAGGTATCTCAGTGATGAAGTCCTTCGGACGCGCCAACCAGGGCGCGGGTCGCTACGATGCCGCGGCGCTGTCGTTCGTCCGTGCGTGGTCTGCCTGGTCCCGGCAGTCGAACATCTATCTCGGGGTCATCGACGTGGTGACGTCCCCGATTACAGTCCTCGCAGTGGTGTGCGGGGCCGGCCTCGCTCTGAGGGACGCCGCGGGCGGCCTACCGGAGGGGCTCGTCGCCGGGCTGGTTCTCGGCCTTGGACTCTCCGCGGCGATCGTGCGGGTGGCCATGAACTCCGAACCCATCATCGCGGGGATCGCTGCCCTGAAGTCCATCGCGGAGGTGCTGGGCACGCCGCCGATCGTCGAGCCCGCCGATCCGGTGCCCGTGCGCGGAGGCGCGCTCGAGGCCCGGAACCTGGTCTTCGCCTACGGCGATGGGCCGCGGGTCCTCGACGGGATGTCCGCGACGTTCGAACCGGGGACCCTCACTGCGCTGGTGGGGTCCTCCGGTTCCGGAAAGTCCACCGTCGCCCGGCTGTTGGCGCGTTTCCACGACCCCGTTGAAGGCTCGGTGCTGCTGGGTGGCGCCGATCTTCGCGACATCGCCGTGCGCGACGTGCACCGCTCGGTGTCGGTGGTGTTCCAAGATCCGCAGTTGCTCACGCTGCCGTTGCGGGAGAACATCCGGCTGGCCAGGAGAGACGCCACCGACGGCGAAATCATGGCGGCCGCGAAGCTCGCGAACCTCGATGCGGTCATCGCGGCGCTGCCGAAGGGCCTGGATTCGGTGGTCAACGTCGACGTGACCTTTTCCGGTGGTGAGGCGCAGCGCGTGGCCATCGCGAGGTCGATCGTCACGGACGCGCCGGTGCTCATCTTCGACGAGGCAACCGCTTACGCGGATCCGGCTTCCGAGGCCCTCATCCAGTCCGCAATCGAGCGTTTGGCCCGTTCACGGACGGTGATTGTGATCGCGCACAGGTTGAGCACGATCCGCAACGCCGACCGCATCCTCGTTCTCGACGGGGGAGCGGTTGCGGAGGCGGGTACTCACGACGAGTTGCTTGCGCGCGGTGGCCGCTACCGGGATTTGTGGCGCGCGTTCGCGCTCGACGACGAACCATCCGCCCCGCGGGGCACTGAATTAGACGATGAAAAGGCGGGGAACCGATGATTCGGGACTTGTGGTCGATGACGGATCGGCGCTCGAGAATGACGCTGGCGTGGCTCATTGCGTTGGCCGCGCTTGCCGCGCTGGCTCAGGGAGCGGCGTTCGTCGCGCTGCTGCCGCTGCTGTCGGCTCTGGCCGAGGGAGATGATGCGACGGCGTGGCGTTTCACCGGCGTCATCGCCGGCCTCGCGGCCGCCCATGCGGTGCTGTCTCTCGCCGCGGGGACGGTCGGCAGGGCGAATTCCGCAGCGGTGCTGTCGTCCCTACTGCGTTCTCTGGGCGAACGCGTGCTGACGTTGCCACTCGGGTACGTCACCAAGTCCACGGCCGGCCGCTTTTCGGAGATGGCATCGTCGGGTATCGCGTTCGCGGCGTCCGTGCCGCACGTGATCCTGCGGCCTGTCATCGCCGCGGCGGTTGCGCCGACCGTCATCGCCTTCGGAATTCTGGCGGTGGATTGGCGCGTCGGTTTGGTTCTCGTCGCGTCGGCGCCGGTGATCTTCTTCGCCTACCGGGCCATTGGTCGCGTCGGCGGGGAGTCGGACGAAGCGCATGCTGACGCCGTCGCTGCCGTCTCCGGCAGGCTGATCGAGTTCACCCGCTGCCAGCAGGCGATTCGCGCCGCGGGCGACGGTTCGGCGGCGGACGCGATGGTGGATGAGGCAATCCGGGCCCAACACGATGCGTTCGCGAAGGCGACGTCGACGCAGGGGGCGGCCATCGGACGGCTGGGTTCGGTCGTCCATGCGGTGTTCACGGCGGCGGTGATAGTCGCCGTGGCAGTCGCCGCGACGGGCGGGATGGCGCCGGCGCATTTGGCGCCGATGCTCATCGTGGTCGTCCAGTTCACCGGACCGATCACCACGGCGGGAGCGTTGTCCGGCGGTTTCGGTGCGGGCCGCAACACGTTGGCTGCGTTGCGTGACCTGCGGGCAATCCCCGCCCTTCCCGAACCTGCCGCACCGGAGCTGCCCGACGGGCATGACGTGGAGTTCCGCGACGTGAGCTTCGGGTACGGGGATAAGAAGGTTCTCGACGGCGTCAGCTTCCGTGCCCCTCAGGGAGCGCTGGTTGCCGTAGTGGGACCGTCGGGGGCGGGCAAGACGACGGTCATGCGGCTGCTGTCGCGTTTTCATGATCCGGACTCGGGGGAGGTCCTCATCGGCGGGGTACCCTTGCCTCGGATTGGCACCGACGGCGTGAACTCGCTGGTGACCCCGGTGTTCCAGGAGACGTTCCTTTTCGACGCGTCCGTGCGGGACAACGTGGTCTTCGCCGATCCCGGATTCGGTTCCGAGCCCGGTGACGGGGATCGCTTGCGCGAGGCCGCCCGGCGTTCCGGGGTGGACCGCATCGTGGAGCTGCTGCCTTCCGGGTGGGATACCCCGGTGGGGGAGGAGGGGACGCTGCTGTCGGGAGGCGAGCGGCAGCGCCTCGCCATCGCCCGGGCGCTTCTGAAGGATTCCCCGGTGGTGCTTCTCGACGAGCCGACGTCCTCGCTGGATGCGGCCACTGAGCGGGCGATCGTCGGCACGATGGAGGCGTTGCGCGGCGATCGCACCGTGATTGTCGTCGCCCATCGCCTGCACACCGTTCGCGATGCCGACCTCATCGTCGTGCTTTCGGAGGACGGGACGGTCGCAGAACGGGGCACGCACGATGAATTGCTGGCGAAGGGCGGCCGCTACGCCGAGTCGTGGGCGTGCCGGACGGGGAGCTCCTCGGGCGCCTGATCCTCATCACCTGGTCGATGCCCTCACGGGCGCCCTGCCGCAGCTTCCCGAATCCCACCGCCAGGCGCTCGGTGGACAGAGCGAAAACGCCGACGAAAACGCCGAGCAGCACGAACACCGACGAGCTGTAAAGACTGAAGCTCCCGGGAACGTGAAAATAGCCCCCCCCCTCCCGCTTCTGCTACCGCCCGTGAATCTGGTTCTGCGCAATCTCCAGCCCGTGGCTGGCGATTAGCTCCACCGCCTCCGCCGCAGTGGGCAGAGTGAAAGCGAGCTCCTCGCGTTCCTTAGCATTGAAGTTACGCAGCACGTAGTCCGCCGGATCTTGGCGGCCCGGAGGACGGCCAATGCCAATGCGCACGCGCATGTAGTCCTTCGTGCCCAACGACTTCGTGGTCGAGCGCAGGCCATTGTGGCCATTCTCGCCCCCGCCGCGCTTGAGGCGCACCACGCCCGGGTCCAGGTCCAGCTCATCGTGGACTACCACGACGTCGGTAGGTGCGACGTTGAAGAACTTTGTCAGCGCCGCGACCGGTCCACCCGACAGGTTCATGTACGTCCGGGGCTTAGCCAGAATCACCCTCCGCTCGCCACCGTCGGAAGTCTTGAACCGAGTCTGGACTATCTCAGCATTCGACTTCTTGTGCACGCTAAACGACGACGGCATCGGAGAAGTGCGGCTGGCTAGTTCATCTAGCACCAGATGCCCGACGTTATGGCGGGTGAGTTCATATTTGGGCCCAGGGTTGCCGAGCCCCACGACAAGCAAAGGTGTGGTGGAGGCGTTCATGAGTTCAATCTTGGCACACAGCGCGCGGTCTGTTGGCTTCGGGGAGTTTCAAGAACAAAAAAGGGACGGACCAGAGTGTCCGTCCCTTTTTTTACTTAGCTGTGGTAGCTAGGCCTGCGAGTTCATAATTACTCAGCGGATTCCTCAGCTGGCTCATCCGGGGTCTCAGCCTCGCCCATGCCCTCGATGTCGGCATCGACGTCACCAGCCGGCTCTTCCTCCGGCTCGACAATGTTGAAGATGAGAAGGTCAGCGTCGTCGGTGAGGACCAGGCCCTCCGGCAGGGTAACGTCGCCGGCGTGAACCATGGTGCCGACCTCTGCACCCTCGACGGAGACCTCGATCTCTTCCGGAATAGCCAGAACCGGTGCGTTGACCAGAATGGTCTCGGCATCCTGCATGAGCAGGGCGCCCGGAGCGAGCTCGCCAGTCGGAACGACCGGAACCTCAACCTCAACCTTCTCGTCACGGTGAATGGCGAGCAGGTCAGCGTGGTCGATGTCGAGGGTCAGCGGGTTCTGGTCAACAGCCTTGACCATGGACAGCTGGGACTCACCCTCGATGTTGACGTCCAGAACAGCGTTGACACCGTGGTTACGGATGACAGCGTGGAAATCCAGAGTGTCAACGAGGATGTGCTTCGGGGCATCCAGGTCAGCGCCGTAGATGACAACAGGGATGTCGCCAGCAACGCGGGCACGGCGAGCGGCACCCTTGCCGAACTCGGTGCGGTTACGAGCATCAATCTTGATGATGTTGGGCTTTGCCATGAAAATGGACTCCTAAACGATTCGATATTGAGTCGTCGAGTCGAGCACGTGCCGCATCCATGCCACCGTGGGCGCAAAAGTTGGGCTGCGAGCGTCGCGTCGATAACGGCAACCACCTTCTGTGGCCGCCCTCGCCGAGACTTACCGGAGAAATTGTAGTGGACTAACAGGTCAAACAGCAAACCCCGCCACCACCAGCAAAACTAGGTTGCTGGTCGCGGCGGGGTGCCCGTCGGCAAGCGGAAAGAACTTATGCCTGACCCTCGAAGAGGGTGGTGACGGAACCGTTTTCGAAGATCTCGTGGATCGTCTTAGCCAGCAGTGGTGCGATTGGCAGGACGGTCAGGTTGTCCCAGCCCTCGGTGGACTGCGGCAAGGTATCGGTGGTGATGACCTCGCGGGCACCGCACTTCGACAGGCGCTCGCGAGCTGGGTCGGAGAAGACGCCGTGCGTGGTAGCGATGATGACATCCTCAGCGCCAGCCTCACGCAGCACCTTGACAGCGCCGGCGATGGTGCCGCCGGTGTCAATCATGTCGTCGATGAGCAGACAGGTCTTACCGGAGACCTCGCCGACCACGCGGTTGGCGACAACCTGGTTTGCGACATCGACGGAACGGGTCTTGTGAATGAAGGCCAGCGGGGCGTCGCCCAGGGTGTTGGCCCACTTCTCGGAAACCTTCACACGGCCGGCGTCAGGGGAGACCACGACCAGGTTGTCCAGGGAGTAGTTCTTCTTGATGTACTCCGACAGAATCGGCATGGCGTGCATGTGATCGACCGGGCCGTCGAAGAAGCCCTGAATCTGGTCGGTGTGGAGATCCACGGAGACGATGCGGTCAGCGCCTGCGGTCTTGAGCAGATCAGCGACCAGGCGAGCGGAAATCGGCTCACGGCCACGGTGCTTCTTGTCCTGGCGGGCGTATGGGAAGAACGGCAGGATAGCGGTGATGCGCTTGGCCGAACCGCGCTTGAGCGCGTCAATCATAATCAGCTGCTCGATGAGCCACTTGTTCAGCGGTGCCGGGTGCGCCTGCAGTACGAAGGCATCGGAACCGCGGACGGATTCCTCGTAGCGCACGAAGATTTCACCGTTGGCAAAATCACGAGCGGTCATCGGAGTCAGCTCTGTGCCGAGCTCCTTGGCAACTGCCTCGCCCAATTCCGGGTGTGCCCTTCCGGAGAAGAGCATGAGGTTCTTTTGGTTATCGATCCACTGGCCGGTCATCTGCCGTCTAGCCTTCCTGGTCTTCCTTGTTGTTGTCAGCGTTGTCAGCTACCTGAGCCGCCTTCGATGCCTCAGCAGCAGCGGTACCTGGACGCTTCCGCTCGACCCATCCCTCGATGTTGCGCTGACGGCCACCACTGACCGCCAATGCTCCCGGAGGAACGTCGTCCTTAATAACAGTACCTGCACCTGAGTACGCACCATCACCCACGGTCACCGGAGCGATGAACATGGTGTCGGAGCCGGTGCGAACATGCGAGCCGATAATGGTGCGGTGCTTGTTGACACCGTCGTAGTTCACGAACACGCTGGAGGCACCAATGTTGGAGTGCTCGCCAATCTCCGCATCGCCGACGTAGGTCAGGTGCGGAACCTTCGAACCGTTTCCGATCTGCGCGTTCTTCGCTTCTACGAAGCCGCCGAGCTTCGCGCCGACACCGAGTTTGGTGTTCGGGCGAATGTAGGTGAACGGTCCGACCGTCGCATCCTCGCCGATCTCCGAATCGGAACCGTGTGTACGTACGACGCTGGCGCGCTTGCCGACGACCATGTTGGTCAGTGTCGTGTCCGGTCCCACGGTGGCCTCGTCGCCAATCACGGTCTTGCCGTGCAGCTGCGTGCCCGGCAGAATCGTGACGTCGCGGCCGATTTCCACCTCAACGTCAATCCACGTGGTGTCCGGATCGACGATAGTGGCGCCCCCGCGCATAGCTGCCTCGCAGGTGCGACGGTTGAGCTCGCGGCCAAGGGTAGCCAGCTGGACGCGGTCATTGACACCGGCGACGACGGTGGCATCGGCGAGGCGGTGGCCTCGCACTGAGCGGTCGGCCTCACGGGCGATGCCGATGACATCGGTGAGGTAGAGCTCGCCCTGGGCATTGTTGGTGTCCAGCTGCTTGAGAGCGTTTGCCAGGGTCTCGGCATCAAATGCGTAGACACCGGAGTTGACCTCGGTGATCTCGCGTTCCTCGTCGGAGGCATCCTTTTCCTCCACGATGCGCAGAACTTCGCCGTCGGCGTTGCGAACGATGCGGCCGTAGCCGTGCGGGTTGTCAGCAGTGGAGGTCAGCACAGTCACGGCAGCGCGTGGCTTGCGGTTGTGTTCTTCGAGCAGCGCCTGGAGCGCTTCGGAATCCAGCAGCGGAACATCGGAAGTGGTCACCAGGATGGTGCCATCGAAGTTCTGCAGCTCGGGGTGCTCCAGCGCGCACTGAACAGCGTGGCCGGTACCGTTTTGCTCGTCCTGGTGGGCAATGACGACACCGTTGGAGTGCTCGGTGTCCGAGGCCCAAGTCCCGATGGCGTCGATTACCTTTTCGCGCTGGTGGCCAACGACAACAGCAATCTCATCCGGATTAATGCCCTTGGCGGCATAGAGCGCGTGCTCCAACATGGTACGACCGCCGATAGCGTGCAGCATTTTCGGCGTATCGGATTTCATTCGGGTGCCTTGACCCGCGGCGAGAATGACCACAGCGGTGGCCGAACCGTTCGACATGAAACTTGCTACTCCTCGGTCAGGGTGCATCACGGTCACGGCGGGGCGAAAAGTCACTTCTTAATTAAGGGGCCGGCCCCCCGCTTGCTCTCCCACCAGGACTCGAACCTAGAATGCCGGTACCAAAAACCGGAGTGTTGCCATTACACCATGGGAGAATGGGGCAAACGCGAAAAATTGCATGGCTGATTCGACTCAGCCAACTCGCTTGCGCCTGCGATATACGATAGCAAGACTTTAGCCACTAATCTAAAAGCATGGCCTCCAATTCTCCGAGACGACGTATGACCGGTCCACAGCGCAAAGCTCAGCTGACAGAAGTCAGCCGTGGAATCTTTGCCGCCAAGGGGCTTGATGCCGCCTCAATGGAGGAGATCGCTGCCGCAGCTGGGGTATCAAAGCCGGTTGTCTACGAGCATTTCGGTACCAAAGAGCGGCTCTACCAGGCAGTCGTCGACCAGGAGATGAAGACCCTGGAGGCCACGATTAGGGAAGCGTTGTCCCTGGGACGCTCGCGTTACCGCATCGAACAGGCGGTGTTGGCACTGCTGACTTATGTGGAGGAAAACCCGGAGGGATTCTCCATTATTTCTCGCGACCCCGGCGTGGCGGGTGGCTATGAGACGCTGCTGAATAATGCCACTGAGTCGATTACGCCTATCCTTGCCGAGGCTTTCAAACGCGCCGGCTTCGACCCGGCCATGTCGGTGCTCTACGGAAACTGCATGGTCGGTATGGTTTCGCAGACCGCTCGCTGGTGGATGGAGAAGCGCAGTCCGGATAAGGAGACGGTGGCGGCGCACATCGTGAACCTGTGTTGGAACGGGCTGGCCGGCATGGAGGGTTCTCCGACTCTGCATGGTTCCGCTGATGTGCCAGCGGCCGCTGAGGGCGCGAAGTTTGGAGCAGGTGCTGCAGCGGACCCGATGCAGGTGGCGGAGAACGGCTAACCAGCACGCAGGGTGGATCCGGGGTGCATGGTTATATTGGGGCTATGCCAACTTCTGCGTCTTCCTCGGCGAAAGCCACACCCAGCATTCTGCCGAACCCGCTGTCGGGGCTGGAAAGCCTCGTTGTCACGGATCCTCAATTTGTCGGCGTGCTCGGGCGCATCGGCGAAGACGAGCTGGCGCTCACGGGTGCGGACGCGGTGCGTTCGCACCTTATTTACGCCATGTCCACGAAGGTGCCGGTGCTGGTCGTCACGGCTACCGGCCGTGAGGCGGAGGACCTGACTGCCGAGGTCAAGTCGATGATCGGCGACCGTGTAGCTATGTTCCCCTCGTGGGAGACGCTCCCGCATGAGAAGCTTTCGCCAGCGGTGGATACCGTGGCGCAGCGTCGTAAGGCGCTTTACGACGTTCGCCGGGGCAAGGTCGACGTTCTGATTGCGGCGGTGCGCTCGTTGGTGCAGCCGATTGTGGACGACCTTGAGGCTGAAGCCAGCGCCCCCATTCACGTCCAACTGGACCGGGACTGCGAGAACCTGGTTGAGCGGCTGGTGCATCACGGCTATTCGCATGTGGACATGGTCGGCAGGCGTGGCCAGTTTGCCGTGCGTGGCGGCATCGTCGATGTTTTCCCTGCGACCGAAGAGCTGCCGGTACGTATCGAGCTCTGGGGTGACGAGGTCACCGACCTGCGCGCTTTTTCCGTCGCTGACCAGCGCACGATCTCTGAGGTAGAGGTCGACCAGCTGGATATCTTCCCGTGTCGTGCACTGCTTATCGACGACGATGTGAAGGCCGCCGCGGAGAAACTCGCCACCACGCGCTCTGGCCAGGTCCAAGAAATGCTCACCCGCATCGGCGATGGCCAGTGGGTGGAGGGCATGGAATCGCTGATCCCACTGATTAGTCAGCATCCGATGAAGATGCTCACTGAGGTCATGCCGGAGAAAACGCATGTGCTCATGTGCGGGCCGGAGCGCATTCGCTCTCGCGCACAGGACCTTATCAGTGCAGGCGAGGAGTTTATGGCCGCGGCGTGGGAAACTGCTGCGATGGGTGGCTCGGCGCCAATTGCCACCGATGGGCTGGAGCCCAGCGCGTACCGCAGCTTGGCCTCTATCCCGATGCCCACTTCGTGGCATATTTCCCCGCCCGGCATGTTGGAGGCGGGAGTCACTGAAGATGATGTGCTGCCACTGACCTTTGAGCCTGGGCCCGCGCCACGCGGCGACTTAAAGGAAATTGGTCACCTGATGAAGCAGCTGCGCGATGCCACGGTCGCGGGGGAGCGAGTGGCGTACGTGGCGGCGACGCCCGCGGGGGCGCGTCGGCAAGCGGAAAAGTTTAGGGAAGCCGGAATTGCGACGCGCATGGCGGCAGGCCCGGAGTATCCCGAGTCCGGAAGAATTACCGTCTACCAGGGTGTTTTGCACGGTGGTCTGGTATTCCCGCGTATTCCCGGTGGCGCGCTGACTCTGATTACCGAGCAGGACATCACAGGTAACCGCATCGCGGAAGGTGCGCTTGGTGGGCGCCGCAAGCCGGCGAAGCGCCGTGGTCGCGTGGATCCGCTGGCGCTGAAGGCCGGTGACTATGTCGTACACGACACGCATGGCATCGGTCGGTTTGTGAAGCTCACTGAGCGCACCATCGGTACGGGCGAGGATCAGGCTCGCCGCGAGTACGTGGTGCTCGAGTACGCACCGAGCAAGCGCGGAGGCCCCTCTGACCAGCTCTACGTGCCGATGGAGAGCCTGGATTTGCTGTCGCGCTATGTCGGCGGTGAAAAGCCCGCGCTGTCGAAGATGGGCGGCTCGGACTGGAAGTCCACCAAGCGCAAGGCCCGTGGCGCTGTCCGCGAGATTGCGGAAGAGCTGGTCAAGCTCTACGCCGAGCGCCAAGCCGCGCCGGGCCACGCGTTCGCGCCGGATACGCCATGGCAGCAGGAGATGGAGGATAACTTCCCCTTCACCGAGACTGAGGACCAGCTTCAGGCCATCGACGAAATCAAGTCCGACATGGAAAAGCCGGTGCCGATGGATCGCGTGCTCATCGGCGATGTCGGCTACGGCAAGACCGAGGTGGCACTGCGTGCTGCTTTCAAAGCGGTTCAAGATGGCCGTCAGGTGGCAGTGTTGGTGCCGACCACGCTTCTGGCGCAGCAGCATTTGACCACTTTCACTCAACGTATGGAGGGCTTCCCGGTCACCATCCGTGGACTGTCCCGCTTCACCTCGCCGAAGGACTCCAAGGAGGTCCTCGAAGGGTTGAAGAACGGGACGGTCGACATTGTTATCGGCACGCATCGTCTCCTTCAGACCGGCGTGCAGTGGAAAGAACTCGGCCTGGTCATCGTTGACGAGGAGCAGCGTTTCGGTGTCGAGCACAAGGAACACATCAAGGCGCTACGGCACCACGTCGACGTGCTCACCATGTCCGCAACGCCAATTCCGCGCACGCTCGAAATGTCGATTGCCGGCATCCGCGAGATGAGCCAGATTCTCACCCCGCCGCAGGACCGCCACCCGGTGCTGACATACGTCGGTGCGCAGTCCGACAAGCAGGTCGCCGCTGCTATCAGGCGAGAGCTGCTTCGCGACGGCCAGGTGTTCTACCTGCATAATAAGGTGGAAACCATTGACAAAGTCGCCCAGACTATCCGCAATTTGGTGCCCGAGGCCCGCGTGGTAGTGGCCCACGGTCAGATGGGGGAGGAGCAGCTGGAGCGCACGGTCGATGGCTTCTGGCAGCGCGAGTACGACGTGCTGGTGTGTACCACCATCGTGGAGACCGGCCTGGATATTGCCAACGCCAATACGTTGATTGTGGAAAACGCGCACCATATGGGCCTTTCCCAGCTGCACCAGCTGCGTGGTCGTGTGGGCCGTTCCCGTGAGCGCGCCTATGCCTACTTCCTCTACCCGGAAAATCAGACGCTGACGGAGACTTCCTACGACCGTCTGTCCACGATCGCGCAGAACAATGACTTGGGTGCCGGTATGGCTGTGGCCATGAAGGACCTGGAAATGCGCGGTGCCGGAAATATCCTCGGTGCGGAGCAGTCCGGTCACATTGCCGGTGTCGGCTTCGATATGTACGTCCGACTGGTTGGCGAGGCCGTGGCCGCGCTGAAGGCAGTGGCCGATGGTGAAACTCCGGATGCTTCCGATAACGAACCGAAGGAAGTTCGGATTGATTTGCCGGTGGATGCGAATATTCCGGCCGAATATGTGTCGTCGGAACGCCTACGTCTAGAGGCGTACCGCAAATTTGCTGCCGCCAGTGCGCTGGACGATATCGACGTAGTGCTCGAAGAACTCATCGACCGTTACGGAACCCCACCCATTGAGGTGGAAAGACTGGCGGTTATTTCACGACTTCGAATTATTTGCCGGGAATTCGGCGTGCATGAAGTTCAAGCCATGGGTGCGCACATTAGAATAACCCCTATGGAGCTTGCTGACTCCAAGCAGGTGCGTCTCAAGCGCCTGTATCCACAGGCGACCTATCGTGCGGCAACGCGCACGGTTTCCGTCGGAATGCCGAAGGAAGGGCGAGGGTTGCGGGCAAAATCTGTCCGCGATATTGCATTGGTGCAGTGGGTAGCAGACTTCTTGACATCGATGGCGGGAATTCCACGTATGGATATCTCGCACATGGGAAAGGACTAGAAACCGTATGACTATCATCAAGCTCGATAGCCGCTTTCCAACTGCAATTCCGCTGGAAGCCGCTAGCCTGCTGACCGGTGAAGTCAGCTACACCGAAGAAGTCCCGATCCGTGTGCGCTGGGCAATCGCCGACGCCGGTGGGCACTCGGTGTCCCAGGCGGAGATTCTAGTCACCACCGATATGGAAAATGACGAGGTACTCGATCGCCTCGATGCGGGCGAGAAAGTATACTCCGTCGAACTGGATGATGCGCCGGACCCAGCAGCTCAGGTTGCGGTGGCACCCCAGCAGGACTCGGTGCAGGAACCTGAGCCAGAACCGGTTGCAGAGCCAGTGGCAGAGCCTGTTGCAGAACCGCTGACTCCGCAGGAACAGCTTGCCGCAGCTCGTCTGCCCCACGTCGTGGAGGCCGTGGGCATCATGGCGGCCGCACGGCGCACGGGGCAGTGGGAAGCTCGCCAGACGCACAAGAGCCTGCTGCCGTACCTCATTGAAGAGACCTACGAGTTTGTCGATGCAGTCAACGAGGGCGGTGACATTCGTAGCGAGCTGTCAGATCTGCTGCTGCAAGTCCTCTTCCACGCTGAAATCGCTGAGGACTTCGACTTCGACGACGTGGCGACCGACTTTATTTTGAAGATGCGTGCTCGTCAGCCGTACCTCTTCGACGGCAGTGTGGCCGAAGGAGAGATGGTCTCGGAGGAAGAGCAGGAGCGACTGTGGACTTACGGCCGCGGACGTCCGCGCTCGAACCCGGCCACACAGCTGCCGGCGCTGACTTTGGCTGAGGAAGCCATCCGCCGCGCACGTGCGCTGGGACTTTCCGATGCAGACATTCCAGTGGAGATTCTGGTCCCGACCCCGGGGCTGAAGACTGAGTCCGGTGCTGAAGAGAGGACCCGACAGGCTTCACGCGCATTCCTGGCTGAGCTGGCCCAGATGGAGAATCAGCAGGCCGGCAGTGCTGAGCAGTGGGCAGCGGGCAGCGAAGATAACGAAGAGGCTGAGGACCTCGGCCCGTCGGAAAGCGACAGCTAGTTTCCAACAAAAGTGATTTCTGTCCTCGAGTTTGAGTGATTTTTACGGTTTACCCCGTAGAGTAATTCCCCATGCCTTCTAATTCTCCCTTTGATGAATACGCGCACCCCGCACCCCGCGGGGCGAAGTCGCGTGGCCGCAGTAGGGGGAAAAAGAAGTCCTCGCGAGGCTGTGGCTGCCTCGGTCTAACCTCCCTGGCGGTGCTGATTATCATTGGCACGGTTGGGGCGTTGGCGATGTTCACTGGACCCGTTATCCCGTCGTTGACCAAGAAGCCGATTCCGGACAATGTGCCGCCTGCCGCGGCTGAGCCACCGCCGATGATTGATGTCAACGCGCCCGGCCGCACCTCTGAACAGCTCCGACAGTGGGCGCAGCAGATTTCCCCGAAGACGGGGATTTCTGAGGACGCCCTCCGCGCCTACGGCAACGCATATGTGATTGCGGCAGAACAGTTCCCGAGCTGTCACCTGGAGTGGAACACGCTTGCGGGACTGGGCAAGGTGGAGACTAATCACGGCACGTACTCGGGCAATTGGCTCAAGCCGGCGCATATCGGTGCCGATGGGGTAGTGCGTCCGACGATTATCGGTCCGCCGCTGGACGGCACGAATGGCTTCGCTGAGGTTCTCGATACTGACAATGGCGAACTCGACGGTGACACAGAGTATGACCGCGCTGTGGGGCCGATGCAGTTTATTCCCGAGACATGGCATCGCTTTGCGATGGATGCTTCGGGTGATGGTGTCGCGGACCCCAATAACATCGACGACGCGACTGCGACGACCGCGCGGATGCTCTGCAGCGACGAACGCGACCTCGCCACCCCGGAAGGGTGGGCATCTGCAATTCGCTCATATAACCAATCTGAGCAGTATCTTCGCGATGTTCGGGACGCTGCGGCGAACTATGCGCTGAATCAGCCCGCATAGGGTGAAAAGGATTTAAGGCGAAGGTTGGCAAACCGTGCCACAATTGGAGTCATGTGCCGGAACGGTTCCGGCGGAAAGGTGACCTATGGCTGCAATCATCGAGTTGAACGCACGCGAAATTCTGGACTCCCGTGGTAACCCGACCATTGAGGTTGAGGTGCTGTTGGAAGACGGCGCTGTGGGCCGCGCTGCGGTTCCGTCCGGTGCCTCTACCGGTGTACACGAGGCTCACGAGCTCCGCGATGGTGAGGATCGTTACCTGGGCAAGGGTGTCCAGAAGGCTGTCCGCGCGGTGCTCGAGGAGATTGAGGACGCGATTATTGGCCTCGAGGCTGAGGACCAGCGTCTGGTTGACAAGACCATGATTGAGCTGGACGGCACCGACAACAAGTCCCGCCTGGGTGCTAACGCAATCCTGGGTGTTTCCATGGCTGTTGCCAAGGCTGCTGCTGAGTCCGCTGGCCTGGATCTGTTCCGCTACGTCGGCGGCCCGAACGGTCACGTTCTGCCGGTTCCGATGATGAACATCCTCAACGGTGGCGCACACGCTGACTCCGGCGTTGACGTCCAGGAGTTCATGATTGCTCCGATTGGCGCCCCGACCTTCAAGGAAGCACTGCGCGTCGGTGCTGAGGTCTACCACGCACTCAAGAAGGTCATTAAGGACAAGGGCCTGTCCACTGGCCTCGGTGATGAGGGCGGCTTCGCTCCGTCGGTTGACTCCACCAAGGCTGCACTGGACCTGATTGTTGAGGCAATTGAGGCCGCAGGCTACAAGTTGGGCGACGATGTCGCTCTGGCTCTCGACGTCGCTTCTTCCGAGTTCTTCAAGGACGGCAAGTACCACTTCGAGGGCGGCGAGCACACCGCTGAGGAGATGGCAGCTGTCTACGCTGACCTGGTTGAGAACTACGCCATCGTCTCCATCGAGGATCCGCTGCAGGAGGATGACTGGGAGGGCTACACCACCCTGACTGCTCAGCTTGGTGACAAGGTCCAGATCGTCGGCGACGACTTCTTCGTCACCAACCCGAAGCGTCTGGCAGAGGGCATTGAGAAGAAGGCCGCTAACGCTCTGCTGGTCAAGGTCAACCAGATCGGTACCCTGTCCGAGACCTTCGAGGCCGTCGCAATGGCTCACAACGCCGGCTACAAGTCCATGATGTCCCACCGCTCCGGTGAGACTGAGGACACCACCATCGCTGACCTGGCCGTCGGCCTGAACTGTGGCCAGATCAAGACCGGTGCTCCGGCTCGCTCCGAGCGCGTTGCTAAGTACAACCAGCTGCTGCGCATCGAAGAGTACCTCGGCGATGCCGCAGTCTACGCTGGCCGCAGCGCTTTCCCGCGCTTCAAGTAAAGAGCTGAGGCGCTGCGAAAGCTGCGTCTAGCACTGCCCGTCCGCACCACGCACGTGGTTGTGGGCGGGTTTTTGTTATTTCATCGGCTGGCGGTCGGGTAGAGTGTGGGGCATGAGTGCATCGGACCGATCTCGCCGCGGAACACAGTCGCGCCCTGCAGGGGCGGGGCAGCGTTCGGCAGCGGCAATCGCATCGGGAATGCGCTCGCTGAGCACAGCACAGAAGATCGGCATTGGTCTGCTGGTGCTTTTCTTAGTATCTGTTCTCGCAATTCCGCTGCGGACTTTTGCACAACAACAGGCGGATGTCGCCGCCACGCAGGACAATATTGCTCGCATGGAACAGCGAATTAAGCAGTTAGAGGATGAAAAGGAGCTGTACTCCAACCCCGCCTATGTTAAGGAGCAGGCACGTCTGCGCCTGGGGCTGGTAGAGCCGGGGGAGACCCCATTCCGTATCCTCGATCCGGCCGTGGGCGAACAGCCTGTGACGCAGCCGGAGGAAATTCCGCAGCACCAGGCTAAGAAGTGGTACGAGACGCTGTGGGATTCCATTTCCATCCCGCCCGAACCCGAAGAGACTCGCCCTAATCCGGGGCGCGATCAGGCAACGAGGCCAGAGAGCTTGCCGACGGTACCGGAGTCCTAAACCTCCGTAGGGCTACCTGGGGCCTCTCGGTGAGGTTGCATGCGCGGCGGAGTGTGCCGTCGTAAAGCGAAGCAACGCGCTTGTAAGGCGACTGTGAGATTATGTGTCAGTAAAAACGGAAGCAAAAGGAGTGTGACCGATGTCTGTGGATACCGCAGATTTGGAAGTGATAGCGGAGCAGCTCGGACGTGAACCGCGGGGTGTAGTGGACATCTCTTACCGCAGCCCCGACGGCACTCCTGGTGTGGTCAAGACGAAGCCGCGCTTGGACGATGGCACTCCGTTTCCCACGCTCTTTTACCTGACTGATCCGCGACTCACCGCGGAGGCCTCCCGGTTGGAGACGACTGGCGTGATGAAGGAAATGACCGCGCGTCTGGAAAGCGACGAAGAGCTCGCCGCCGATTACCAGCGTGCACATGAGGCGTTTCTGGCAGAGCGCAATGAGATGGAAGACCTGGGCACGGACTTCTCCGGTGGCGGCATGCCGACGCGCGTGAAGTGCCTACACGTTCTTATTGCCTACGCGCTGGCCAAGGGGCCGGATCACTTCCGACTGGGTACTGAGTCGGTGGCGCTGGCGGCGGAGAACGAGAAGCTGCGCGGCACCGCGATTCCTGCAGATTGGCCCACGATTGCCGAGCTCGGTGTTGCGTATCCGGGGGTGGAGGGATAAATGACGACCCTCGCTGCCGTCGACTGCGGTACTAATTCGCTTCGCCTGCTTATCAGCCGGGTCGAGGTCGTCGATGGAGTTCTCGAAATCACAGAACTGCACCGACTGATGGAAATCGTCCGCCTTGGCCAGGGCGTGGACGCCACTGGCATGCTGGCTCCAGAGGCGCTGGAGCGCGTGCGGGAGGCTCTGACGAAGTATGCGGAGCTTATGCAGGTCGAAAAAGTGCAAGCAGTCCGAATGGTGGCGACATCGGCGACACGCGACGCAAGCAACCGCGACGATTTCTTCGCCATGACCCGCGAGATTCTCGCTCCGTGGGGTGCAGAGGCCGAGGTTATTTCCGGCGACGAGGAAGCCGCGCTGTCCTTCCGCGGGGCGGTAGATGACTTGGAGCCCGAGCTCGGTCCGTATTGCGTCATTGACGTCGGCGGTGGCTCCACCGAGGTTATTGTCGGTGACCACGATGGTACGGTAGCCGGTTCTGATTCCGTGGCTATGGGCAGTGTGCGCTTGACCGAACGGTTCCTGCAGGCCTCGCCACCGACGGCGGAACAGGTCCAGGAGGCGCGTTCGTATGTTGCGGAGCTGGCCGACGAGATTGTTGCGAAGGTGCCTGTCGACAAGGCTCGCACCATCGTCGGCTGCGCCGGGACCTTCACCACGCTGTCGGCGCTGGCGCAGGGCCTAGAAACCTACGACCCGGAGGCAATCCACCTGTCGCAGCTGCGCTTTGCGGCGTTGCGTGCGCTGACCGCGTCCGTGATTGAGACCGACGCGGAGTCCCTCGCTGCCAATCCCGTGATGCATCCGAAGCGCGCGGATGTCTTCGCCGGCGGTTCCATCATTGTGGACGGTCTGATGGACATGTTTGAGGCGCTGCCGCTTTCCGAGGCAGCGAAGGAAGAGCAGCGCTTTTTCTACATCAGCGAGAAGGATATCCTCGACGGAATTGTGGCGAGTTTGGTAGACACCCATATCGCCCATTAATCTTTCTTAGGGGCCCCTATAGCCCAATTGGCAGAGGCAGAGGACTTAAAATCCTTTCAGTGTGGGTTCGAGTCCCACTGGGGGCACCAAAAGGCCAGGTCAGAGAGTTTTCTGACCTGGCCGTTTGCGGGTTAAGTAGCAAAAAGTGTGTCTGACTTTCAGCATTACTGCTGATTAGGCTGGGTAAATCGGGCGGATATAAGCA
>NZ_JASPJP010000013.1:0-63735 GCF_030232615.1 Corynebacterium sp. MSK035
CAAAAAAGTATTAGTTAGTACATCGGCACACTATTGAGTTCTCACACAACACACACCCACGAAGACAACCACCCCAAACCAGGGCAACCACCACGTGAGCAGCGAGAGAAAACATTAACAAACAATTAACCAGAAAGTCAAACCAACGACTCCCAGCGGCTAACCGCACGAAAACATTTCCCCCACATCAACCAACCAAACACATAAACTGCCTGGCCACGCTGACCTCCAAATACATTACACACATGCCCCTATTTAAGCGAATCCGCTGGTAGAACCTGGAAAACGAATCACTTTAGTTAACTCTGTACGCCAGATTTGAGCCTTCCTACGGCTCGGGCGCTACTTTTCAGCAACTCAGCAATCGACCAATTACTTAGTCAGAGCCGCCTTGTCACCTGCGAGTCGTCGCCAAGCAGTGGCAGACGCGACCCCCATCAGCGCACCCGCACCCAGAAACACGCTGCCTGCACCCATCGCGGTAGCACCCAAACCAGCAACCGGCGGCAGGATGACCTGCGCCAAGCGGTTACCCATCAGTCGGATGGATAGCGCCTGAGCGCGCACCTCGGCATCCACCAGGGAGCTCACCCACGTCATTGACATGGGCATGACAAAACCCCACGCCAAGCCACAGATACCAACTGCGACAACCATCAGCCACGCACTCTGTAGCCACGGCATTGCCAAAAGCGGCAGGACACCGGCACAAACTGCAATGATAAGGACTCGATTGCGATTAGCTCGGTGCAAAACAGTCGGCATGAGGGCTCGGGAAATAATCGCGAGGCCACTACGCGCACCAAGGATTACCGTCACCTCGGCAACACTAAAGCCCAGTTCGCGTCCCAGCACCGGCACATATGCCGTCAACAGGTCAATGGCTACGATGACCGCAATTGATACAGCCATGGCGCTGGACATGCCGTCGATACGCAGGATGCTTAAGACCGATGCGCCGCTGGCTTCGGCCTGCCCCGGCCGCCTCTCGTCCATCCGGCTGCGGTCGCTAACAGTCGACGCCGGGGATTGCTCAGTTGAGCTAGCAGCTTGCACTTCGGCGGCTGCATTCGCTTCGTGCCGTCGATAAGCAGTTGCGACCGGCCAGCCGATGACCAGGGCGACCGCGCCGATTCCCGTCATCACCCAGAGCGCGAAAGTTGTAGCGGTCATAGTGCTGCCGTCGTGGTTGGGAGTGAGCAGACCTGCACCGACAATGCCGAGGAACTGCCCGACGGAAATTCCGAGCGTGAAATAAGCAAAGAGGCTATCGAGCCCGGCGACGCCGCCACGCAGGTGCGAAACCATGCCTTGAGCGGCGATGAGCGTGGTCATGTGGGCAAAACCCAGGGCCACGTAGCCGAGCAGAAGAATAGGTAGGTTCGGCGAGAGCGCCATTACTGCTGCCGCGATGACGGTGGCGACGAGACCGGAGTACATGACTTCGGTGGCGCGATGACTGTCGACAAGCTTGCCGGCGGGAAGCGCAATAATAAGAGGTACAAGTGAAAATGCGGCAGTGAACCAGCCGACGGTGGCGGCGGAACCGCCAAAATCGAGGACTCGCCAAGAAAGCAGCACGCGACCGCCGTTGAAAACCGCTTGTCCCAACACAGTAATGAGAACCAATAGGCCGAACCAGCGTCTCATACCTGTTTGTAACTCCCCTTCTCCTGTGTGGTCGTACTCTTCGCGGGGCGATTTCTTTGCACGTCAATACCTAAATTGATCGGTGCCTTCTCGTCGACTCGCACTCCTGCCAACCCGCGAAGAGCGGTCAAAGTGATGCGGCTTATTAAGAATAGTCCCTGAAGTTAAACATGTTTAGCGCATAGAATGAATTATTCGGGCATCCTTGTCGATGTAACCGGTTTGCTTATTTAGTTAATAAAGAATCAGGAATTAGGAGCCATGCTTGAACGCACATTGGTGTTCGTCGATACGTCATATTTATTGGCGAGCTTTTACAACTCGTGGGAAACCGGAGCCCGCGGGCAATTAGAAATCGACCTTAGAGAAGTAGTTAGTGTCCTTGACCGAATGATTAACCAGCAGCTGAACCAGCCAGTTCAGCGGCAACTTTGGTACGACGGCATCCCGGAGTCGGGGCCGCATCGTTACCAGCGCTCACTGCGCACGATCGATGGTGTGCAGCTGCGCGCAGGTCAACTCATTGAATGGGGTGACCGACGGACGCAGAAGGCCGTCGATACTCGGCTCGTCGCAGACATGGTTGTCGCCGGCCTGCGCAACCAAGTTTCCGATATCGTGCTGGTCTCGGGCGATGCGGACATGCTGCCCGGCGTCGCTGAGGCTTCGGCTGCCGGTGTGCGTGTGCATCTCTACGGCTTCGGCTGGGACTCCATGTCCGGTGCACTTCGCCATGCCTGCGATTCGACGACAATCCTCGATCCCCGCGAGGACTTCGCCGACGCCATGCAGCTCAATGTCCTCGAAGGCCCAATCCCGCCGGTCGTCCGCACGAATAAGCCGCTGGGCGATGCCGAACCAATCGAAGATCTCGGCGCTACCTGCGTGCCGGATACGCGCATCACTCCTCCGGGCGAGGGCTCGCTTGACGACGGCACGGAGAACACTCCCTCCGCCGCCGACGGTGACGCTGCTTCGCCGGAGGCCGGCACTCCGGAGGTTCCGCAGGACCAGCGCGTTGTGCCATCCCCCACGGCTGACAGCGACTCCGACTGTCGCAGCGAAGACAATGCCGCAGCCACGCCGACGGCCAAGGCCGACTCGCCGAAGTTCAACGAGGTCGAGCACGCGGCCAAGATGGGTGCCCGGGAAATCCCGGCGCAGGCTGAGCACCGCGCTGAGGTAGAGCGCACCGGCGGTTCGGAAGCTACACGGGTGGATTCCGCTGCTTCGGGCGTTTCGGCTGCCTCACCAGCGCAGCCAACGCAGCCAGCACAGCCTTCTCCAGCGACCATGCCCGGCGCGACAGTCAACACTGGCAGTGGGGCTGGTAACGACACTGTGAACAACACCGGAGCCGAGCATGCAGGCGCGTCTGCCTCCGATTCCGCGTCGTCGACTGCAACCGGCAGTGGGGAGTCGGCGACGGAGTCGTCGACAAGCGAAGACGGTGCCAACACGAGTACGCCGAAACCAAGCCCGCGGCCGAATCCTTCGATGATGGCGCCAAGGAGGAAGCTGCGTAGTCGATACGTGCCCCTGCCGAACGAGGTGTGGGCATCCGCGGGTTTTCAGACGCCGTTCGATGTGGGACAGCAGTACGCGAACTGGTGGTACGAGAATATTGCAAACGAGCAGGCGCGCGATAGTGCCCACTTGCTCTCTGGTGGTGGGCTGCCACCGGACATTGATCGTCCGCTGCTGCAGTTTGCGTGCGAAACCCTGCACGAATACACGCTGACGGAGACGCAGCGCGTCAATCTGCGCGATGGTTTCCACGCCGGTATCCGCGGAGTGCTGCTCGCGCGGAAGAACGGCGAATTGGAGTAATAGCGCGCCTCACGGATTCGGCAGTTTCGGTGGCTTCAGCACTGCTGGCGCTACTGTCGCTGCTGGCGCTGCTGGTGCGAGAAAGTGTCGGGGTTTATGTCAGTTTAGGGTGGTTTTTCCCGCTCAAACTGACATAAACCCCGACACTTTCTTGTTGGCGATTGTTGGCAACTGGTGAACGCTACTTCGCTTCGTCTGCGTCCGTTGTGGTGTCCTCGACAGCCTCGGCGGACTCGGCGGACTCCAGCTCGCCGGCGTTATCCTTCGCGGCAGAACCGGATTCGAGAGCAGCGTTTTCATTATTCATCTGGGCACGAATTTCGGCCAGACGCATGTCAGCAGCGGCATCGCGAGTCGAAGTCTCGATCTCAGCCATGCGACCTGCTTGTGAGGATTCCGCGAGCTCCTGAGCGCCCAACGCATTGGCGTAGCGGCCTTCAATCTTCTCACGGACCGAATCCAAAGTCGGCACATTCGGATCCTCGGAAATACCCTGCATGCTCTGGAGAGTCTTCGACGCGGTCTCTTGCATCTTGGCCTGATCCGCCTGCGACTCCAGCTTGCGGATATCCTGCTTAATCTGCTCGTAGCGAGCCTGCGACTGCTGCGCCTGACGCTGTGCCTCCTCAGCAGCAGATACGGCCTGCTGGTGGAGCTGCGTAGTATTTTCTAGCTCCTTTTCAACATTCACCAGCTGAGTGGCAAACACCTCAGCAGTGCTTTCCATCTTCTGTGCAGTGGCTTCATCGCCCTTGGCACGAGCTTGATCCGCATTGGCGAGTGCCTGCCGGGTGTTCTCGGTAATCTTGTCACGCTCAGAGGTCAACCGCCCCAGCTGCATTTCCAGCTGATTGCGGTTGCCGATGATAGCCGCAGCCTGACGCTGAATCTCCTGATGGCGCTGACGCTCGGCCTCAGCTGCCTGTGCAATCTGAACCTTAGGATCCGCATTGTCTTCGATCTTCTTATCGAACGAAGACATCATGTACTTCCAGCCCTTGGCAAATGGATTAGCCATGCAAATCCAACCTTCCTCAACATATGCGGAATAACTAATCGGAACCGAGAAGATTCCATCTCTTAAAAAATTGTACGTGAGCTAGCTCGCTCTCTCTCGGCAAACGGAAAGAGCTGGTTACCGACAAGCAAGACTCCCCCAGAGTTGTAAACTCTCTAAACATGGTTCATTGCCCTCAACGCGCGTACCGCGGACTGGCCGCGAGTCTCGCCGCGGTAATTACTCTGTCAGCAACTGCGCCGCTGGCTAACGCGACAGTCACCGCAACTGCTGACTCCACCGATACCGGTGCATTTTCGCAGGTAGTCGTAGCAGCTCCATCGTCAACGGAGCCGGCTAAGCCCTCCGACGCAAAAACCAAGAAGACCACCGAAAAGCCAGCTGAAAAGGCTCCCGAGAAGAGCACAGGGCGAACCGCAGAGAAGTCGGCGGAACAGTCGGCTGAGAAGTCGACCGAGAAAACCTCTTCACCGACATCGGAAACGTCCTCGACGGAGCCGTCGGAAAGCACTGTGAAAAGTGAGCCGAAGGAGTTTCCCCCACTTGTGCCAGGGGCGAAGACCCAGTGGGGCCTTGGCGTGCAAACTCGTCTCGACGAAGTGACCGAGAACTTCGATGCTAAGGGCGGCATGCTCGGCATGGGCATTCTGGATCGCCAGACCGGTGAGTTCATCTGCAACTCACACTGTGATGATGTTTTTCGCCTCGCCAGCCTGATGAAGGTATTCGTCGCCGACGTTGTGGCCTATTCCAACTACACGCAGCCGAAGAAGGGCGAGATCGTCGCTGGCGAGGGCGATATGCCGGTTGAGGGCAACCCCGACGCCATGCTGCGCGACGACATGATTCGATACTCCAACAACGAAGCAACTGACGAGCTGTGGGATTCCTACGGCGGTGTACGCATCGTTGACAATGTCCGACAGCGCTACGGCCTCTCGGATAAGACTGTCGGCTCACCTATGTGGGGAGCCACCACCAGTACGCCAGCCGACATGGTTGCCTACTTTGACCGGATGCTGAGCGAAGAAGGCGGGCTGAGCGACACGGAGACCAAATACATGCGTCAGCTGATGTACTCACTGCCGCGCTACTCCTACGGCGATGCAGACCAGAACTTCGGTCTGCGTGCAGCGCTACCGAAGGAAACGATTGCCAACAAGTCCGGTTGGTACGAAGAGCAGCACACCACTGCCGGATTCCTTGGCGACGATGACCGTTACGCTATCGCGGTTCTGGGCAAAAACCTGACCGCCAACGAACTCACCGAAGCTGTCAAGCACGTGTTCCCAGACGGGCAGGTTCTGCCAACAGGTGAGAAGGAGACAAAGCACGCCCGCACCAGCGCACCACTGTCGATTGAGGAGGACTCAAACAAAGTCGCTCCAGCCCTGTGGGCGCTAGTAGCAGCACTCGCTGGCTTTGGTATTGGCTGGCTCATTCGTGGCCAGCGCGCGGACTAGATACAAAAAGCCCCCCGCGCGCTTGAGGGCTAGTTCAGGCGCGGGGGCTTACGCGGAAGTGCTCCAAGTCGGAAAACGCACAGTATGCGGGCTGAACCGCAGAGTTTACTCGGTAGCGCTATCCTGTGCGGCCTGCTCGGCAATTTGCGCACGGACATCATCCATGTTCAGCTCCGAAGCCTGGCCAACCAGATCGCTCAGGGCGGCCTCCGGCAGCACACCAGAGTGCTGGAAGAGCAGGATTCCCTCGCGGAAAACAAACAGCGTCGGAATCGACTGAATGCCCAGGGCTGCCGAAACCTCCTGGTTGGCATCGGTGTCCAGCTTTGCGAACACTACCTCTGAGTGCTTCTCGGAAGCCTTCTCATAAATCGGGGCGAACTGGCGGCACGGACCGCACCAGGATGCCCAGGCATCAACGAGCACAATGTCGTTGTTCTGAATGGTCTCGGCGAAAGTCTCGTTCGTAATATCAACAGTTGCCATGGGTCTAACTCCTCTTACTCTTTAACGTCGTGTTCTAACTTCACGTTCTTTACGTAGGTTTTTACCCGTTAGTCTCCCACAACGCACGCGGGGGTCGTTTCATTCCCGCCGGGTTCGCGGGAACGTCGTAAAGCGGCGCGTGCTAGTGGTTGATGCGGACAGTGTTGGCCTGTTTACCCAGGCCATCGATGGTGATGACCATTTCCTGACCATCCTGAAGGTAGGTCTGCGGGCTCATGCCGTGGCCAACACCCGCCGCCGTTCCCGTGGAGATGACATCGCCCGGGTTTAGCTGCACGAACTGTGAGATGTAGGCGATCAACTTTGCCGGGGAGAAAACAAGGTCCGCAATCGGTGCATCCTGGCGCAGCTCTCCGTCGACGTATGTGCGCACCCGCGCGGAGTCCGCATCGAAAGCATCAGCCGTGAGCATCCACGGCCCGAAAGCACTGGCGCGCTGCAACGTCTTCCCCTGTAGCCACTGCGCGGTGGCATACTGGAAATCGCGCTGGGTGAAGTCATTCATAATCGCGTACCCAGCGATAGCGTCCTGTGCCTGCTCCTCCGACACCCGCAGGCAGGTCTCGCCGACGATAACCGCGAGCTCGCCTTCGTAATCGAGCTTCTCCGCGCAGGCCTCCGGCACTCGGATGTCATCCTTCGCGCCAGCGACGGCATCGGCAAACTTCGCGAATAACGTCGGCACCTCGGGGCGCTGGTGTCCCATCTCATCGATGTGCGCGGCATAGTTCAGGCCGACGCAGACGATCTTGCCCGGCCGCGTGATCAGCGGTGCGAACGCCCACGCGCTCTCCGCCATGACGTTGTCAGGGTTGTTCCCCGCCTCCGCCAAGAGTTCTTCCGCTTCACGACGCCACGTTGGCCGCGCTAACACATCTCCGAGACAGTGGTCATCAAAAAGGACCGCTACGCCGTCGCCGAGAACAGCGGCGCGGGTTGCACCCTGGTATCGCAACGTTGCTAGACGCATGGCTTTCTCATTTCTTCATGGCTATTCTCTGTGTCACTTCTGCCGCCTGATCGGCTCCCGGTTCCACGCTACCGCCTTGTTGAGCTGAATTAGGAAGCAGGTTCGCTCTTAGGCTGCCGCGGAGCCTCGCCTTCAGGCAGGGAAGAAGGATTCTGACTGCGCTGAAGGGCACGCTGCCCCGGCGTAGTCATGCGCGCTACCCACGCAGGACGGACAAAGAGCCACCCGGCACCGATGGCAAGCAGCAACCTGTGCAGACCAAGACACAGCATCGCCGCAATAATAGTCACCAGCGGCGTCATGATGACCAAGTGTGGGTCCTTCGGCAGGATGAGGTCGCAAATAATCATGACCACAACCAACATTGGAATGTGCATGAGGAAGATAGGCAGCGTTCGGCCGCCAACCTTTTCAAAAGGCACAACTAGGCGAGTGTTCTGCAGCATCGCCATGACATTGATTGCAGCCAGTGCGCCTGTGGTGGACAGGTACACGCGGGTGAAGCCGACGTTGCCTTCGTTAAAGCTCGAGTAGGTCGCCTGCACCCAGATTGCCACCGACAGGAACGCCGTCAGCGTCACTAGCAGTGAGAGACCGCTGCGACGCTGTGCCATCCGGAAAATCCACGGCGCACCGTACATGCCCAGCACGTAGAAGAACAGCATTTTGCTGACGAAGTCCCACGACCAGCTGGACGAGGCAAAAGGTGCCCATGCACTAATGAGGCCTGTAACGATGAGCTGAATCACCGGATGTACCCAGCGAAATGCTCGTGTGAGAATTGCAAACAGCGCCAGCGCCCACAGGAACCACAGGTAGGAAGTTGGTTCGATGATCGCGTGAAGCGTGTTGTAAATTCGCGGCCCCCACGCGCTGTGGTCCGTGATCGGCGGCGGAGATACTATGCCATCGGCATCCACGTGCGTATATGGCATGAGGAAAAGCACGAAGTCACGCAGTGGCACCCAAATCACGTAGAGATAGACCATCACCCAGATTCGGCGATTGGCTAACTTATGCCACGACTCCTTGAGTGCCTTACCGGCGAACAGACCAGATAACAGGAAAAACAGCGGCATACGGATTGGTCCGAGGAAGAAGTTAATCCCCGCCCACTGCGCCGTGTAGTAACCGTGCGCTTGCAGCTCTGTGATGGCATGGCCAAGCACAACTAAAAGAATGCACAGCCCCTTAGCCGCATCTACCCAACCGACGCGCTGTTTCGGCGCACTCTTCTGCCTTTTCGCTTTGGCCTCCGCTGCCACGGGAGCGGCAGTTGGTGACATAGTGCTTCCCCGCTTCCCGACGACTCCGCGTAACCCTCAAAACCTTCAAAACCATCAACGCACGAAAACTCGCCCTATTGACTGTCACTCACCTTACCTAGCCACCCGGATTGCACTAATTCTGGGTGGCTAGGCCAGGCACCTAGAGAGAACCGCTGGGCTCCTCCGCCAGGTTGGCGAACCTGGAGTAATGCAGCTGGTGGGCCACAGCAATGCTTCCGGTCGGTCCACCACGGTGCTTTGCGACGATAATATCCGCCTCACCAGCACGTTCATGGTCAGCCTCCTGCGAGTCCGGCCGGTAAATCAGCATGACGATATCGGCATCCTGCTCCAGCGAACCCGACTCACGCAGGTCCGAGACCTGTGGCTTCTTATCTGTGCGAGCTTCCGGACCACGATTCAGCTGCGAAATTGCAATCAGCGGTACCTCGAGCTCCTTCGCCAACAACTTGAGCTGACGGGAGAACTCCGAGACCTCTTGCTGCCTGGACTCGACTTTTTTACCCGAGCTCATCAGCTGCAGGTAGTCGACCACGATCATCTTCAGATCGTGCTTCTGCTTCAGCTGACGTGCCTTCGCGCGAATTTCCATCATGGTCAGGTTCGGCGAGTCATCAATAAACAGCGGAGCATCACGAATCTTGTCGCCGACCTCGACCAGCTTTGTCCAGTCCCGCTCATCCAGGTCACCGGAGCGCAAAGATGCCATGTTGATCTTCGCCTCTGCGGACATGATGCGCATCATGATTTCGTTGCGCGACATTTCCAACGAGAAAATTGCGCTGGTCATGCCGTTGCGAATCGAGGCCGAACGCATGAAGTCCATTGCAAGCGTGGACTTACCCACACCCGGACGGGCCGCAATAATCACCATCTGACCTGGGTGAAGGCCATTTGTCAGCTTGTCCAGGTTGGTAATCCCCGTCGGCACACCCTGCGCCAGACCGCCGTTTTGGGTAATAAGATCCAGTTCCTCCAGCGTGTCATCCAGGACATCGGCGATGGGAACGTAGTCATTCTTCGTGTTCTCACGTCCAACGCTGAAAATGAGCTGCTGCGCCTCATCCACCAGCTGCTCCGGCTCCGTGTCCTCCGCGCCCGCATAGCCAATCTGGGCGATTTTCGTGCCGGCCTCTACCAGGCGACGGATTGTCGCCTTCTCCGCAACAATGCGGGCATAGAACTGCGCATTCGCCGCCGTTGGCACCAGGGAGGCCAAGGTGTGCAGGTACAGCGGACCACCGATGCGCTCCAGGTCTCCAGTTCGATCCAGACGACCTGCCAGCAAAATGGGGTCAATTTCCGAGGACTCACCGTAGAGGTGCAAAATCGCCGAGTAAATCGTCTGGTGCGCTGGCCGGTAGAAATCCTCCGGCGTCAGCTGCTCGTACACATCCGCAACGACCTCTGAGTTCAGCAGCATCGCGCCGAGCACACTCTGCTCCGCCTCGATATTGTGCGGCGGGGTGCGCTCAAAAGTCGCGCCCGCGACCGCACTCGCACGAGCGCCACGACCACGGTCTCGCTCCCAGTCCCGCGCCCCAGATCCGCTTGCCGACGATCCGTTGCCCGAGCTCTGCGAGAAGGAATACTCCTCCGGTGGCGCATCCTCTACCGGCGGTTCCGGGGGCAGCGGAACGTCATCGAAGGAATCATCGTGGGAATTTACCGAGTAGGAGGACGCCTCGTCCCCTGCTCCGGAATGACCACCATCACCTACAGGCTGACTCATCGTGAGCAGCTCCTCCCCTTCTGGACCACTTAGGTGCCTTTTCAACCCTGTTGCTGACTGACCGTCACACTCAATATGTCTGTTCCGACCGCCAGCAGTGGACACCTGACTACCTACCGCAGTTATACCTGTTCGAGCGGATTGATGGACCTGTAAAAGTACCCTTGGAGTCCCCAGAAAACAATCTTCTACGGTGTTTATCCCCGAAGTTATCCACAGCACCTGTGGATAAGCCTGGGGAGAACATGTGCACAATCAAGAAAAGTCCAGGTGAACGGTCCGTAACCCTAAACCGCCGCTTGAATGTTAACGGGGGTAGCGGAGTTTCAATCCGAAAATATTCTATCTACGCAGGTCAGTGCGTATTTGCCTTAATCCTGCACAAATGTAATCCTCTGCTACCCCTTTAGCATCGATGCTGCTCATGCGGAGATTATTAACGATGAATTAATAAAAATCTCGCGCTCTCCAGAAAAGTTATCCACGGCAGCCAGGCAAGTTACCCACAGGTCTATCCACAGCAATCGTCGTTAGCCTGTGGACAAGTCGTAGACGCTCTTTCCAGCACCTGCGTAAAAGGCTTTAAACCAGCCTTAAACCACGAAAAGCCCCGACCTTTCACTACGAAAGATCAGAGCTTCACGTGTGCTGTTGTCATTGGGCCTCAGAGCCCGCGCAGTCTTTAAACGCGGTGCTCGTCAGCCGCCGTCAAAGTAAAAACTCTAAACCGCGAACTTACGCGGCGACGACCTGTACGGAAACATGCGCGGTAATCTGCGGGTGCAGCGCGATGTCAACGGTGTGCTTACCAAGGGACTTGATCTGGCTCGGAGCAAGCACGACTGCGCGCTTGTCGATAGCCTGACCGGAAGCCTTACGAACTGCATCGGCGATGTCACCCTTGGTGACAGAACCGAACAGCTTGCCATTTTCCGAAGCCTTCACAGCAACGGAGACGTTGTCGAGCGAATCAATCTTCTGCTTGACTTCACGTGCATGGTCGAGGTCGCGGATAGCGCGAGCCTCCTGGGCACGACGAATGCCCTCGATCTGCTTTTCTGCGCCGCGGGTGGCAACAATTGCCAGTCCGCGAGGAAGCAGGTAGTTACGTCCGTAGCCGGCCTTGACCTCAACGATGTCGCCTGCGACACCGAGCTTGTCAACGTCGGCGGTGAGGATCAGCTTCATGATCCCTGCCTTTCGCTGGATATGTCTTTAAAAGATTTTGAGAATTGTGGATGCTAAATCTGCTGCAAACTAGTCACGTAGTGCCGTGGCTGGAAGGAGTTTAGAACGGAGGCTCATCGCCGCCGAAGCCGCCACCGGCCGGAGGAGCTGAGTTCCACGGATCTTCCGCAGGAGCTCCGCCACCAAAACCGCGATCGCTCTGTCCACCCTGGTTGCCCTGGTTTCCACCAAAGCCACCGCCGAAACCACCACCGGCATTTCCACCCTGGCCGCGGTTGCCGCCGCCAAAGTTTCCACCGCCGTTGCGTGGAGTGCGCGTGACCTGAGCTCGAGCGAACTTCAGGGACGGGCCCACCTCATCGACCTCAACCTCAAAGACGGTACGACGCTCGCCCTCGCGGGTCTCGTAACTGCGCTGGCGCAGACGACCCTGGACGATGACGCGCATGCCCTTGGAGAGACTTTCGACAGCGTTCTCCGCTGCCTCACGCCACAGGCTGCAGGTGAGGAACATGCCCTCGCCGTCAACCCACTGGCCATCTCGGTACACCCGCGGAGTCGACGCAACGCGGAAATTCGCCACGGCGGTGCCATTCTGGGTGTACTTAAGCTCCGGGTCAGCAACCAAGTTGCCAACCACCGTGATTTGTACGTCTCCCTGAGCCATGCTTCTTCTCCTCGGTTGTATTCTGTCGAGCTGATGATGGGGCTTTCGCCCGCTATCCTACGACTTTCGCATTACCGGTGTGTCCCATTCGAGCACTCTGGTTACGCAAATATGACGCAGATTAACGATCAACCCGCAGCACCTTGGTGCGCAGGATGCTGTCGTTCAGATTCAGACGACGGTCGAGTTCCAGCACGGTTGCGGACTCGCAGGTGAGGTCGACGACAACGTAGATGCCGTCTTCCTTCTTCTCGATCGGGTAGGCGAGGTGGCGCTTACCCCAGATGTCCACCTTCTCCACCTTGCCGTTCTCCTTGCGGACAACGTCGAGGTACTTCTCCAGGGACGGGCCTACGGTGCGCTCATCCTGAGACGGATCGATAATAATCATTACTTCGTAGTGACGCACGGACCTCATCACCTCCTATGGTCTAGTTCTTGTATTTCGGCTACACAGCGTGGTGCGCTGGCACTGTCTTTCATGCCAACCGCTATGCAGCAGGAGGATCGTTGCGTCAAGCAACCCTGCCAGGGTACCGCAGGCAGAGGTATATGTCCTAATCGCAGGCGCCATCGGCAAGCAGTACTGGCAAGCGGTGTCAGGGCGCCGAATAGAAAGAGACGCACACAGAGCTACTGCGTGCGCCTCTTTGAATTGTGAAGTTGTCGCGTGCTTGGTGGGCAGTTAACGCTCTAGCAACTGACTACCTGGCCTGCGTCCTACATTGATGTCGAGGAAGCATGTGCCAACGCAATAATCACCGGAATGACTGTCGCGAATAGGAAAGCTGCCAGGCACAGAGCCCAAATGATTGCCGGTTTCCACTTCTGCATGAAGCCCCAAAAGGCCGTGCCGAACATCAGGAAGCCAATCGCGACGCAGACGATGGTGAAAATCACCCACGTGTCCACTTACTGTCCACCTCCAGGGTTACCGGGGTCTCCGCCGCCTTCATTGCCACCGCCGAAACCACCGCCTCCCGGAATCGGGATGGGCAGTAGGTCAGCGATTCCGCCGCCACCGCCTCCGCCATCGCCACCCGGAACCGGAAGCGGTGCAGGCTGCTCCTCGGAGGACTCAGAGGTCGACTCCTCGGCCGACTCCTCTTCTGTGGTCTCCGGGGCATAGCCCTGGTCATAGCCAGAGTCAGAGGTCGACGGCGCCTGGTACTGCGGCGCACCTGCGACACCACCGATTGGCTCCGGCTTGGTGAAGTACTCAAAGTCCTCGTTAGACAGTGCGTTATCCATGGTGTACTTCCACAGATCGCCCGGGGTTTGCGAGCCGTACATGATGCCACCATAGGAGTTGTAGAGCGCCGAACCATCGACGTTGCCAACCCACACTGCAGTCGACAGCTGCGGTGTCGAACCGATCATCCACGCATCCTTGTTCTGGCCGGTGTCACCCAACTGCGTAGTACCGGTCTTGGCGGCCGACGGGCGACCACCACTCAAGGGCTTGTTGCTGTAACCGGCAATAGGCTCCATGGCCGATATCATATTGGTGGCCACTGCCTTGGAAACTCGACGGTCGCCCTTGTCAGCGTTGGACTCGTAAACAATCTCGCCCTTGGAGTTTTCGACCTTCTCTACGAAGTGAGTCTGCTGATAGACGCCATCGTTAGTCAGGGTAGCCAGACCAACGGCCATATCCAGCGGACGTGAGAGGTACTGACCCAGGGCGATACCGTCCTGCGAGTGACCGTTGTCGTCCATCAGAGTCTTTTCAATACCCGGGATGGACTCAGCCACGCCCAGACGATGAGCCATTTTGGCGGTGTCATCCGGACCATTCTTCAGGTCGCGCTGCAGGCGAATAAACGGGGTGTTCAGCGACTGCTTCAGGGACTCATAAAGCGGAAGCACGCCACCGCCGGCACCGCCGTCGTTGTGCAGAGTGACGTTACCGGACTGCACAGGTGCCGAAGAGTACTGCGCGGTCAGTGGAATACCTTGATCGAGAGCTGCTGCCAGCGCAAAAATCTTGAAAGTAGAGCCGGTCTGCAGACCGCTGTTTGCGTAGTCCCAACCAGTCGGATCGTCGCCACCGTAGTAGGCGCGGACAGCACCGGTCTTCGGCTCCACCGAAACGATGGCGGCACGCAAACCCGTTGACTGATCGACGTAGTTTTCCATCGCATCCAGGGCAGCCTGCTGCACCGTCGGGTCAATGGTCGTCGTAATGCGTAGACCGCCAGTGTTGACCTCCTGCTCGGAGATACCTTCGCGCTCCAACTCAGCCAGAACCTGATTCTTAATCATGGCAGCCGGGCCGGGCTCCGGAGCCTGCTTCGGCGCCAACGCCGGATCGATGGTCTCCGGGTACTGCATTCCCGCGCGGTCCTGCGGCGAGACGATGTTCATCTCCACCAGGCCATCGAGGACGTAGTTCCAACGCTGCTCAGCCTCCGGGCGGTTAGTCCACGGATCCAGTGCAGATGGACGCTGAATCGAGGCTGCCAGCACAGCACCCTCTTCGGCATTCAGCTCACCGACTTCCTTACCGAAGTAGGCCTTCGACGCTGCCGCGATACCGTATGCGTTACGACCAAAGTAAATCGTGTTGAGGTAGGCCTCAAGGATTTCGTCCTTAGTCCACTCCCGCGCCATCTTCGCCGACATGACCAGTTCCTTGGCCTTACGGGTCAGCGTGCGCTCATTGCCCACCACAGCATTCTTGACGTACTGCTGCGTAATGGTCGAGCCGCCACCGGCACTGGAATTACCAGTCACGACTCCCAGAGCCGCACGGGCATAACCAGTCAAGGAAAAACCCGGGTTGGTATAGAAATCACGATCCTCAGCTGCCAGCACTGCATTGCGTACAGCATCCGGCACCTTGTCGATAGTGATGTTGCTTCGGTTACCGCCCTCGGGGACGATGCGCGTGATTTCCTTTTCACCACTGCGGTCATAAATCACCGCAATCTGGCTATTGGCCAACTCCTCTGGCTCCGGCACGTCCGTTGTCGCATAAGCAACACCGAACACAACTACCGGCAACAGCACGACCAGCGCCACGGCTAGACCGAGCCACGCTAAAATTCGCCGCTTATTATCAGTCGGCTGTTCTTCTTGCGCCATCGAGCTTTCCTCTTCATGGTCATCTGGTTCATGGTCATCTGGGGCGTACTGCCCCTTCTCCGGGTCCGGCTCGCTTGCCGACGTCATCTCTGAATCGGTAGCCAGACCCTCGTCACTGCCACCGACCGAAACAGCATCAATGCTGTCGCTGGAATCGTCGTCAAGCGATGCGTCATCGGAGCGTGCGTGCGTATTGAAGGAATCAGCATCCGGCTGATCCCACCACTCGCCTGATGAATTAGAACCCTGGCCCTCGTGAGGGCTGTTAGGACCGCCTGGGCTATCGGGTCGATCATTGCTCACGGGTGCTCTCCCTAGTTTTCTGACTCTTCTCGAGCTGCCTGAAGTGTCCGGGTCAGGAAACTCCACTTGCAGTCGGGGCACACCTCAACTTCTTTGACGGTGCACGAACCATATTCATTAACTATTGCGGATAATTCGTTTTCAGTACAAGCAGAGCCGGAACGACGGCCCAAGTTTTCTCCGAACACCCAGAATACGAGTCGGAGGTCGAATTTGCGACATACTGGGCACTCTTCCTGGGGCTTTCTGCCGTGAAAACGCGCGGCAGCGACCAGCCGAGCATCGGCATCACAGAGTGATTTCCGTGAAATCTCCCCTGCACGCCACTGCTCCAATAACTGCTTCTTGAGCAAGGAGTGATCGATCTCGCCCTGCCATGTCATCACGAAGACAGATTAGCAGGCGCGTGCGGGCTGATTTCACCCCCGCTTTATCGGTAAACACATGCCCCCTCACGGTTCGGGCATCGGCAAAAAACGCATAAAGGTATAACGTCACGCTCGTTACCTCAATGCGTGCACCCACTCACGGCCGCACCGCTGGCGTAAGGCCCTGGCGCGGGGTCCTGATGCTAGGTCCTGATGCGAGTTCCCGGTGTGAGTTCCCGGCGCGAGGTCAAAGCCTCCGAGCACATAGTTTCAAGGAGAATTACCAAATGAGTTCAATTCGCGTCGCTATCGTCGGCGTCGGCAACTGCGCTTCCTCCCTGGTGCAGGGTGTCGAGTTCTACCGCGATGCAAAGCCCGATGAGACCATTCCTGGCCTCATGCACGTCGTCTTCGGCGACTACCACGTCTCCGATGTCGAGTTCGTCGCAGCTTTCGATGTTGACGACAAGAAGGTCGGCAAGGACCTCTCCGAGGCCTTTGTTTCCTCCGAGAACTGCACCATCAAGATTGCCGATGTCCCGACTCTCGGCGTTGAGGTTCAGCGCGGCCCGACCCTGGATGGCGTTGGCAAGTACTACGCGGACACCATCGACGAATCCCCGGCTGAACCGGTCGACGTTGTTCAGGCGCTGAAGGATGCCAAGGTCGATGTCCTGGTCTCCTACCTGCCGGTCGGTTCAGAACAGGCTGACAAGTTCTACGCACAGTGCGCCATTGACGCTGGTGTAGCTTTCGTCAATGCCCTGCCGGTCTTCATCGCTTCCGACCCGGAGTGGGCCAAGAAGTTCGAAGACGCAGGGGTTCCGATTGTCGGCGACGACATCAAGAGCCAGGTCGGCGCAACCATCACCCACCGCGTCATGGCCAAGCTATTTGAGGACCGCGGTGTTCGCCTCGAGCGCACCCTGCAGCTCAACGTCGGCGGCAACATGGACTTCAAGAACATGCTCGAGCGCGACCGCCTCGAGTCCAAGAAGATCTCCAAGACCCAGGCCGTCACCTCCAATCTCACCGGTCCGCTGGCCGGCAAGATCGACGACCGCAACGTCCACATCGGCCCGTCGGACTGGGTGGACTGGCTGGATGACCGCAAGTGGGCCTACGTCCGACTCGAGGGCAAGGCCTTCGGCGAGGTGCCGCTGAACCTTGAGTACAAGCTCGAGGTCTGGGACTCCCCGAACTCCGCTGGCATCATCATCGATGCTGTTCGCGCTGCCAAGATCGCCAAGGATCGCGGCATCGGCGGCCCGGTCTACGCCGCTTCTTCCTACCTGATGAAGTCCCCGCCGAAGCAGCTTGCCGACGATGTTGCGCGAGCACAGCTCGAAGCATTCATCAAGGGCGAAGACTAAAAGGTACAAGCACTCAAAAGTACAAGCGAGCAGCTCCGAGAGCATGTGCCTTGAAAAGTGCCAGCCGGTTACCCATGCGGTAGCCGCTGGCGCTTTTGTGCTTCTCTAGCCTCCCCGCGCCCTCCCACGCTCTTCTCGTCCTCCTCGCCCTACTCGCTGCTGCGCCCATCTCGTCCCCGCCATGGATGCGTGCGCTGCAGTCGTCGTAAAGCTGACAGCAATACACCCGCGAGGGTTGATCCGCGAGATATATCACAAGCCAAAAGGGTTCGCGAGAGTAGCCGCATGGCTACCTCCAACCCAAAGTTCTAAGTACAGAAGAAGTGACACTTTAGGGGGTTTCTGCCAGCACCGAAAAAACCTTATACGCAGATAGGTTTAATGCTTTGTACTGGGGCTTTAGATGATTGGTGGAAGATTCCTGGTGATTTCATTGCCGAAATCACCAGTTGTAGAAAAATAAATAGCACCCCAAATAAATTTCGTATTGGCAACTAGCACTGTTCGCATATAACATCGTCGCTATGACATTATCTTCGGGCTCGATTGGCAATCCTGATGCCGTTACTCCTCTGTCGCTCGCTAAGCGCATTCGCCCTCTTCTGACTCGCGCTGAGCTGCTCTACAGCCGCCGCTCCTCGGAGTCCCAGCTCAGCCGCGCGCAGCTGTCCATCATGATGACCCTGGAGGCACTGGGTGCCTGCCGTATCAGCCAGTTGGCTGAGGCCGAGGCCATCCGCATGCCCACCGCCTCCAACGCCGTGCACCACTTGGAGGTCGCCGGCATGGTGGAGCGCGTCCGCGACAGCAAAGACCGTCGTGGCGTCCGCGTTGAACTGACCGACCGTGGCCGTGAAGAGCTGCACCGCGTTTCTGAAGAGCGCGATCAGCAGATGGCTGAGATGTTCAGCACGCTGAGCCAGGAAGAGCTGGAATTTGGCGCTGGTCTTGAGACGATTCTGTCCAAGATCCTCGAAAACTACCCGGAGCACCCAAAGACAAACCCAAACGTCTAGTCTCTTTTCCAGCTAGCCCTGCCCGCTTTAAGCCCACAGGCAGGATACATAGCTTTTACACTTCCTCGGTGCCGTTTTAAATATGCCCGCCTATCCACGTAGGCTATTACCCAGAAGCACCACTTGGATATTTCTGAGTAATCACAGGAGGATTAGCGATGGCTTCCCGCCCGCTTCGTATCATGATTGCGTGGCGTCCAGGCGAGTACGGCACCGAAACGCTTGCTTACGCCGCTTGGTTAGCTCGCACCACGAAGGTGCAGATTCGCGTTGTCAGCGCACTGTCGCGCGGCTGGCCGCTGACCTCACTGGCTCGGTTGAGCACCAATGACTCCTGGGTTTCCCACGAAACCGAGTCTCTTGAAAAAATCATCAAGGATGAGCTAAAGCTCGCTGGCCTGCGCAAGGGCATGCTTGACGACGATGCCGTGCGGATCATCGAATCCTCCAGCGAATCCACAACTATCTGCAACGAAGCCGAAGAATTCGAAGCCGATGTGGTTTTGCTTGGCACCCGCCGAAGCAATACCAAGGACTGGGCCGCCAAGAACCGCAGTCGCTTTACTGCGGGATCAACCTCGGATGCGCTGCTGCATTACTCGCCAATCCCGCTGGGATTGGCGATTCCCGGCGCGAAGCTTTCTAAGCACGGTGTGACCCGTGTCAGCATTTGCTACATTGACACCCCACAGTCGCACCACGCATTGAATAAAGCTGCTGACCTGGCATATCGCTGGGAAGTTCCCCTGCGTTTGGTCTCGTTTACGCCGCGTGGTGCGACCATGTACCCGACGGAGAACGGCTACGGCCCCTCCTCTGACCTGATGATTGAGTGGCGCGAGCAGGCTATGGGGCTGCTCGACCGCGGTATGGACCGCGCGCATACCCGTTACCCAGACCTTTCCATTGATGCGGAAGTAGCCTCCGGCAACGGTTGGGAAGAGGCCATTCAGTCCATCAAGTGGAAAAAGGGAGACTTGCTCGTTTTGGGTTCGTCTACTCTTGGCCCATTCGGGCGAATTTTCATCGGCTCGTCGACTAACCACATCGTTCGTCACAGCCCGGTGCCAATGCTGATTACTCCGGCCTAGTATGGCAGGCACATCAGACGGCATTTAGAGGCGAGGGGAGCAGATGGTGGATAATTCACCGAAGCGCAGTACACCAGAGCGCAATGAGGATGAAATCTTCGACGAGCTTGAGCGCAAGATGTATTCCGGCAAGCGCGCCTACATCTACACCGCGGGTGTGATTCTTACGACGCTGCTCGCGGGCCTCATTATTGGCATCGCCGGCGCCATTGTCGGTGGCCCCACCTGTGATGCGGGTAAGTCCAGCTTCCTCTGCTCCCGCACTTGGGAGATCCTTTTCCCCGTTGTCCCGGGCGTAATCTCCCTGGTCGGCTGCCTTTTGGGCTTCTGGCAGACCTACGTGGAGTGGAAGAACTTCCGCAACTGGCGCGCGTGGCTCGCTATGTGCTGGGTGCTCATGCCCTTCACTTTGATGTGGATGCTCTCCACATTCGGCGTCCTGATTCTGGGCGTTAAGTAGGGGTAAGAGGCGGCCAGCCTCGGAGCCACCCCTTGAGGCTTTTGCGAGAAAGTCTCAAGCGAGAAAGTGTCTGGGTTTATGTCAAATTTGAGCCGATTTTAGGCTTCAAACTGACATAAACCCAGACACTTTCTTGTAGGCATTAGCCTCCCGGCTACTTCTTCACAACTAGATTGACCATCTTGCCCGGAACGACAATGACCTTCACGATATTGCCACCGGCGTTCTCCACAGCTGCGACAACCTTTTCGTCGGCACGCGCGGCGGCCTCGATGTCCTCGCGGGAAGCATCGGTAGCCACGTCAATGCGAGCGCGAACCTTGCCGTTGATCTGAACTGGCAGCTCAACGGTGTCGTCGACCAGCCACTTTTCGTCAACTGCCGGCCACGGACCGTGTGCCAGGGACTCGGTGTGGCCGAGACGGCTCCACAGTTCCTCCGCGATGTGCGGTGCCACAGGGCCAAGCATGAGGGCCAGCGGTTCCACGGCGGCGCGCGGGGCACCGGTCGAACCGTAGGTCTTAGTCAGGTAGTTGACGTACTCAATGAGCTTTGCGACGGCCGTGTTGTCACGCAGCTCTGCGTAGTCAGAGGTAACCCCTTCCACGGTGCGGTTGAGCGCCTTGAGGTCGTCGTCGGAAAGCGCTGCGTCCGTGACGGCGAGCTCACCGGAGTCCTCATTGACCACCAGGCGCCAAGCGCGCTGGAGGAAGCGCTGCGAGCCGACTAGATCCTTCGTCGCCCACGGGCGGGAGGTGTCCAGCGGACCCATGGCCATCTCGTAGACGCGCAGGGTGTCAGCGCCGTAGTTGTCGCAGACCTCGTCGGGGGAGACGGCGTTCTTCAGGGACTTGCCCATCTTGCCGTACTCCTGGAAGACCTCCAGGTCAGAGCCGTCTTCGGCGCCGCCCGGGATGAGGAACTTACCATCGCGCTCAACAACCTGATCCGCCGGCTGGTAGACACCACGGGCATCGGTGTAGGCGTAAGCCTGGATGTAGCCCTGGTTGAACAGACGGCGGTACGGCTCCTTGGAGGTCACGTAGCCGAGGTCGAAGAGGACCTTGTGCCAGAAGCGGGAGTAGAGCAGGTGCAGCACTGCGTGCTCGACGCCACCGACGTAGAGGTCGACGCCGCCTGGGTCGTCCTTACCGTGAGTCTCCGGGCGAGGGCCGGTCCAGTAGCGCTCGTTTTCCAGGTCAACGAACTCCTCAGCGTTATTCGGGTCGATGTAGCGCAGCTGGTACCAGGAGGAACCTGCCCAGTTCGGCATGACATTGGTGTCACGGCGGTACTTCTTCTTGCCATCGCCGAGATCGAGCTCGACATTGACCCAGTCAGTGGCCTTGTCCAGTGGAGCCTTTGGCTCGGTGTCAGCATCGTCCGGGTCGAAGGTGACCGGCTTGTAGTCCTCGACCTCTGGCAACTCGACCGGAAGCATGGACTCGGGCAGCGCGTGGGCGTGACCGTCCTCGTCGTAGACGATGGGGAAGGGCTCGCCCCAGTAGCGCTGGCGGGCGAATAGCCAGTCGCGCAGTTTGTACTGGACCTTCTCGTGACCAGCACCTTCCTTCTCCAACCACTCAATGACGGTGGCGATGGCGGTGTCCTTGTCCAGGCCATTGATGTCCAGGCCGGAATCATTGGCGGAGTTCACGCACGTACCGTTACCGACGTACGCCTCCTTTGCAATGTCACCACCTGCAACAACCTCGCGGATTGGCAGACCGAAGGCAGTGGCGAACTCGTAGTCGCGCTCATCGTGGGCCGGGACAGCCATGATGGCACCGGTGCCGTAGCCAATCAAGACATAGTCGGAAATGAATACCGGCACCTGCTCACCGCTCACCGGGTTGGTGGCGTAAGCGCCCAGGAAGACACCGGTCTTTTCCTTGTTCTCCTGGCGTTCCAGGTCGGACTTGGAGGCAATTGCGGCGCGGTAAGCGGCGACGGCCTCGGCTGGGGTTTCCTTGCCGAAGGTCCAGCGCTCATCCACGCCCTCGTAGGAACCGCTGCCGGCTTCGACCAGCTGATCCACCAGCTCGTGCTCAGGAGCAAGCACCATGTAGGAGGCTCCGAAGAGAGTGTCCGGGCGAGTGGTGAAGACCCTGATCTTGGTGGAGACCTTCGGGCCGACCTCGGCTGTGAAGTCGACCTCGGCACCGCGGGAGCGGCCGATCCAGTTGCGCTGCATGGACTTGACCTTGTCCGGCCAGTCCAGCAGCTCCAGGTCGTCGACCAGGCGGTCAGCGTATGCGGTGATGCGCATCATCCACTGGCCCAGCCGCTTGCGGAACACCGGGAAGTTACCGCGCTCCGAACGGCCCTCGGCGGTCACTTCTTCGTTGGACAGCACAGTGCCGAGGCCCGGACACCAGTTGACCATCGAATTCGACTGGTAAACCAGACGGAACTCATCCACGGCTTCGCGCTGCTCGGTCTCGCTGAGCTCAGCGTAGACGCGACCGTCCTTGGTAGCCATCTCGCCCGACTCCAAGAGTGGAATCAGCTCATCGATGCGACGGGCCTTCTTCTGATCCTCATCGAACCAGGCGTTGTAAATCTGCAGGAAAATCCACTGCGTCCACTTGTAGTAGTCCTGGTCAGTGGTCGCGAAAACACGGCGGCGGTCATGGCCAAGTCCCAGGCGGCCCAGCTGTCGCTCCATGTTGGCGATATTCGTTTCCGTCGTCACGCGCGGGTGCGTACCGGTCTGGATTGCGAACTGCTCCGCCGGCAGACCGAAGGCGTCGTAGCCCAGGGTGTGCAGCACGTTTGCGCCCTGCATGCGGTGGAAGCGCGCGAAGACGTCGGTGGCGATGTATCCCAGCGGGTGGCCTACGTGCAGACCGACACCGGACGGGTACGGGAACATGTCCTGGACGAAAAGCTTGTCCTTCGGCGGAGTCGAGCCGTCGGCAGCTGCCAAATCGCCCACCGGGTTGGGGGCGTAGAAGGTGCCGTTATCTTTCCAATACGCCTGCCACTTTCCCTCTAGCTGAGTCGCCAGCTCGGGGGAGTAGCGGTAGTCGGTGGCTTCTGCCGAGGACGAGGACTTTTCGCTGTTGGTCATGGTCTCACAGTCTAATAGGTGCGTTTGGCACGTGCTCAACCACCTATATAAATTGGAAGCATGATTGTCATCCCTGTAATTACCCTGGTTCTGGCTGTTTGCATAGCCGTTGTCGCTGGTTTGGCATGGTCGGCGAAGCTACCGGGTAATAACTGGATCGGAATTCGTGCGCCTGAGGCTCGAAAGTCCCAGGAAAACTGGGATATTACGCACCGCGTTGCCGGCCCGCCGTGGGCTGTGTCCGCTGTCGCTTTCCTCGGTGCCACCATGCTCGGCTTCCTCGCCATCCGCCCGGAGGCCTCTGGTTGGATGTGGCTGTGGTACGCCGTCGCTCTGCTCGCCGGTATCGCCATGCTCGGCATTGGTGCGGCTATCGGCTCGCACACCATCGCGCTTTACGACGCCAAGGTCTCCGCCGAGTCCGGCTCCGGTTGTGGGTGCGGTGACGGTGACAGCGGCTGTGGCTGTGACTCCGCCGCCACTGATGCCGCCGACACTGCGGCTGATGATGCCTGCTGCTCCGACAACCCGGCAGCAGACTGCGGTGTCTCCGGTGGCTGCAGCTCCTGTGGCCTGGAAGGACTGTGCACGGACAAGGGCTCATCCGCGAATGCCACTTTCAAGCCTGTGGACAAGGATGCGCTGCGCAAGGCAGCTGAGCAGAAGAAGTAAAAAATTATTGCAGAGAAAAGCTTCTGCAAAATAGTAAGACAACATCTGGTTGCCCACTAAGCTATTTGTCCATGTGGCAACGAATTGTGAATTGGCGTCCAGATCCCCTCATCGTCGGTATCGTTGCTGCAGCGATACTGGCGATTATTTTTCCTGCAAGCGGCACTACCGCTGAGGTTTTCAGCTGGGCCACAAAGATCGCCATTGGCTTCTTGTTCTTCCTCTATGGCGCGCGCCTGAGCCCGCAGGATGCGTTGGCCGGTGTTAAGCATTGGCGGCTGCACATAACCATTCTGGCTTTCACATTCGTGCTGTTCCCAATCCTCGGCCTGCTGATGAAACCCCTGGATTGGATTCTTTCTCCTGGCCTCTACCTGGGCATTTTGTACATGACGCTGGCACCGTCGACGGTGCAGTCGAGTGTGAACTTCACGTCCATCGCCAAGGGCAATGTCGCCGGCGCCATCGTCAGTGCCTCGGCATCTAACCTGCTGGGCATTGTGGTCACACCGGTGCTGGTGATGCTGTTGATGGCCACCGGTGGCGGCATTCATGTGGATTCGTCGGTGTTCTTGGATATTTCGCTGCAGTTGCTGCTGCCATTCGCAATCGGCCAGCTCACTCGCCGTTGGACCCTGAAGTTTGCCGCCGCGAAGACGACTAAGAACGTTGACCGCCTATCCATCGCAATGGTCGTTTACGCAGCCTTCTCCGAGGGCATGGTGCAGGGCATCTGGTCGAAGGTGCCGGCAGGGGACATTGTCATCCTGTGTGTGCTTTCGGTCGTGCTGGTGGAATTCGTTTTGCGGTTGTCCGGATTCATCGCAAATAAGATGGGCTTCGACCGCAAGGACCGCATTGCGATTCAGTTCTGCGGTTCGAAGAAGTCCCTGGCCACCGGTCTGCCCATGGCTGCCGTTATCTTCGGTGCCGATGCCAGCCTCTACATTTTGCCGCTGATGATTTTCCACCAGATTCAGCTGATGATCTGTGCGGTCTACGCCGCTCGCTGGGGCAAGGAAGCAGAAGCTGAGCCGGAGCCACAACCCGCTTAACGCGGTCTAGCGCATGGACCCGAGGGGCGAATCCGGCTTGGCACATATACTGGGGCGCACAACATAAGGTTCGGTTTTAAACGAGCAAACGAAAGTGTGAGATTCAGCATGGCTAACGAGAATCCGGCTCCGTTCTCCCCGGAACAGCGCGCCGCAGAAGAGACCGCGATCAATGAGTTCTGGTCGTGGTGGAACTCTTTTGGCGCCGATGCGCTCGACTCGATGTTTAGTGTCCAGCTCGGTATCGATGGTGCCCCGAACGCCGCCGATGTGGACATTATTGATGTCCAGAAGGAGGTCGGCGGCCGCATCGCCGCTATTAATGACCGGCTCATCTGGGGGTTTGAGGCTGGCGCTCCGTATTCTCGCCACCTTCTGACTGTTAGCGCTGCCGGCGATCCGGAGCTGCGCCCGGTCGCTCGCCGTTGGCTGGAGGCCGCGCCTGACGACGGCGCGGTGTGGTCTTTCACCGACCTCCGCCAGGCGGATCCGGCGATGAAGCTGTCGCTGGGGGATGTCGCAGCTACGTTGGTTGCACAGGGTGCTCTCGAGGCCGATGCTCCCGCCGAGGTCGATCCGGCAGACGCCCGCGTGGCTGTTAGCAGTGGTCATGGGGCAGTGGACGTTCGCCTATTCCACCCGCTGTTCCCGGCAATTGCTCAGTTGGAGGACGGTGAGCGCTTGGTAGCTCAGCTAGGTTTCACACTGCTGCAGCTGGCTCTGGGAGAGGAGGACTTCGGCCTGTGGCTGCGCGGTTTCGCCTTCGCTGGCGAGGAGCCGGAAGATGCTATCCCGCTACCGGAGCTGGGCGGTGTCGTCGAGCAGCTCGCGGAAGAGTGCCCGGAGTGGCTCACCATTGATGCCGAAGCCAACGGCCAGCCGCTCGTCGTCGCTACTCGCGCTCCGATTACGCAGCTGGTGAGCCCGACTATGACGCAGCATGTGCTGATTCAGCTCATGCTCGCTCACATTGACGACAAGGGCTTGCCGACGGACGAGTCGAAGGAATCCCTCTCCGAGTTCAATACCGCTGCCGCTGAAGCCATCGCTGAGGACAAGGGTATTTTTGTTGCAACTGAGCAATCCGATGGCATGGCTCTGATGCACTTCTTTATTGACCCGGCATCTGATGCGGAGGCGGGTCTGCAAGCTGTTGCGGAGACGTGGACCGAGGGAGAGCATGTCATCGATACCGCTTACGATCCAGCTTGGCAGCGCGTCGGTCACCTGCGCGTGTAGATTGGTTTTTTGTTATGAACGCTCGTCATCGTCTTACTCCACGGCCTTCCCGCGCGATTCGCATGGGTCTTACCGGTGTCATCGCTGTCACCAGCCTTCCGCTGGCAGCTGGAAACGTCGCTGCGGCTCCGCAGCCAAAACTGACTCCGCAGGGCACTATTGATGCTCCGGGGCGAACCCAGATCAGCTTTACCCACACCCCAAGTGGCACGCACTACGGTACGGCGAACGAGAATGAAGCTCGTCCGGGGCTTTCGATTGTCAAGCTCTACATTGCGGACTACGTCTTCAAACATGGCACAGAAGCGGACAAGGCGAAGGCCACAGAGATGATTCGCTACTCCGATGACAATATCGCCAGTGAGCTCTATGGCCGTTACCCGGATTCCATCAACGCCACTGCGCGTGAATACGGCCTCAGCAACACCCACGATGCAGGTCACTGGGGAAATTCAACTACGTCCAGCGCGGACACTGTGAAGTTCCTGGAGGCCAAGAAGCGTGAGAACACTTCTGACCCGGTTCTGGTTGCTATGAGCACCGCGTCACCTGTGGCAGCGGATGACTACCGTCAGGATTACGGCACCGCCACGCTGCCGGGTGTTATTGGCACAAAGTGGGGTTGGTCCGATGACCGCCAGAGCGTTCACGCCTCGGCATCCATTGGACCTGACTTCAGCGTCGCTGCTAACACCTACGGCACGAAGGAAACTCACACCAGCGATGTTCAGAATGCCTTCGACGGCACGCTGGGCACTCCATCGCTGCCGGACATCCCAGGCGTCCCGAACCTGCCCGAGAGCCCAAATCTCGGCGAACTACTGAATCTGCCGGAATCCCCGCAGCTGCCCCAGATTCCGGGACTACCGGACTTCACTGGTCAGGTACCGGCACAGTTCTAGCCACTGCCGCTAGCCACTGGTCCGCTGGCACCGTCCCACACACAGCGCACCTCACGCGACAAGGTTCACGAGGACCATATACAGCGCCGTGCCTACAAAAATCGAAATCACGGTGTTGCGCCGCCACCAGTGCAGGCCAACGGTGACGGCCAGCGCTACGGGCACGGCCCAGGCAGCGCCGGGGTCGCCACTCTCACCGCTGAGTCCTAGCCGCCCGAAGACGGTGTAGGCAACCAACGCCACCATGACTCCAACCGGCATGGTCGTGCCGAGGAACTCGAACAGGGGAGACCCCTTCAGAGTGCGCACGAATGCAAACGGCAGCGCACGCAGCGCAAGAGTCACCGTACCCATCGCAAAGAGCGCGGCAAGCACATAGCCGGAATCGGGCATCGCGGTCATGCTCGCTCTCCCTCCGTCGTACGCTGATTGCTTGCCGACGTCATGCGCATCACCCGATCCACCCGCGGTGACCACACGCGCAACAGCAGCAGGCCGAAGTACATCAGCAGTCCGATAACCAGCATCTGGTTCGGGTTAATCAGCCAGCCCACCAGCGTGCAGACGATAGCGGACAGGGGCAGTGACCAGTCCTTAGAAGTCTCAAACGCGTCCATGGCCAGCACCGTAAAGAGCGCCACCAGTGCGAACTCGGCACCGCGGATACCCTCGGGCAGTGCTGCGCCGGTTAGCGCCCCGACAATGCCGGAGCCCACCCACAATAACTGGCAGAGAATCTGAATCGTCAGCAGTCGGTGGCCCGACATCTTTTCGGTCGGATTTGCTGCAGAGACGATGGCATACGACTCGTCGGTAAGCGCGTATGTGGAATATGCGCGGCCGAGACGAGACTGTATCCGGTCGCGTGGGAACGTCAGTCCGTAGAAGACGTGGCGGAAGTTGACCATAAAGGACGTCACGGCACAGCCGAGCAGACCCGTATGCGCCATAACCAGGCCGACAGCGAGGAATTCCATCGACCCGGCGTAGACCACGAAGGAGAAGATGGGGGCCCACCACCAGCTAAAGCCAGTTTGTGCGATGAGCAGGCCGAATGCGAGCCCTAGCGGAATGAGTCCCATGCCCACGGGCAGTGTCTGCCGGATGCCGGCAGCTATGTCGGTGCGGTCGCTGTTTCCTGTGGCGCTACTTCCTTCAGCCCTGTTTCCTTCGGTATTGATGTGCTCACTCATCTAGTTGTCACGTACATCTACGGGATAGGTGCCATACAGTGGCAGCGGCCAGGGCTGACGGCGCATGCAATCACCCCAGATGTCCGCGGCAGCAGGCGCGAGTACATCTGAGGGCAGGGCAGGGGCGACGTACCAGTCACCGCGCTCGAGCTCGTCTTCCAGCTGCCCCGGATCCCAGCCTGCGTAACCGGCGAAGATGCGTGCGCCATCTATGCGGTCGCGTACGCCCTCCGGCTCCGCACCGAGGTTGACCAGCGCAAACCTGTGAGCGATGCGTTCCATCAGCGGGGCACCGGTAATACTGTCGGTCTCCTCTGGGAGGGTGGCACCATTTCGCACCACACCAATGCAGATTGGCTGTGTCTGGTTGACCGGACCCCCGACGTAGAGCACCGGCGGCTTGGCCATCAGCGGCGCCCAAGGCTCGAGCACATTGTGCACCGGCGTCTGCGAACGCTGCGTGAGATCGACACCAAGGGTGCCGTGTTCATCGTGCTCAATAAGGAAAATCACCGAGCGGGAAAACTCCGGCGAGAGCATGCCGGGTGCTGCGAGCAGCAGCATCCCGGCAGCCGGGTCGTTGCGCTCAAGGCTGGTAAAAAGCCGGTCGCCGTAGAGATTTTCCGGATTAATCGATGCCATTAGCTCTCACTTTCGCTTTCAGCCTGCTCACCGGACTGCTCGTACCACCATTTCTTCAGCGCCAAGATAGCATCTTCACGCTCCAGCGGACCGGACTCCAATCGCAGCTCTTTCAGGTAATTCCAGGCCTGTCCGACTTCTTTGCCGGGCTTCAGGTCCAGAATTTCCATGATTTCGTTGCCATCCAGGTCGGGGCGGACGCGTGCGAGGTCCTCCTGCTCGGCGAGCTCCTTGATTCGCGCTTCCAGGCTGTCGCAGGCTCGTGCGAGGCGTGCTGCTTTACGACGGTTTCTCGTCGTACAGTCGGCCCGCACGATTTTGTTGAGTCGTTCCAACAGATCTCCGGCGTCGTTGACATAACGTCGCACCGCCGAGTCCGTCCACTTGCCTTCGCCGTAGCCGTGGAAGCGCATGTGCAGGTAGACCAACTGCGAGATTTCGTGGTTGGTCTTCTTCGGGAACTTCAGTTTCCGAAGGCGGCGCCGCACCAGCTTCGCACCAACCACTTCGTGCTGGTAAAAGGTGACGTTTCCCTGCTCGTTGTAGGCACGGGTAGCGGGTTTGCCGCAGTCGTGCAGCAGTGCCGCCCATCGCAGTACGAGGTCCGGTTCACCGGGTTCTTCCTGGTCAATAGCTTGCCGCATGACCTGCAGAGAGTGTTGGTAGACATCCTTGTGCTGGCGGTGTTCATCCTGCGTCATGCGCATGTCGGAAATCTCCGGCAGCACGCGGTCGGCCAACCCCGATTCCACCATCAGGTCGATACCTCGGCTTGGGTCCGCACCCAGGATGAGCTTGTTCAGCTCGGTGGAGATGCGCTCGACCGTGATGCGGTCAATTTCGCTGGACATTTCCTTCAACGCCTTGAGCACACGCGGTGCCACGTCGAACCCCAGCTGGGATGCGAAGCGGCAGGCACGCAGCATCCGCAGGGGGTCGTCGCCAAAACTGACCTCCGGCGCCCCCGGGGTGTCCAACACACCCGCGACAAGATCCTCGAAACCTCCGAGCGGGTCGAGGAAGGTGCGGGTGCCGTCACCATGGAGCTCCACGGCGATGGCGTTACAGCGGAAGTCACGGCGAATTAGATCGCCCTCCAGCGTGTCACCGAAAGTGACCTCCGGATTGCGGCTGACCTGGTCATACGTATCCGCACGGAATGTGGTGATCTCCACCTGACGGCCATGCCGTTCCGCGGAGAGTGTGCCGAATTCAATGCCGGTATCCCAGACAATATCCGCCCAGTCATCGAGGATCGCGCGCGTCACTTCCGGGCGCGCGTCGGTGGTGAAATCGAGATCCACGCCCAGTCGCCCTAAGAGAGCATCGCGCACAGAACCGCCCACGAGGTACAGGCGATGGCCGGCTGCACTAAACGCAGCTGCCAGCGAATCGAGGATCTCAGACTCCTTGGCGATCGCCTGATCCGCCACTGCCAGCATTGCCGTCCTGCGCACCTTTGGGTCCGCGTCAGCAGCCGCCGGAGTAGCACCGGGAGGTGTAGTCCCCCCGGGCTGGTCACCATTTGTCGTTGAAGGAGTCGATTGTGTCACGACCGACACAATACCCGCTTATACCTATAAACCCGGTAGTCTAAGTGGAATGAACAACGTGGTACGCAATGACAACTCGGCGGCGAAGAGCCGTCGACGTCGTCGGCGACCGCGCAGAAGAGGTGGCGTTTCCTCGTCCACCAACACGAGCAACGCTACTACCAGCGGAAATTCTGCAAAACGTAGTGGCTCCAGTGCCAATGGCCCCAAATCGGCCAAGCCAAACTCCGGTGGCGCCAAGAAATCTTCCAAATCACCGAAGTCGGCACGACCCTCGAAGCAGTCGAACAACCGCGGTGGCCGTAAGAACGGTCAGGATAGGAACAATCGCCGTCGTCACGCACAGACGAAGCGCACGAACAATCGCCGCGCGCACTCGTCGCGCGCGCAAAATGCAGCGCCGATGCAGACCTCGATTGAGACTTCGGCGGGCGGACTGGTCGTCTCGGGGCTTGCCGAGGCGGTCGGAGATGGCGGCAAGGTCAACCTGTCACGGATTTATGTCGCGCTCATTGGTCGGCACGATCGTCGCGGGCGCCTGCTGTGGTCGATGCCTAAGGGCCATGTCGAACCCGGCGAAGCTTTCGCTTCCACCGCCGAACGTGAGGTGTGGGAAGAAACGGGCATTCGCGGCGAGGTCATCGAAGAGCTCGGTGTGATTGACTACTGGTTTGTCTCCGATGGCACGCGGATTCACAAGACCGTGCACCATCACCTTCTGCGCTACGTCGATGGCGATTTGAACGACGAAGACCCCGAGGTCACCCAGGTCATGTGGGTCCCTGTAGACACCCTGGTGGAACGGTTGGCCTACGCTGACGAACGCAAACTGGCCCGGCGCGCGCACAATCTGCTGCCCGATCTCGCCCGCGCGGAAAAGCGAGCAGGCCGGCAGACGCCGAGGTGATTGCGCATGTTCAGGTTGCAGTTGCCAAGAAATGTTGTTCGTAAAGTCACGGCCGCTTCCGCAGCGCTCATACTGTGCTTGCCGACGACCGTTGCGCCCCCAGCTTTTGCGCAAGATGAGCAGTTGTGGGGCAGTGGCACCAATCGTGTCGGTGAACAGGGCCCCCTTCGGCTTTCGATAACCAGCTTCACTCCGCATGTCGCGGCTCTGCATTCGACACTGACCATCAAGGTGCAGGTGCACAACACCTCCGATGCGGATATCAGCAATGTTGCGCTGCGCCCACAGCGGGCCGGCGCACTGGCTTCCTCTGCAGATGCGCGGACGATTCTCGCTGAGCCTGAATCAGTGTTTGATGTGGCTGGGACCTTCAGTGCCCCCATCGAGCTGAAAGCGGGGGAGAAGCGTGAGGTTACGCTAAGTGTTCCTATCTCCGCACCGTCCCCAGAAGGACTCGACATCACGGAAGCCGGCACGTTTCCGCTGCTCATCAATGCTAACGGGCAACCGGCAGATGACATCGACCGCCTGCTGGCGGAAACACGCGCACTGCTACCGGTGACGGATCCGCAAGCCGCAGGTGATGAGCCGGAACCGCCTGCCGGTGATGAGAACGACAACGATGAGACCGACAATTCCGATGCGCCCACCCGCCGCGACCCAGTGCCGTTTTCGCTGATTTGGCCCATCAGCCAGCCAGTGCCACTGGTCGGCGGTGAGACCGGTGACGCACCCTCGTCGCCGAATCTCATCCTCACCGACAATTCTTTGGCCGAGTCTCTCGAACGCGGTGGCCGCCTCGACGGTTTGCTCACCTCGTTGGAAAAGGGCTTTGCCGGCCCGGATGGGCAGAGGTTGCGGGAATCGACCTGCATCGCCATCGACCCGGAGACCCTCGACGCAATCTCCAGGATGACCCGCGAATACTGGATTGGCACCAGCCGCCCAAGTCCTGTGGAGTCCTCTCCGCGACTGCGGGATTCCTGGGGAAACGCGGATGACACCAATCTCACGCATATGCCCGCCAGTGACAATGCTGCCGCCTGGCTCAATCGGCTGCACGATCTCACACAGGACACCTGCACACTGTCACTGCCGTGGGGCGGCACCGATGCCAGCGCCGTGGCTCGCGTGGGGGATCACGAGCTTTCGATGGAGGCACTCGCCGCTGGTCGGCAGACTATCGCCAAGCATTTGGACGTTCAGGCACTGCCGGGCCTCTATTTGCCGGCCGAGGGATACGTGACGTCGGAAAGCGCCCCGCTGTACTCGGCGGCCACGGCCCTGAACGGGACCACCCCGGAGCGCGCATTCGAAAACCGCGTAGATACCAGCGAGACGATGCCACCCTCGCCCACTCCACCCGAAGCCGCGCACGACACCACCGTGTTAGTCGCAGACAACACCGCCTTCACCGCCGATGGTCAGACACTGCGCCCCGGCCATAGTGGCGTGCTTGCCGACGGTAGCCGCGCCTTCGCCCTCCCTGGGGCACTGACAACCTCTCTGGCTGCAACAGGACGGTCTCCCCAGACTGTGGCGTATTCGAATTTGCTCGGACGCTACGATTTCCGAATCGACTCCGAGGCTGCACGGATGCAGACAGCGATTGGCACTCTGTTCCAATCACTGACTGATTCGGATGACCCTCGCGCGGCTGTGGTGGCAGCACCACCGTCCGGTTGGGATCCACGCGCTAGCGACGCTGAAGATTTCATGGCCGCGGTCCGGAAAGCCGTGGACGATAACCTGGCTGAGCTGACTCCGCTGATGGACTCCATCACCACTTCAGCTCACGACCTGGATGCGGGCTCGGTTACTCCAATTGACGAACTTGCCGATCCCGCGCCAGTGAGTGAGACGCTCGTGGAGAAGGCTCAACTGGCCTCCCGCGAAATCACGGACCTGACCACAATCATGTCCAACGATCCCAATGTCGCACTGACACGGTATGAATTCACCCGTCCCCTGCGGCACGACTTGCTGCGCTCGTTTACAACTCTCGGCCGGCGAAATCAGCTGCAGTCAACTGACGTGCAGCGGCGGAGCGAAGAACTCAGCGACCAGGCACTGATTATGAATCGACGCCTGCGCAATTCGGTGACGTTGGTAGCTCCCGGCGGTGTCTACACCCGCGCAACGCAGCTGTCGCCGATTGCGGTGCTGGCTCGTAATGGCCTGCCGCTGCCGGTTCCCGCGTTCGTGCGCGTCGGCGCTGGAGATTCGGTGTTGGAGGAGAAGTATGAGGCCGCCATCCCCGCCAAGGGGTCGGTGACTGTTCAGTTCACTCCGAAGTCGGGTGATGATGCAGAATCCACTCCGGCAACCAATGCTCCAGAGGGAGACCGGCCACGGGATAGTGGAGACAACTCCCACAATCTGTTGCTGTGGCTCGAATCACCTGGCGGCACGCCGATTTCTCGATCAGTGAGTATTTCCGTGCAATCGGGCGCTTCGGTTGGGGTTTTGGCTATCGTGACCCTCGTCATCGTCACTGTTGGTGGGTTTTTTGCCGCAAAACGGTCACAGTACTTTCGGAAATAGACCCCCTTTTAAGCAACAATAGGACATGTGACTGACTCAGACGCGCATAAATCTGGACTTCGAGGCCGCATTCGTCGCCCCGCGCCACCGGCTCCGGTTCCGGCGGCGCGGCCAACGGCTGAATCTCAGCCGGCCGAAGCGGCCCCGGACCTAACTCGCGTATCCGGCCATAAGGCAAATGCCGATACCGCCACTGACGCGATGACGGAATCGGCATCACCATCGCCAGCAAAGGCGGCAACTGCGACAGCAACCGCTTCCAGCGATTCCTCCGCAGGCTCGACGGCGGACGCAAATCAGGGACAGTCGAACTCGGACATCGTCGCCTCCACGGGCTCGATGGCAATCGCTACCCTGATTTCGCGCATTACGGGTTTTTTGCGAAACCTGCTCATCGGCGCGACGCTGGGTCCGGCTGTGGCTTCAGCCTTCAACGTCGCCAACACACTGCCGAACCTGATTACGGAAATCGTCCTCGGCGCAGTGCTGACTTCTCTGGTGGTGCCAGTGTTGGTGCGCGCGGAGAAGGAGGATCCAGATCACGGTGCCGCCTTCATTAGACGTCTCTTGACTGTCTCTATGACGCTGTTGGCAGTGGTGACGGTGCTGGCGGTGATAGGTGCGCCACTGTTGACCAGATTGAGCCTTAACGAGGCCGGTAAGGTCAACGTTCCGCTGGCAACGTCATTTGCGTTCTTACTATTGCCGCAGATTATCTTCTACGGCATATTTGCGCTGCTCATGGCGGTGCTAAACACCAAGGGAATCTTTAAACCCGGTGCGTGGGCACCTGTCGCCAACAACGTCGTGGCCATTGCCACGCTCTTGCTATATCTGTTCCTGCCCGGCCAATTGAGTCCGGATTCGGACGGTTCACTCTCCGATCCGCACATCCTGCTTTTGGGTCTTGGTACCACCCTGGGTGTCGTCATTCAGGCAGCCATCATGATTCCCTACCTCAAGCGCGCGGGCATTGATTTGCGTCCGCTGTGGGGTATCGACGACCGCATCAAACAGTTCACCGGCATGGGTGTCGCGATTATTACCTACGTGGCAATTTCCCAGGCTGGTTACTTCATCACCACCAATATTGCCTCGACTGCCTCCAAGGCCGCGCCGACGATTTACCAGCAGGCGTGGCTGCTGTTGCAGGTGCCCTACGGCATCATCGGCGTTACCTTGCTGACCGCCATCATGCCGCGACTGTCCCGCAATGCAGCCGACGGCAATGATGGGGCAGTGGTCCGCGATCTGTCCATCGGTACGCGCCTGACCATGATTGCGCTGGTGCCGATCGTCGCATTCTTCACCGCATTCGGCCGCCCCATCGCCGTCGGTCTTTTTGCGTATCTGGAGTTCCCCCGCGAAACCGCAGAGATTCTCGGCTGGACGCTGTCCTTCTCGGCGTTCTCGCTTATTCCATACGCCATTGTGCTTTTGCACTTGCGTGTTTTCTACGCCCGTGAAGAGGCCTGGACCCCGACTTTCATCATCCTCGGCATTACCACCGTCAAGGTGATTCTGTCGTTCTTCGCTCCTCGTCTGGCTTCTGACGATGAGACCGTCGTCGTGTTGCTCGGTGCCGCCAACGGTTTCGGTTTCGTCGCCGGCGCGGTAATTGGCTTCTTGCTCTTGCGCCGCACTCTCGGACACTTGGACAGTAAGGCGACCGTCCACACCGTGCTGTGGGCACTGGGGGCGTCGCTTGTCGGTGTCGCCGTTGCTTGGGGCGCATTCGCATTGACCGACCTTGTGCTGTTCGATTTCTTCGGTTCCTTCGGCGTGCTGCTGCAGACCATCGTCACCGGCGTGGTCTTCCTCATCGGTACCGGCCTGGTGCTCGCTCAGGCTCCATTGGAAGAGGTCCGCGTTCTGGGTGGCTTCCTCGGCCGCATCCCGGGTCTACGCCGCTTTGCTCCGCAGCCTCATGCAGCCGACAATGCCGTCGCCGACCGTGAGGATATGGAGCGCGAACGTGGCTTCGCCGCTGATGCTTTCTCGATTGCCCCGTCGAACCTGATCGGCGAGGCCACGGGTCTGGCAAACGAGGGCTTCACCGCTTCGCCGCTGCTGCCACCGATGCCGACGCAGGGTTCTCGCCCAACCCGCTATGTACCCGGCGAGATGGTCTCAGGTGGTCGTTTCCGTCTGCGTTCTGAAGTCGCAACCTACCCAGGTCTGCGCCTGTGGCGTGCCATGGATATGGGCGATCCCGACAACTCAGATGTCGCACTTGTCTTCGTCGACACGATTGCACTGCCGTACTACGACACTTCGCCATCGGTTGCCGCCCAGAAGATTGCCACGACGACCAATGAGCTGCGTGACCTGGCTGGCACCGGGATGTCCCGCATTCATAGTGTGGCGAAGACACGCACCGAGGTGCTCATCGTCGCCGACTGGACCAGCAGTATCGGTATTGAGCGGTTCGATCAGGCCGCCCACCCGGATGCCCTGGCACTCGCAATAGCATCACTTGCCGAGACAATCGCCGACGCCCACGAATCTGGGCGCTGCCTTGGCCTGACAAACAAGCCTGGACAATTGCGCATCAGCAGCGACGGCCACATCTACGACGCTTTCCCCGTCGTTTTGCCCGATAGCTCGCAACGTTCGGACTACAACGCGTTGCTTTCTGTCATCGACGAGCTGTTCTACAACGTGCCAAATATCCCCTCCGATATTTCTGCTGCCATCGACCGCGCGAAGCAGGTTCGCCCGGAGAACTTCAACCAACAGGAGTCGCCAGCTCGCACACTCGCGGAGGATTTGCGCACTGCAGCGCTCGGCCCCGACTCTTCGGAGTTTCTCGCAATCGACCCCGACACCGGTGCGCGCGAATCCGTCGATGCCGACGGTGTAGCCCAATCAAACGCTCGCCACACCAAGAATCGCACCCGCGCATTCAGCACCGGCGCAGTCGTTGTCGGTGTAGTCATTGTCGGTGCACTTGTCGCCGCGGGCATCTTTGGTCTGGTTAACCGTTCCTCGGACGCACCGATTAACTCCGAGTCCGTACGACGCGGCCCGGCTCCGATCACGACGCTTTCGCTTGCCGACGCTAACGAGTGGCAGGCCGACAGCGACAACCCGGCAGCCGGTCCAGACAATCCGGACATGGCTGAGCTGACCATCGATAGTGACGAGGAAAGCTTCTGGGTAACTTCGACTTACCTCAGCCAGTTCGGCAATCGTCCAGAGGACTTCAAACCTGGCGTTGGTATTCGGGTCACTCTGGATGAACCGGCAACCATTCGAGAACTTAAGGTCGCGGCGACCCCGGGCGCACACATTGAAGTTCGCGGCCTACGAGATGCTGACTCGACGAACTTGGATGACACAACGGTTCTCGGAAGCGCTACTGCCACCTCAGATACGACGACCATTGAAATCGATAGCCGCGACACTGAGTGGAAGAACCTTGTTGTCTGGATCTCCGGCTTGCCGACGGCTGCGGAAGCGGTAGCCGACAGCGACTCAGACACTGACGCTGATACAGATGCTGATGCTGATGCTGAGTCGCAGAATTCCGATGCGGACAACCCACTTGTCGGCGACCGCAATCTGGCTGAGCAATCTCCGGATTCGTTGCTGCCAGTTGCTATTGGCGACATTCAGGTGCGTGGTACGGAATAACGCTCTGAGCTTGCCTTAGGTGGCAACAGTTCAAGTTGTCCCAAGTTATCCACAGCTACTGGGACGTTTTGAAATTCATCCACAGCCCGCGGTCTCCACAGCAGTTTTGCCAAGCGGAGAGCGCGGGTTTCGTGTTTGCATAGGAGCCATGAACTTTGGGGGAAGAAATCGAATTGGGGACAGTCACCGTAAGGCCCGCATGGGTCGGCGACTGGGGGATTGTGGCGTCGTCGGTATGCAAAAGCATGCATCTGCGGACGAGGTCGATCGTGAATTATTGAAGGCGCACCTGGCGGGGGATCGTCGCGCGTTCGCGGTGTTGGCACGGCGTTATTATCCGCAGTTGGTAGCGATGGCGCGGCGCTATCGTCGGGATGATTTCGATCCCTTGGATGGGGTACAGGAGGGGCTGGCGCGGGCAATTGCGGGGGCGGCGAATTTTCGCGGGCGTTCGACGGTGGCGACGTGGCTGACGTGCATCGTGAAGAATGCGTGTATTGACCACAACCGCGGTCGTTTCGGGGAGATCCCTCTCTGCGATAAGGAGGAGGATTTTGAGACGTTTATGAGTTCACAGCCGATTCCCTGCCCGGATGTTCCGCTACGTGTGACTATGGCCGCCGCATTGGAGCAGCTGCCAACGGATCAACGGGATGCCCTGCTGTACTTGGACATCTTTGGATATTCGCTGCAGGAGACCTCTCGCAGTATTGGGCAGCCGAGCGGGACGTTGAAGTCTCGGCGGGCGCGGGCGCGTCGTACGCTTCGGCGACAATTGGAAGAAGTGCAGGTGGCCTAACAACTGCGGAGCAGGGGAGAGGCTGGGGGAATAGAGATGGCTAACCTCACGTTGGTTGAGGTGGCTGGTTCCGGTAATTTCTTTCCCGGAGCTGAAAAATTTGCTTACTACTGAGCATCACTGTGCGCCATGTGATGTGAGAGATAAAAATTATAGGAGTCTTCATGAGCGATATCGTTCACGACCTGATCATCGTCGGTTCCGGTCCCGCCGGTTACACGGCTGCCACCTACGCAGCCCGTGCCGACCTGAAGCCTGTGGTGTTCGAGGGCATCGAGTTTGGCGGCCTGCTTATGACGACTACCGATGTGGAGAACTACCCAGGTTTCTCCGAGGGCATCATGGGCCCAGAGCTGATGGATCAGATGCGCGCACAGGCAGAGCGCTTCGGCGCTGACCTGCGCATGGAGATTGTCGATCGCATGGATCTCACCGGCGATATCAAGTCTGTCTGGGTTGGCGAAGAAGAGCACAAGGCTCACGCTGTCATCCTGGCAACCGGTGCCGCTCCGCGTTATGTGGGTGCTCCGGGTGAGCAGGCGCTGCTTGGTCATGGTGTCAGCGCTTGTGCCACCTGTGATGGTTTCTTCTTCCGCGACCACGATATCGCCGTCATCGGCGGCGGTGACTCCGCAATGGAAGAGGCAACCTTCCTTACCAAGTTCGCCCGCTCGGTGACGATTGTCCATCGCCGCGATGAGTTCCGTGCGTCGAAGATCATGGTCGAGCGCGCGCAGAACAATGACAAGATTCGCTTTGCGACGAACAAGGTTGTGTCCCAGGTTCTTGGTGAGGACAAGGGTTCGGTTACCGGTCTCGAGCTGGAAGACACCGTCACTGGTGAGAAGTCCGTCCTGGATGTGACTGCCATGTTCGTAGCAATTGGCCACGAGCCACGTTCGCAGATGGTTCGCAATCAGCTGGATTGCGATGAGAATGGCTACATTCAGGTAGCCGCTCCGAGCACCCAGACCTCTCTCAAGGGCGTCTTTGCGGCGGGCGATGTTGTTGACTCGCATTACCAGCAGGCAATTACCGCCGCTGGTTCTGGCTGCAAGGCTGCGCTGGATGCTGAGCACTACTTGGAAACTGTTGCTCGGTAGCTGACAGCAGGGCAGTCGCACTAGCTGGATAAACACCTAATAGTTGGGGTATCGCAATTGTTGGATAAGCCCTACGATTGCAGATATCCAACTATGGGGAATATCCGATAGCCGGTAAGCCCAATTGTTGTTAGCTGTAGCTCAATCAGGGCGCAGCAGGACGTGTTATAGCCCGGTACGCCCCGTACTCATCGAGCACTTGCAGCGTTCTCAAGAACACCATTAATTAACAATTTAGTACTTCACTCGCACCACCGGAAGCCCTAATTTTTGACGCCTTGAGCGCCAAATCCGTACGCGAGGCTGAAGAAGCTAGGTTGAAAAATTAGAATCAAGACCACAAAACAAAACCACTAAGAACTCAAACGAGCTCATTCTAAGGAGAAGAATTTCATGGCTCCGGTAACCGTCACCGCCAACACCTTTAAGTCCGATGTCCTCGAATCCGATAAGCCGGTGCTTGTTGATTTCTGGGCAGAGTGGTGTGGCCCGTGTAAGAAGATTGCTCCCGTTTTGGACGAGGTTGCGACCGAGCTCGATGGCAAGGCCGTCATCGCCAAGGTCAACGTTGATGAGGAGCGTGCACTGGCTGGCATGTTCCAGATCATGTCCATCCCAAGCCTGCTCCTATTCAAGGACGGCAAGAAGGTCGAAGAGATTCGCGGAGTCCGCCCGAAGGGCGAAATCACGTCGCTCATCGAAAAGCACCTTTAAAAGAACTTGGGGTTGCTCCTTATCCGATACGAGGTTACGACTGCCCACCCGCCACTTCGCTATTGCCACCTTCGTTGGACACACCCCATTATGATGTGACTGAAGTTGTGGTTGTGATTTAGAGTTAGTCCTGGGGTTCTGCCGTCGGGCTAGCCGACGCGCCCTCGTAACAATCAATTCGCGCCTGCGACCTGGTAATCTTGCTGGAAATGGCGGTTTACGTCTTCCTTAATACCGTGAAGGAACCAGGTTGCCGCCAACTTGAGAGGTATTGCTGACCATATCCTCTGAGAGTGCGCGAGATTTCTTAACTGAAGTTTCGTTTAGCTCACTGGCCAGTAATACTGATTAAGTGTTGTGAGGACCCACAACGGCCTAAACATAATTGTGGAGTTCGGAAGGGAGTTTTCGTGCCAGAGTTTCTGAAGGTGGGCGATAGGTCACCTCGTGTAGCCGAGGTACGTTCTACCCTGGCTCGTCTTGGGCTTCTGCCCAATTGGGAGGGCTCAGCCGCGGAGGAGAACTCGCCTCAGTGGTCTGGTGACGATGACCTCTTTGATGAGGATATGCGCAACGCTCTCCTGGCGTTCCAACAGTCCCGCGGTGTCTATGCCGACGGGATCATCCGCGACAGCACCCTGCGCCTACTGCGAGAAGCCTCGTACACTCTGGGCACCCGCGTACTGTCCTACGATCCACTGTCACAAATGACCGGTGAGGACGTAGGCGTTCTCCAAGCTACCTTGCAGGAACTCGGCTTCCACGATGCCCGAGTAGACGGCCACTTTGGCCCGAAGACCGATGCCTCTGTACGTGAATACCAGCTCAATTACGGGCTGGAGCCCGACGGTATCTGTGGTCCCGTTACTCTCCGGGCGCTCAGCTACTTGGGCAGGAGGGTTACTGGTGGCTCTGTAAACGCCTTCCACGAGAAGGAAATACTGCGCACGATGGGGCCGAAGCTCTCTGGAAAGCGCATTGTCATTGATCCAGGTCTTGGGGCAGGGGAGCCCGGCATTGTGGTCGACGGCCCTTACGGTCAGATTTCTGAAGAAGAGATTCTTTGGGATTTGGCCTCTCGCATTGAGGGTCGCCTTGTCGCGGCAGGTGCAGAGACTATTCTGTCTCGTCCTCGTACCGACAATCCGTCCATCGAGGATCGCGCTGAGATGGCCAACGCATTTGGCGCTGACGTCTTCATCTCCCTGCAGGCCGACCACTATCACAACAACCGCGCCAGCGGTATTGCGACTTTTTACTTTGGCTCGATGAAGGGCTCCAACTCCATTCTGGGCGAACAGCTCTCTGGCCTTATCCAGCGAGAGATTGTTGCCCGTACGAGCCTGGTAGACTGCCGCTCGCACGCCCGTACCTGGGATCTCCTCCGTCTGACCAGGATGCCCACGGTGGAAGTCGCCGTTGGTTACCTGACCAACGAGGATGACGTCGCAATTCTTTCTTCCCCAGATCAGCGTGACGTAATTGCCGAATCTATCGTTGTCGCTGTAAAGCGTCTGTACCTGGGCGATGAAGAGCAGCAGCCAATGACCGGCGCTTACAGCTTTGCGCAGCTGATTGAAGAGGAAAAAGCCTAAACACGGCTGATCAATCAAACCCGGCGCTAAAGACTGAACAGCTTTGAGCGCATAAAGGGTTCTTTCGCACTTAGATCCAACGCATGGCCGATTTCTTCGTCCCAATCCAATTCCGCATCCAACTCGATACGGAGTTTCGGATGAATCGGATGTGGAGTGACCACCCGAAACCCGGAGTCAAGAAGGGTTCGCGTACGAATCAAATCACCGGCGTTATGGTTAATCGCCGCCAACGAATCTGAAATACACGGCTTAGGATTTAGCTTTTCTTCAAGTTGCGCTTCGAAATCAGCGATTAGGTTCTCCGTACCGTCGTCAGGCGTTGGCGACGACGGCGTAAATGCCGACATAGAATCCGCCGTGCCACTGCAACCAAACGCTTCTACCGCTGAAATCCCGCGCAGCGCGAGCTTGTGCAGAGCGGTCACAATGAGCACGCGGAGCATGTCATCGTCAACCTCTAAAGCGTTGTAATGCAGACTCGTCAGCGCAATCGCATCCAGCGATATTGGTCCGGAAGGCATGGAAAATGTCGTCGGGCAGAAGCGTGGCGGAGCAAAGAGCAGCGTGCCGACGGTCTCAGGTTTCCCATCGATAAGTGATGCCGGTGGCTTTCGTCGTAGCGAATATCCGCACGGTCCCCAGGAAAGGTAGACGGTATTGAGCCATGCTTCCTTCTCCAAGCGCACCTGGGCGGCTAAATCAGGGCTTAAATCGCCATTTAAGAGGTTTTCACTAGCTCCGCCTGGCCGAGTAGGGGGTTGGCCGTCCGAATGCTTTAAATCACCGTTAGGCGCTTCATCCTCTTCTGGCGTGCTGGGGTCCAAATTAGGTTCGCGCGGCTCAGTCGAGAACTGGGGTAGGGCAGTTGCTGTACGGATATGCTCCATGCCCTGTTCCCAAAACAGGCTTAACATCGTCTCTGGATAGATTCCCTCGATGTCGGCCAGCGAAATTTTCTCGATGAATACTTCAGTCACAGTAACCGGGTTTACTCTTCGTCGAGATGCATCAGTGACATGATGCGATCAAAGTCCTCGAGGTTGCCGAATTCGATAACGATTTTGCCCTTACGCTTGCCCATCTGGGCAGTCACCTTCGTATCAAAAGAATTGGACAGGCGGTCAGCCCAATTGTGAAGGACCTCCGGCTGCGGAGTGGGCTCACGGTGCTGCTTTTTCGGTCGCTCGCCGGCATTGAGTAATGTCACTGCTTCTTCGGTCGCACGGACGGATAGTCCTTCAGCAACAATTCGCTCGGCGAGGCGCTGCTGTTCTTCCTTACCTGCCTTAACTCCAAGCAAGGCACGTGCGTGACCAGCCGACAGAACACCGACCGCTACTCGTCGCTGTACCTCCACCGGCAACTGCAAGAGTCGAATCATGTTGGTAATAACGGGCCGCGAGCGACCGATTCGATCCGCCAGCTCTGCCTGAGTTACACCAAACTCTTCGAGTAGCTGCTGGTACGCAGCGGCCTCTTCGAGTGGGTTCAGCTGAACGCGATGGATGTTCTCTAGTAGGGCATCGCGAAGCATGTCCTGGTTTGGAGTATCGCGAACGATGGCGGGAATCGTGTCGACCCCAGCTCGCTGAGAAGCACGCCAGCGACGTTCACCCATGATGATTTCAAACTCGGGTTGCGGCGCGTTCGGATCTTCCTTGCGCGCTGCCTCGAGTGCGGCCGCACGACTATCCTCAGAGATTGGTCGTACGATAATCGGCTGCAATAGACCGAACTCACGAATAGAGTGAGCGAGCTCATTTAGGGGCTCCTCATCGAAGACCTCTCGTGGCTGCTTCGGGTTCGGCGTGATCAGCTTCAAGTTGATCTCGCGATAGGTCGCGCCAAACTCGTTTGCGGCCGAAGCGTCAACATCGGTAGCCTCGGCGCTGCCATGGTCCGCTGCTCCCGACGTCGTCGAGGGCAATGTTTCACGTGAAACATCACTAGACTTACCAATAACCTTATCGTCACTGTGACGTTTCTGCGCCTCATTGGTATGAGGTTTGCTCTGGCCGGATTTTGCAGATTTTCCGGCGTTTTTGCCTTCAGTCAACGAGGTGCCGGATCCCGTCGCGGCTGCCCCCAGTACGTCGGCAACTCCGCTACTTCCAGGCTGCTTCGTCCCCTGGGTACGGCGGGGACCGAAGATAATATCCGCGGCACTCTCACCTACCGAGGGGTTAGCCGCCGGAGCAGTTGGGATCAGCGCGGCGATACCGCGACCGAGCCCTCCCTTGCGGTTCTCCTTTTTTTGATTCGACATCGGTAACTACTCCTAGTGGCTTTAATTTGTCTCAGTGGAATTGGACGGGGTAGGGGAGGAAGCTGGTTTTTGCCCAATCGCACTTCCACCCGGAACTGCGGAATAGTCGCCACGCGTTGCCAATTCCTTCGCGGCGTCAAGATAAGCAACTGCGCCCCGAGACCCTGGATCGTAGGAAATTACGGTCTGCGAATATCCCGGCGCCTCCGATACCTTCACGGATCGAGGGATGAGATTACGTAGCACAACCTCACCGAAGTAGTTACGAACCTCATTGGCAACTTCTTCCGAAAGCTTGGTGCGGCCATCGAACATAGTGAGCAGCACAGCAGAAATATGTAGCTCCGGATTGAGATGCTGACGAATCATCTGCACGTTATTCATCAGCTGAGTCACACCCTCCAAGGCGTAAAACTCACACTGAATCGGAATCAAAACCTCGTTGGCGGCAGTCATCGAATTCAGAGTCAACAGACCGAGCGAAGGAGGGCAGTCAATAATGAGAAAGTCAAAGCCGTTGTCAATCAGGTACTGATCTGACACTGCATCGAGAAGTCGGCGCTCACGGTTCAGGAGCGAGACCAGCTCAATCTCGGAGCCCGCCAAGTCCAACGTCGCTGGCACACAAAAGAGATTCTCAGATTCAGGGGAACGCTGGATGACATCGTCAATCTGTAGTTCGCCAATTAGAAGCTCATACGTCGACGGGGTCCCGGAAACATGCTCAATCCCCAGGGCCGTAGAAGCATTTCCCTGCGGGTCATTATCGATGACTAGCACCTTGAGACCATGCCGCGCGAGCGCCGACGCGATGTTGACTGCCGAAGTGGTCTTGCCCACGCCACCCTTCTGGTTGGCGATAGTAATACGGCGCGGGCGTTCGGGGCGTGGAAGCGATAAACGGTTCGGGGCCTTAACTTGCGCTGCCCGTTGAGCTGCCGCAGCGATGGGTGTGTCTTGCCAGGACTTCCGGCTCATTAACTATTCCCCTTACAAGCACAGCAATCACCAATCATGGCCACTGGAGTGCGAATAAAAACTTAGTAACTATCTGCAAAAGCGTAATCATCAAGCCCCAACAAGCGTTAGACGCCGACGATTGTGGAAATGTTTCACGTGAAACATCCACCTTGGCCGGTAGGACTTTGCCATACCGCGATACTTATCCCACTCTAGCCCGACGGCACTACGCGCCTCAATGTCGAAACCAAAACACAAGCGAACCGGCAGTGGAGTAGGGGAGGGGGACTTACAACCTACTTCTTCTGAATAATCACGGCGTACGTCGAAGTTCCCAACACGGAACCGCCAACCTCTACAACGCGGGGATTAGTTCCCTTCGCCTTGGCAATAAGCTTTGCGTCCCGATCAATCTCCTCTTGCGCAGTTCCACCCTTCAGTGCAACCATCGCGCCTCCGGATTTAACTAAAGGAAGCGACCAGCCCGCCAATTTCCCAAGAGGGGCAACAGCGCGAGAAGTGACGACATCTACTTGGCCAACCTCAGCGCGAACCACTTTCTCCTCAGCGCGGCCGCGAACCACGGTCACATTGTCCAGCTCGAGATCTTCCACAACTTCGTTCAAGAAAGTCGTACGGCGCAGCAATGGTTCTACAAGAACCACCTTCAAATCTGGTCGTGCAAGAGCAAGCGGAATCCCGGGCAAGCCTGCCCCCGAACCAATGTCCGCAACTACAAGCCCTTTGCCTATCGCTTCTCCAACTACCGCAGAATTGATAATGTGCCGATCCCACAGCTTTGGAGTTTCACGTGGCCCAATCAAACCTCGGACTGTAGCCTCCTCAGCCAACCATGAGTGGTAGCGGTATGCTCGATCGGCATTCCCTCCAAACACGGTATCTATCACCGAACGCAGATCCGCATCGACCAAACCTGCGGAGGCTTCTTGATTATCGACGTCTTTCGCGGAGTTACTCAACAGTTCCACTAACCTTTCCAATGGGGCAGCTGTGCCGTCACCCGTCGAGCTTTTCATTACCCCTAGTGTACGACAGTGCAACAGCGATGTTTCACGTGAAACATTGATCAAAGTTGGATGCCAAACTCCAGGCCCCGGAGAAAATTACATGCCTGTAATAACAGTGACGTTGTTTGCTCGATAGAGCACGAAGGCAAGCAAAAACGCCCCGCATCAACTGCGGGGCGTTTCGATTAATTAACTTATGTAGACGAAGGGCGATTCCACTTCAGCTATTTCTTTTTCCGCTTCCGGTTCTTCCGATTTGCGGGTTTCTGTCCTGGCGCTGGCTTCGAGGCTGGGCCCTGCTGTCCCTTCCCCGAATTACCATCCGGAAGATGGCTAGAAGCCTTGTTCGCTGCAGAAGCCTCACCAGACTGCAACTGCTGCGCTTTCTGCGCTGCCTGGCGCTTGCCGCCCTTCTTCGGGTTGATTGGCTTCTGGCCAACCTTCGGAGCGAGCTTCTCCTGTGCCTCGCGCTTGGCAGCCTTCTTGGCTGCGACAGCTTCCTTCTCTTCCTCATCCAGCTTGCCGAAGATGTAGCGCTGCTGGAAGTAGGTCCAGACGTTGTTAGTCACCATGTAGACAAGAAGACCGATGTGCCAGAAAGCACCGGTAACAAGAATCATGATTGGGAAGAACCAAAGCATCATCTTGTTCATCATGTCCATCTGCTGCCCCATAGGGCCTTCCTGGCGCTTCACCAGACCGGCTTCCTGGCGGGCACGCGTGCGCTCAACAGACATACGAGCGTTGAAGTGCGTTGCCAGTGCCGCGACAACAATCAGCGGGATAGCAACGATCATGATGTCCATGCGGGTGAAGTCTGCAGGCGTACCAGGCACGGTAAAGGCTGCGTATTGATCCTCACCCATTCCAACCGAACTGGACAGTGGAGCATTGAGCACACGAGCCAGGAGGAAGGACCGCACCTCATCTACACCGAAGATGTAGTTAGGCGTATTCCAATTCTGCTCCACCGACATGCCGAGCGCATTGCCCGACGTACCCGTTCGGTTAAACGAACGCAGCACGTGGAAAAGACCGATGAACACAGGCATCTGAACCAGAATCGGCAGACAGCCGCCGAGCGGGTTGACACCCATTTCCTTCTGTAGCTGGCGCATAGCAAGAGCCTGAGCCTGCTGATCATTCTTGTACTTCTCCTTGATCGCCTGCATCTCAGGAGCGAGTTGCTGCATCTTGATGGCAGAACGCTGCTGGTTCAGCATCGGCTTAAACAGGAGGATACGGATGGTGACCACAAGCAAAATAATGGCCAGCACCCACGAGATACCCGAGGAGGGATCGAATAGGAAACCTGAGGCCTTATGCCAGAACCACAGGATGGCCGAAATCGGCCCATACACGAAATTGAGCACGGTCTAAGATCACTCCGTTCTTTAGGGGGCAGCGCACTCGCGCCTTCGTCTACAAAGCCCGGTCAAAGGCTAAGCATTACTAGAGGTTACCTGTGCATTCGCTTTAACCACGAACCCAGGCCGGGGAATGTAGCTGGAACTGGATCCCAGCCGCCCGGATGCCAGGGTGCGCAACGGAAGATACGCAGGAGAGTCAGCCACAGGCCACGAATAGCTCCGAAGCGGCGCACGGCCTCAAGACCATATGCGGAGCACGTCGGTTCAAAACGACATGTGCTCGTTGGCTTCAGATTAGAGATACGGCGGCGGTAGAAGAGAATCGCCCTCTCAGCCACACGTGCACCGGGGGCCTGGGCGAGGGGGCCGTCGTCAAGCGAATTAGCGCCGACGTTCGTATGTAGCGAGTGCCGATTGCACATCGTGGGACAGCTCCTGGCTGGTGGCTGTGGCAGAAGCGGGCAGCGCGCGAACGACAATGTCCATAGTGGACGGGAGATCCTGCGCGGCCGCAGCCATAACATGGCGGAGCTTGCGGGATACAGCGTGACGAGTCACGGCGTTGCCCACAGCTTTAGATACGACAAGACCGACACGTGGACCACCAAACCTGGCAATCTGCGTATCGGTCTTATCTTCACCGCCAGAAGCGGCGGTGTCACGAATATGCAAGACCAACGTCTTGCGTCCGATTCGGCGTCCACGTCGTACGGTGACCGTGAAGTCACGCGAAGAACGCAGCTTATTGCTCTGAGGGAGCACCGAAATCGGTGTCCTCTTACTTAAGCGGACAGGCGGGCACGGCCCTTGCTGCGGCGTGCTGCCACAACGGCGCGACCGGAACGGGTACGCATACGGGTACGGAAGCCGTGCACGCGTGCACGACGGCGGTTATTCGGCTGGAACGTCCGCTTCGACACGGTTGACACTCCTTGAAACTCAAACGACCACGAGTCCACGCTGAACACACCGCAGTAAACTCCTCGCTTCGAGTGCGAGGCAGCGATGCGTCTGACGCATTCCCGTGATGCACGGAAAAATTACTTACCGACAGATTGAAAGCTACATGCGTTCTGTCGGGTCCAAGCACAAGCTCGGACTCATATCTCAATGGATATGAAACACCCAGATAGGTTACGTCGAATCGAGCGAGAAATTCAAATCAACACGCCGGATTTACCTGGAGAATCATTTTCCAAGTTTTCCGACGGTACCGATGTTGACCTGTGGAAATACTGACCTATGCACTGCAATCCACAGGGTGTTTATCCCATTAGCTGTGGATAACTTCCACACCATGAATCACAGCGAGCAGGGGAAATAACGTGTTTACCTAGGTAAACGCAGACTAGGGGGCTATTTTTCATTGTGGGCAAACTGTGGATAAACTGTTAGTCAATTAGCGACAAGGTTTATCCACAGGTGTGGACAAACATGTGGAAGTCCTGCTCGGGGCGTATAGCACCTTGTGTAGAAACACCCCACAGGGCGAATTACAATAAATAGCCCCCAAATGGGCAGATATGGCGCTCTCGCCATGCCAAAAACACTCCACAAAAACAGGTCGCCTCGATAAATTTGATGAACGTAAACATGTAAAAGGACATTCACACAGTGAGCGAACAACCAGAATTGCCAGGTGGACTCTGGGAGCAGGTCGTTTCTATCCTGACTTCACCAGAAGGTGCGCCGGAGTTGGGCATTGCACCACTACGCCCGCCACACAAGGCACTGCTGCGGTCAGTGACGCACACTGGTGACTTTCCAGGTTTTTTCCTGCTCAGCACTCAATCGCCAGTGGTGCAGGCACTGGTAAAAGAAGAGCTCAAGGGCATTATCGAGGCCGTCTTAGCCTCGCTGACCGGCGAGGAGTTGGAAACGGTCATCACCGTTGCCGATCCTGCTGACGACGCTGAAGATAGCCAGGCAGCAGAGACCACTCAACCATCTGCACAGCACTCGGGGCAGATGCCATCTGCAGCTTCGCGTCCGCAGCAGGCTCAGCGTCAACAGCCAAACCAGCAGCACCAGCAGCAATCTGGCCGCAACTACCCGTTCCCCAGTGCAGATACGAACGACTTCAATCTCCACGAGCAGCACCAGGGATCGACGCAGACGCCACAGGTGTCGCAGACGCACCAGCCGAATGTCCATAATCAGCAGAGTGCCCAGTCACAACGCCGATCGATGGACGCCGTAGATTCGATGGCCCAGGGGCTTTCGCACTCATCTGCCGAGAATCCGATGACTATTGCTGATCAGCGCCAGGTCACAAGTCCTTTCCGTTCCGAGAGCCACGGCACTCCAACCGAGATGAGCATGCCTTTCGAGGAGCCCACCCTCAACCCGAACTACACCTTCGAGACCTTCGTTATTGGTCCGCAGAACAAATTCGCCGCCGCAGCCGCCGTCGCTGTTGCAGAGTCTCCGGGGCGCACCTACAACCCGCTGTTTATCTCCGGCGGTTCGGGTCTTGGCAAGACGCACCTGCTCCACGGCATTGGTCACTACGCCAAGCATTTGTACCCTAACCTGCGGGTTCGTTACGTTTCCTCGGAAGAGTTCACCAACGACTTCATTAATTCCGTGCGTGACGACGCCCAGGAATCCTTCAAGCGTCGCTACCGCGATTTGGACATGCTCATCATCGATGACATCCAGTTCTTGGAGGGCAAGGAAGGTACACAGGAAGAGTTCTTCCATACGTTCAATGCCCTGCACCAGTCCAATCACCAAATTGTGCTGTCGTCGGACCGCCCACCACGCGAGCTTAAGACCCTGGAGGATCGCCTTCGTACCCGCTTCCAGTGGGGGCTCAATCCGGATCTGCAATACCCGGACTTGGAGACGCGAATCGCAATTCTGTCGAAGAAGGCACAGCTGTCTGATTTGGTCGTTCCGCATGATGTACTCCAGTACATCGCGGAGAACACCTCGTCTTCTATTCGTGAGCTCGAGGGGCGTCTCCTGCAGATTAGTGCTCACGCATCCATGATTCATGAGCCTGTGACCTTGAAGTTTGCGCAGGAGATCCTCGGTGCCGACGAAATCGAGGTGCAGATTACCCCGGAGATCATCATCTCCACCACGGCTGAGTACTTCGACTTAACGGTTGCGGATTTGGTGGGCCCGGGTAAGACTCGCCCGGTCGCTCATGCACGCCAGATTGCTATGTACCTGACGAGGTCCTTCACTGAGCTTTCGTTGCCGTCGATTGGCCGGGAGTTCGGAAATCGTGACCATTCGACGGTTTTGCACGCTGAACGCAAGATTGTTAAGGAAATTCAGGAGAAGAAGCCCTCAAAGGACCAGGTCAACGACCTGACTACACGCATTCGAGACCGAGCTCGCGGCACGGCTTAAAAACCTTGGGCTCGGCGTGCGGAATTCTTGTTATTAACTGCGGTTTTTCCGTGCACAGAGCTGTGGACAACTCGTAAATTTTGTGGATGAAAGATGAAGCCCGAACACTATCCACAGACACCCCAAGTTATCCACAGTTAGACGCACTGGTTATCCACAGTGCGAAATCAGTGAAGACCAGCGGGAATCATGTAATTTCACAATGTGCACACCCCCTATTACTACTCCCGACTTTACAAATCTCTAGAAACTTCTAGATAAAAGGGGGCCTGCGCACAACCTCTGGCAAGCAACCTCTCGCGCACAACTTCATAAATGCCAAGAACGAGCAAGAACTAGGATTAAGCACTAGACGGACTACAAGAATCCCAGTGAGGTCTTTGGCAGTCTGCAGTAGAGTTGTACGATGGAATCTTTGTAACTCCAGTCATGTGCGCTGACATAGCGTGCTGACAACACAAAAGACGGCTAATAACAGACATCCAATACCGGTGGAGGAACGATGGAGCAGACCGAAGTCCGTATTCGCGCGGCTAAGGACGATCTCGCGGGTGCGGTGAGCTGGGTTGCTCGTAACCTGCCTGCACGCCCGACTCAGCCGATTCTGCGTGGCATGATTTTTCTCGCGGATGACAATGGTCTGCAGCTCGCTGGCTATGACTACGAGGTCTCCACTCAGATTCGTATTAGCGCAGAGGTCGATGAGCCCGGTCGCTTCGCCGTCAATGGCAAGTTGGTTTCTGACATTGTCTCTAAGCTGCCGAATAAGCAGGTAGAGATGCACTTTGATGGCACGAAGGTCATCGTTCGCTGTGGTTCTTCCCGCTTCGAGCTGCCAAGTCTGACCTTGGAGGATTACCCGCAGCTACCAGAAGCTCCGGCTGCTACCGGCACTGTCGATGCCGCTCTGTTGGCTGAGGCTATTGGTCAGGTCGCTATCGCTGCCGGCAAGGATGAGTCGCTGCCGATGCTGACCGGCATCCGGATGGAAACCGAAGGTAACGAGGTCACTCTCGCTGCCACCGACCGTTTCCGCCTGGCGGTTCGCAGTTTCGAGTGGGAGCAGATCCCGGAGGGGGAGACCAAGCTGCTCATCCCGGCAAAGACATTCGCGGAGACTGCCCGCACTCTCGATACCACTTCCAGCGAGCCAGTGACCTTGGCATTCGGCGACGGATCCGATGATCGTGAGGTCGGCTCCGAAGGTCTGCTGGCTATCCTCGCCGATCCTCGTCGCACTACCACGCGATTGCTGGACGCCGAGTTCCCGAAATTCCGTCCGCTGTTGCCGAAGCAGCATTCCTCCATGGCTGTTGCTCGTGTTGACCAGCTGCAGGATGCCATCCGTCGTGTGTCCCTGATGGCGGATCACGGTGCGCAGATTCGCATGGACTTCTCCGATGGCCAGGTTGTCCTTTCCGCTCATGGCGACGAGGTCGGTCACGCAGAAGAGACTGTGGCCTGCAACTTCTATGGGGAACCACTTCTGATCGCCTTCAACCCGCAGTACCTGCTCGAGGGGCTCAGCGCTGTTCGCTCCCACCGCGTTCTGCTGGGCTTTACGCAGCCGTCGCGTCCCGCGATTCTCATTCCAGAGCCGGAAGCTATCCCGGAGCTCGGTGAGGACGGCTTCTACCCAACGCCGGAGACCGACTTCACTTACCTGCTGATGCCTGTGCGCCTGCCGGGCTAGTTTGCGGCTATGCACATTCGGTATTTGTCCTTGCGGGACTTCCGCTCCTGGCCGGAGTTGGAAGTCGAGTTCACGCCTGGAATTACCGTATTTACCGGGCAAAATGGCTACGGCAAGACCAATATTGTCGAGGCCGTTGGATATCTCTCCACGCTCGGCTCGCATCGAGTGTCTACGGATGCTCCGCTGGTTCGTTCGGGGACCCCGTCGGCACGCATTTCGGCGACGGCGGTCAATGATGGCCGCGAGCTGACGGCGCATCTGCTCATCAATCCGCATCGCGCGAATCAAGCGCAGATTAATCGCACGCGGCTGAAGTCTCCGCGGGAGCTGCTGGGAATCGTTAAGTCGGTCTTTTTCTCGCCCGAGGATCTCACGCTGGTCAAGGGCGAGCCCGCTTCCCGTCGCCGATACATCGATGACTTGCTCGCTTTACGACGGCCACTGTCCGCCGGTATCCGCATTCAATATGACAAGATTTTGCGTCAGAAGAATGCGCTGCTGAAGTCGGCGGGCTCGACGCTGCGCCGTGGCTATTCTTCCTCGGAGGGGCAGGCCGCACTGAGCACGCTGGATACCTGGGATGCGCAATTGGCGCAGGTGGGAGCGGCGTTAATGGCTGCGCGCATGGATTTGATCGCCGAGCTTTCCGAGCATGTCAGCGAGGCCTATGCCACGCTTGCCCCGCACTCGCGCCCAGCCACGATTGCCTATGCGCCGAAGGTCGACAGTCTGGATGGCGGGCCATTGCCCAGCGAACCGGAGCTGCTCGAGGCACTGCTGCTGACGAAGATGGCGGAGCGCCGCACCGCGGAGATTGAGCGCGGTTCCTGTCTCGTTGGTCCGCATCGCGATGATCTCAACCTCATTCTCGGCAATGACCCCGCCAAGGGCTTCGCTAGCCACGGCGAGACCTGGTCTTTTGCACTCGCGCTGCGTCTCGGCGCGTACTTTTTGCTCCGTGCCGATGGGCCCGACCCGATCTTGGTGCTTGACGACGTGTTTGCGGAGCTCGACCGGCATCGTCGGGAAGCTCTCATGGAGATCGCGCAGCAGGCTGAGCAGGTGTTGATCACCTCGGCGGTGGGGGAGGAGTTGCCTCAGGCACTGGTCGAGGATTCTTCTGTCACTCATCACACGGTGACGGTGGCGCAGACTGAGCAGGGGCGAATCTCACTGCTGGATGAAAACCCAGTCGCGGAAGAGTGACGGGTATGGTCGAGAACATGGAGCCGGATAACTCACCGGAAGAAGAAAAGGACCTGATCAGCGACGCTTTCTTCCGCATGCGCGATGCCGCTAAGGAGGGCGGTCACAAGTTACCGAATCTCCAGCGGCCACCGAAGAAGAAGGGCTCGTGGTCTGGCCTCGATAGCCGTGTGCCTGTGAAGGCCGCGGAGGGGATTGTTGCGGACGTCGATAAGCAGCGGGCAGCGCAAGCAGTGGTGCGAGATCGTGCCGGTACGGTGATTTCACCGAGCCTATTGAAGGAGGCGGGGATTCGGCTGTACCGGAAATATGACCGTCGACCTGCGCCGATTGGTGCGGTGCTGAATAAGGCAGTAGTCGATCGCGGCTGGCAGATCCACATTGCCCACGGTGTGATCATGACGGAGTGGGATTCGATGGTCGGCAAGGTTGTCGCGGAACACTCCCAGGTCAAGGAGTTCAAGGACGGCACTTTGGTGGTCGAGTGCCAATCGACAGCATGGGCAACACAGCTGCGGCTAGCACAGAGACAGGTTTTGAAGTCGATTGCGGAACGCGTCGGGGATGGAGTGGTTGAGGAAATTAAGGTGCTTGGGCCAAAAGCGCCGAATTGGCGCAAGGGCAAATTGCACATCGAGGGCCGAGGACCGCGTGATACTTATGGGTAAAGGTCGGTAAACGGTCTACGAATAGCCGTCGGTATGCGTAAAACTGCGAAATTTGGTCCTTTGAGCGCATCGGCTATATCCACAGTAGGGGACTACGTTGGGGTAAGATGGGCAGGAGAAAACCGGCAGGCGGTTCTTGAGACGTTATCGACTTCCAAACTAGCCAGACCTATCTAGTAGTCCTATGTAGTTCTGGCTGGCGCTGATAGCGCTTGACCGCCGGCCTATTTTTCGCGCGCTGACGAATGTTGTGCGGGGAGAGAACCAAGAATAGGAGACGCGCCGAACCGTGGCTGCTACCGAACATCAATATGACGCCTCATCGATTACCATCCTCGAGGGCCTCGAGGCCGTGCGTAAGCGGCCGGGTATGTACATTGGCTCAACTGGTGAGCGTGGCTTGCACCACCTGGTGTGGGAGGTTGTAGACAACTCCGTCGACGAGGCGATGGCGGGTTACGCCACCGATGTTGAGGTCACTCTGCTGGAAGACGGCGGCGTTCAGGTCCGCGATAACGGCCGTGGTATTCCTGTCGAAATGCACCCGTCGGGTATGCCGACGGTGCAGGTGGTTATGACTCAGCTGCACGCCGGCGGCAAGTTTGACTCCGAGTCCTACGCTGTTTCCGGTGGTCTGCACGGTGTGGGTATTTCGGTGGTTAACGCGCTGTCGACGCGTATGGAAACCGAGGTCATCCGCGATGGCTACACCTGGTACCAGAACTTCGACCAGGCCGTTCCGGAAGAAATTATCCGAGGTAAGAAGACTCGCGGCTCGGGTACCACGCAGCGTTTCTGGCCGGACCCGGAGATTTTTGAGACCACCGATTTCAAGTTCGACACCATCTCTCGCCGCTTGCGCGAGATGGCGTTTTTGAACAAGGGCCTGACCATCACGTTGGTGGACAAGCGTGTCTCCGAGGAGGAGCTCGAGGCTGAGGCTCTGGCGGAGCAGGCGGAGACCGAATCCGCTGAAATCGCCAAGGATGCGGTTGAGGAGCAGAAGGAGAAGGCAGAGAAGACCACCAAGCCGAAGGAGCGCCGCAAGGTCTTCCACTACCCGAATGGTCTGCGGGACTATGTCGAGACTCTGAACAAGTCGAAGAACATCATCCACCCGACCATCATTTCCTTCGATGCTGCAGGTGACGGCCACGAGGTCGAGATTGCAATGCAGTGGAACTCGGGTTACTCCGAGTCGGTGCACACCTTCGCCAACACCATTAACACCATTGAGGGTGGCACGCACGAAGAGGGCTTCCGTTCTGCGTTGACATCGCTGATGAACCGCTATGCGCGTGAGCACCGCCTGTTGAAGGAGAAGGAAAACAACCTCTCCGGCGAGGACTGCCGTGAAGGTCTTGCTGCCGTGATTTCGGTGAAGGTCGCCGATCCGCAGTTCGAGGGCCAGACGAAGACGAAGCTGGGTAACACCGAGGTGCGTTCCTTCGTCCAGCGCATGACTAATGAGCACATCGGTCACTGGTTGGAGGCCAATCCGGCTGAGGCCAAGGCCATTGTTAACAAGGCCATTGCTTCGGCACATGCCCGTCAGGCGGCTCGTAAGGCCCGTGACCTGGTACGTCGTAAGTCCGCGACCGATCTTGGCGGTCTTCCGGGTAAGTTGGCGGACTGCCGCTCGAAGGACCCGAAGCAGTCCGAGCTGTTCATCGTGGAGGGTGACTCCGCAGGTGGTTCTGCAAAGGCAGGCCGAAACTCGCTGTTCCAGGCCATTTTGCCGCTGCGCGGTAAGATCTTGAACGTCGAGAAGGCGCGCCTGGATAAGACGCTGAAGAATAACGAGGTCCAGGCCATTATTACGGCGCTGGGCACCGGTATTCACGACGAGTTCGACATCGAGAAGCTGCGCTACCACAAGATCGTGCTGATGGCCGACGCCGATGTCGATGGTCAGCACATTGCCACGCTGCTACTGACGCTGCTGTTCCGCCTGATGCGTCCGCTGATTGATGAAGGGCACGTCTACCTCGCCCAGCCACCGCTGTACAAGCTCAAGTGGGCCAAGGGTGAGCCGGGCTACGCCTACTCCGATGCTGAGCGCGACCAGCTGCTGGAAGAGGGGCTGGCTGCCAACCGCAAGATCAACAAGGACGATGGTGTTCAGCGTTACAAGGGTCTCGGTGAGATGAACGCCGCTGAGCTGTGGGATACCACCATGGATCCGGATCACCGCGTGCTGCGTAAGGTCGCCCTCGAGGACGCGCAGAAGGCGGACGAACTGTTCACCATTCTGATGGGCGATGACGTCGCTTCACGACGTTCGTTCATTACCCGTAATGCGAAGGACGTTCGCTTCCTCGACGTCTAAGCCGGTACCTGGTTTTAGTTTTCGCCTTGTCGGTTCCCCTGACAAAACCTCAGTTCAGCCATTAATGTTTATGAAATGGAAGATACTCGGGGAAGCATGGTCAACGGGGAACCGCCAGTCGAGCCACGTATTGTGCAGGAGACATTGCCAGATGGCTCCGTGACCCCGATGGCGCTTCGGTTTCCCGAAGGTTCGCCTCGGGGCATTGTCGTTATTTGGCCGGGCTTTGGCATGGGTGCTCGCTACTACCGGCCGATTGCCCAAGAGTTACAGCGTCGAGGTTTTTGCGTCCTGACCTCGGAGTTGCGCGGCCAGGGTAACCAGACTGCGGTGGCCACCCGCCGTCACAATTGGGGCTACCAGGATCTCGCATCGGTGGATTACCCGCTGGCCGTGGCGCGTGCCCGCAAGGAGTTTGACCACCTCGCGGCAGGGGAGAAGCTACCCGTCTACTTGCTGTGTCATTCCATGGGCGGCCAGATTGCTTCTCTGTATTTGGCCCGACCGGAAGCGGATGTGGCCGGCGTGGTGATGGTCGGATCCGGCACCCCGCACTATAGGTGTTTTACTGGCAAGGAGTACAAGCGGCTTCGCTACGGCGCACCGTTTATGCAGGTGATGTCCCAGATCCTGGGCTATTGGCCAGCGGGCAGGCTTGATTTGGCCGGCTATGGCCGCCAGGCTCGTAACCATGTGGTGGAGTGGGCGCGGTTCTCGCGCACGGGCTTTCTGCGACCGCGCGGTGCGGATATCGACTATGCCGCTGAGTTGCCTAAGGTGACCACCCCGGCGCTGCTGCTGAACTGTGGTGGTGACCGTGACTGCCCGGAGGCCTCCGCACAGGCGCTGGCACGGATGCTGCCGAATTCGGCAAAGTACGAGTTCATTGAGCAGCGGCTGGGCCACAATCGCTGGGCGCGTGAGCCGCAGGCTGTGGTTGACCGTTTCGAGCGATTTATCGAGGAGAATTAAGCGGCAGTTCGCCGGCTGGTAATCTGCGCTTCTTAACGTAGATGCCTATGGCAACTTCACCTAAAAATATATCTGAATTTTCCCGTCGGCACTTCCTGCAGACCGCCGCAGGAGTCGGTGCTGTCACCGCTGCGAGCACGCTGCTGCCGCCATCATTGCGCCATGCACTCGCGCAGCCCCGACCGGCTGGCTCCCTCGACCAGGTTGAGCACGTTGTCGTGTTGATGCAGGAAAACCGCTCTTTTGATCACTACTTCGGCACTCTCCGAGGTGTGCGGGGGTACAACGACAATTCCGCTTTGCCGGGCGTTTTCAACCAGAGTGGGGTCAGTCCATACCTGATTCGCAACGCCGCTAATCGCGGTGATCTCTCGGTGGAGTACATTGCAAGTTTGCCGCACGGTTGGGAAGACGGGCAGGTTGCACTAAACGGCGGCCGCTGTAACGGCTGGATCGAGGCCAAGGGCAAGGGCACGATGGCCTGTTATGACCGCCAGGACATCGCGTTCCAATTCGCTCTCGCAGAGACGTTCACTATCTGCGATGGTTACTTTTCCTCGATGCCTACGTCGACAAGCCCGAACCGCAACTACCTGTTTTCGGGTGATACCCGAAAGGAACCGTGGGGGACTGGAGCGGTTGGCAATGCGGCGTACGAGCCGACGCACCCGGGGTACAGGTGGCGCACCTACGCTGAGGAGCTCACGGAGGCTGGAATTTCGTGGCGCGTCTACCAGGAGTGGGATAACTATACGGATAACAATCTGGATTTCTTTGCCTCGTTTAGGGATATTGGCCGCAAGGTCATCCGCGAGGCCGGACTGCCAGGGCTCGATCTGACTGGCTTTTATGAGTTGCTTGGGGCGATGGGTGATGGCACGCCGCCGACAGCTGAGCAGCAGGACATGATTGATCGACTGAATGCGGCCGTGGATAAGCTGCCGAACACAGAGCGGAATCTCTACGATCGTGCGCTTTACCGTCGCCAGCCGGGCACGCTCGCTGATGCTTTCCGACGGGACGTTGAATCCGGACAGCTGCCAAAGGTGTCCTGGATTGTGCCGTCGGCCGCGGAAAGCGAGCACCCGGGAGCGTCCTCGCCGATTCAGTCGGCGAATATCACTTACCGCCTGTTGGATGCGTTGGCCTCCAACCCGGAGGTGTGGGCCAAGACCGTCTTCCTGATTAACTTTGACGAGTTTGATGGTTACTTCGACCATGTGGTGCCGCCGCTGCCGCCGAAGAATGAGCCGGGGGAGTGGTACCTGGGCAAGCCGAAGGGGCTCGGTTTCCGCGTCCCGATGACTGTCATTTCACCGTGGTCGGTGGGTGGTTTGGTGTCCTCAGAGGTCTTCGATCACACTTCGGTGATCCGTTTCCTGGAGCAAGTCACCGGCGTGAGCTGCGGAAATATCACTGATTGGCGTCGTCGGGTATGTGGTGATTTGGTATCCACACTGGACTTCTCGGCGTCTACGGGAATGCAGCTTCCAGAGCAGCCGGGACCAGCGCCGGAGTTTGTGAAGCGCTGGGAGGCGGAGCCGGCCGGTGACTATCCTGTGCAGGAGTCCGAGCAGGCGACCGCGCTGCCGACACCGTACCGGCTGCACGCCTATCTCAAAGGCGGCAATCTTGTGCTGGTCAATGACGGTTCCCGTGAGGCTGTTTTCGCTGTTTACAGTGGCAATAAGGTGGAGCATCACACGGTGCTCGGTACGTTAGAGCTGCGAATTGGACTCCTGGAGCGCGAACTTACCGTGTGCGGCCCGGACCGCTTCCTGCGTGTATTCAGCAAGACGGCGAAAGAGTTGCCGGAGGTCACTTTGGAGCACGCGGCGGGACGTGTTCTAGTTGGCGGGCAGGACCGGACGGCTGATTATGTCCGTGATGGTTGGTACGAGGTTGAGCTGGCTGAAGGTGAGGCCACGGCGTATTACACGGGCCGGCTGGAGTCCGGCAATCGCATTCCGACCAGCCCGTTTACCCGAAAGAGTGACTAGGCCCTGTCCCCGGCTAAGTGCCGCCTTTGACCAGATCCCACGTCTCTGCGAATGACAGCTCTTCGCCGTTGGTGGTGAGGAGTATGTGTGCAAGTAGTGCGCCCAGTGCGGTGTTGCCAAAACTTAGTGGTTTCACGTGAAACGTTGCGTAAGCGACCGCCTGCGCTGCCGCAGAAATCGCGGGAAAGCTACGGTGACCAGCAATGACTCCTGAGCTGGCGGCGACAATAGCGCTGATTGTCCACGGCCTCGCAAGTGTAGCGTCGGCCAATTCCGGCACTGTGGCCACCAGTTCATCGGTAGCCGCCAGGATAGCGGCCTCGCTGAGAGGCTGAATCTGGGGCGCGCTCATTCCTGTGCTCCCCGGGGCCTTGGGGAGCTCAACTTTCGCAGCAGCGCCATGTCGGTATCAATTACGCTTGCCGTAATTTCCCGGGCCTGACCTTGTTGAAGGGCTCTCGTGGCGGCGGATTCGATGGCGCGAATGACGGCCTCGTGTTTAGACACGCCCTCCATGTGCGCCAGCAGAGCCAAGGCGGTGTCCTGTTCTTTCGTGAGCCTCAAGGTCATCGCCATCGCATTTGCTCCCTGCTATCTAACTGCGCTTCTTAACTGCGCTAGTTTGTTTCTCGCTATCAGGCCTAAAACCCCAGATTTGATACCACAATGGTATCGAAAAGTTGCACACGGCGTCGTAAAGCGGGCTCTAAAGCCCTGTAGAATGGATGCGAACCTCTTTTAAGTAAAGGAAGCAGTCATTGAGCGACGATAACAACAACGACGGCTCATCTTTCGGAAGTGGAGTATTGGGCCACCAGGTTCGCCCGATCGACATCAATGAAGAGATGCAGTCGAGCTATATCGACTACGCCATGAGCGTGATTGTTGGCCGTGCGCTGCCGGAGATCCGTGATGGTCTCAAGCCGGTGCACCGCCGCATTCTCTACGCCATGTTCGACAACGGCTACCGCCCGGAGCGCGGCTATGTGAAGTCCGCAAAGCCGGTTTCGGACACGATGGGTAACTACCACCCGCACGGCGACATCCCTATTTACGCCACCATGGTGCGCATGGCGCAGCCGTGGTCCATGCGCTATCCGCTTGTCGACGGTCAGGGTAACTTCGGCTCCCGCGGTGACGACGGCCCCGCAGCTATGCGTTACACCGAGGCCCGTCTGACGCCGTTGGCCATGGAAATGGTGCGCGATATTCGCGAAAACACCGTCGATTTCCAGCCGAACTACGACGGTCGTACGACAGAGCCGGTTATTCTGCCGTCGCGTGTCCCGCAGCTGTTGATGAACGGCTCCGGCGGTATTGCCGTCGGTATGGCCACCAACATCCCACCGCACAACCTCCGTGAGGTCGCGGATGCCATCAACTGGTGCCTGGACAACCCGGAAGCGGATGAAAAGACCACGCTGGATGCGGTCATGGAGCGCATCAAGGGCCCGGATTTCCCAACTGCCGCCCAAATTGTCGGCGATAAGGGCATCAAGGAGGCCTACACCACCGGCCGTGGTTCGATTCGCATGCGCGGTGTGACCTCGATTGAGCAGGAGGGCACCCGTCAGTCGATTGTCATCACTGAGCTGCCGTACCAGGTCAACCCGGACCGCATGATTGCCAACATCGCGGATCAGGTCAAGGACGGGCGTCTGCAGGGCATTGCCTCGATTGATGACGAATCTGACCTGAAGTGGGGCATGCGTATCGTCGTCAAGCTCAAGCGCGACGCCGTACCGCGTGTGGTGCTGAACAACCTGTACAAGCACTCCCAGCTGCAGACCAGCTTCGGTGCGAACATGCTCGCCATCGTCGACGGTGTGCCGCGTACGCTGCGCATTGACCAGATGGTGACGCTGTATGTCGCCCACCAGATTGAGGTCATTGTTCGACGGACCCAGTTCCGCCTGGACGAGAAGGAAAAGCGCGCCCATATCCTGCGCGGCCTGGTCAAGGCTCTGGATATGTTGGACGAGGTCATCGCCCTGATTCGCCGGTCCGCCACGGTTGATACCGCGCGCACGGGCCTGATGGGTCTGCTCGAAATCGACGAGATTCAGGCTGACGCCATTTTGGCGATGCAGCTGCGTCGCCTGGCTGCTCTGGAGCGCCAGAAGATCATTGACGAGTTGGCTGAGATCGAGCTCGAGATCGCCGACCTGAAGGACATCCTGGCCAAGCCGGAGCGTCAGCGCGCCATCGTCAAGGAAGAGCTGGGCGAGGTCGTGGAGAAGTACGGCGATGACCGTCGTACCCAGATTGTGGCCGCTGAGGGCGACGTCACCGAAGAGGACCTCATCGCCCGCGAAAACGTGGTTGTGACCATTACTTCCACGGGCTACGCCAAGCGCACCAAGGTCGATGCCTACAAGGCCCAGCGCCGTGGTGGCAAGGGCGTGCGCGGTGCGGACCTGAAGCAGGACGACATTGTCCGCCACTTCTTCGTCTGCTCCACGCACGACTGGATTTTGTTCTTCACCAACAAGGGTCGCGTCTACCGACTCAAGGCCTACGAACTGCCGGAGGCCACTCGCGCCGCCCGCGGCCAGCATGTCGCCAATCTGCTGGAGTTCCAGCCGGAGGAGCGCATCGCCGAGGTGCTGCAGATTCAGAGCTACCAGGACAGCCCGTACCTGGTGCTGGCCACCAGCGAAGGCAAGGTCAAGAAGTCCCGCCTGGAGGACTGCGAGTCTGCTCGCTCCGCTGGCCTGATTGCCATCAACCTGCGCGAAGGCGACTCCCTCATCGGTGCTCGTCTGTGCTCTGCTGACGATGACCTGCTGCTCGTCTCTGAGCGTGGCCAGGCCATCCGCTTTACGGCTTCCGACGACGCGCTGCGCCCGATGGGCCGCGCCACCGCCGGTGTCCAGGGCATGCGCTTCAAGGGCGACGACAAGCTGCTCAGCATGGTCGTGGTCGAGGAAGAGCACAACCTGCTGGTCGCCACGACCGGCGGCTTCGGCAAGAAGACCAAGCTCAGCGAGTACACCCCGCAGAACCGCGGCGGTATGGGCGTGCTGACGCTCAAGTACGACCCGAAGCGTGGACCGCTGATGGGTGCCCTGGTGGTCGACAACGACGACGAAATCTTCGCTGTCACCTCCGCCGGCGACATCATCCGCACCAACGTCAACGAGATTCGCGCCACCTCGCGTGCCACTAAGGGCGTGCGCCTGGTCAACCTCGCTGACGGCGTGGAACTGCTGGCTATCGACCGCAACGTCGAGGATGAGGGCGAAGAGACCGCTTCTAAGGTCTCTGAGGCCGGAACCTTGGACGTAGTCCCGAAGCGCACCGGCGCGACCAAGAGCACCGGTGCCGCTGAGTCCGGTGACTCGGAGGCGGAGAAGGAGTAAGCGTATGGCCGAAACTAACTTGGTAGTCGACAAGGTGAGCCCCTGGTCCGCCATGCGCATTACGGCGGCCACTGGTTTCATTGGCTTCCTCGTCTGGCTTGCCGCGGTTGGCCTGCTCTACCTCTTGCTCTCCGGGATGGGATTGCTCGCTCCGATTAGTGAAATGGTCGGCGGGGAGGATTCCATCAGCGCGGGTCTCGTCCTTGGCCTGGCGGCCGCTGTAGGAGCGCTGTGGTGGGTGCTGTCGATTGGGCTCATGGCCCTCGGCGCGGTCATCTACAACGCTTGCGGCGGTCTCGTCGGAGGTCTCAAGATTTCGCTTGCCGACGACGACTAGGCTGCCTAGCCTCCCGCTGGCCCCGGTGTCACCCCCGTTCGGTGGCCCCGGGGCCGCGTTGGTTCAGAGGTGTTTTCAGTGATCTGGTTATGGAGTAGCCGTAATGACTACTTAATGACTGCTTTTTAACTCAATATTTAGGCCTCTGACCAGGCGATTTGTGAAGTGTCATGGTTACGGGTTAAGTTATATCTCGTTCCACGGGGCCTATAGCTCAGGCGGTTAGAGCACTTCGCTGATAACGAAGGGGTCGGAGGTTCAAGTCCTCCTAGGCCCACTGCCGAACAAGGTATAATTGCTCGGTGTACGGGGCTTTAGCTCAATTGGTAGAGCACCTGCTTTGCAAGCAGGAGGTCAGGGGTTCGATTCCCCTAAGCTCCACAAGGAACAAAATCCCCCGGTCGTAAGGCCGGGGGATTTTTGCGTTTTGGGGATGTAGAAGGGGAGGGGGCAAGAACGCCGGGTTAAACGACAAAATGTGTGTCTGGCTCGGCGTGTCGCGCGGGGGTTAGATTTGGCCTTTCTGGATGCCGATT